>CAJWXP010000019.1 GCA_913049785.1 uncultured Dehalococcoidia bacterium | reverse complement strand
ACGGCATGTACATGTCCATGGGCAACGTACTGGAAACAGGCAGCGTTGGCATGCTGTTCATCGATTTCGAAAACCAGCGTCGCATGCGTTTGAACGGCCAGGCATCGGTGGATTGGGACGACCCGCTGATGGCTGAGTACCCGGAAGCGCAGTTCATTGTGCGGGTCAGCGTTCAGGAAGTGTTCCCCAACTGCCCTCGATACATCCACAAGATGCAACTGGTAGAGCGGTCACACTTCGTGCCCCACGTAGGTGCTGAGACACCTATGCCCGACTGGAAACTCAACCAGGATAGGGACGTGCTCCCAGAGAGCGACCAGACGAAGATAGCAAAGGCGTCAGGAAAGGACTCAAACCGATCGCATTAGGCAACCGCAGGAGCAAAAGGGTCTAAGGCTCTCAGCGAATCCGCCTGAGCACCGGGAAGAAGACGAACATAACAGCCATGAACACAAAACCGACCGCCGCCATGATGGCAATACCCTTCGGCGCACCTATCCACTCTGCCAGGAACCCCGCAGCAACCGTACCGATGGGCACCAGCCCAAAGTCCAGCATCCACAGACTCATGACCCTGCCCCGGAACTCGTTCGGCACGATTGTCATGATAATCGTGTTGTTCGTCGTCAGGTACGTCATCTGGGTGACACCCACCAGAAAGATCATGGCCAGGGATACAAGGAACCAGGGAGTCAATGCCCACAGCGTCACGCTGATGCCCCACCCCAGAGCGCTGACCACCAGCAACCAACCCTTCCACTGAATATTGCCAAGGGATGCCACTATCAACGTCCCCACCAGTGCTCCCGTTCCGCCGGATGAGAACAGGTAGCCAAGCCCTTTGGGCCCAACATCAAAGACTTCCTCCGCAAACACCGGCACCATTGCGGTGTACGGGATCAGTAGCAAGCTAGGCACCAGCGTAAGCGCCAGCAGCAGGAGCACCAGCCGCTCCCGCGTTGCGTATCGGATGCCCTCCGCCAGCTTTCCCCAGAGCGAATCGGCGGGCCCTTCCTTCGACGATTCGCCCTGTTCACCAAAATTCCTGATCTGCATCAGCAAAACAACCACCACCACGTAGAAGCCAGCCTGAATGAAGAAGTTGCTTGCAACCCCAACCGTCGCGATGAGGAGTCCGGCCACCGCCGGTCCTATGGCCCTGCTGACGTTGAATGCTGCGGACCCCAGGGCGATGGCGTTCATCATGTAGCTTGGCGGCACCAGCTGCGGTATCAGCGACTGCCTGATGGGGTTTCCAAAGGTGAATCCCAGGCCGCCCACCAGCGTAAACACGTAGATATGCCATATCTCCAGGGCACCCACTGCGATATCGATGGCAAAGACAAGTCCCGTGACTGCAAGGAACAGATGAGAGGCGACCAGCAGTATCCGGCGGTCATACCGATCAGCGGCCGCGCCCCCTATAGGCCCTGCAAAAAGGAACGGAACCAGCCTGATCCCATTGACGGCCCCAAGCTGGACAGCAGACCCCGTCAGGTCAAAGATCAGCCAGCTCAAAGCGACCAGTTGGAGCCATTGCCCTGCGCTGGCCGCAAACGTGCCGGCCCATAAGAAGCGGTAGTCACGGAACTGCAGCGATTCAAACGTCTTGAAGTATTGGCGTCTGGCCTTGTGCTCGGTCACTGGGGCAGGGGCTTCATCCACTGATTTTCCTCTTGGGGTTATTGCGTTTAGATACCATAGCCCGGATAGTGTCCAACTATGTCAGATAACCGTCAGGGAGCAAAGGAGCCTCAGGCTCCCGCGGGCATATCGGTCCAGGGCTGCGCCCTGGCTAGGTCACGTCTGAGGGGGAAGGCCCACGGAATCGGGCTGCTTGCAGCTCCGCTGTGGTCACTGCCGGCGCGTTCACCAGTTCGTCGTACAGCTCCATCGGCGGCTCCACGTCCTTCATCGCCGGAATGACCTCTTCGCCCATGAACTTGATGGAGCGCATGATCTTCTCGTGTGTGATGTTGCCGAACATCATCCAGTTGCTCACATGTGTCACGCCTAGTTGCGCCGCCTGCTGGAACTTCTTGATGATCGTGTCTGGGCTCCCGAAGAACAACGATTCTTGCAAGCCTTTCTCGTCCAGCTCGCCCTCGAACGGGCCTGCTGACACGCGCCCGTTGGTGACCTCGAGCCGGTTCAATGCACGACCGGCACGTATCTGCCATCGAGCTTGGTCCAACTCCTCCAGAGCCTCGGCGTCCGTTGCGGCAACCTGGGTGATCGATTGCAAGCCAAGATCTGGGCGGTGGTAGTCCTTCCCCTCCGCCTTCAACGCCTGCACAAACGATGTCAGGTGGGAGCGCACGCCGCCAGCGCCCAGCAGGCCCGTAGTGATGGGCATCATGTCCCACTTGGCCGCAAGCTGCATCGTCTCCACGCTGGTGCCGGCCACCCACAGCGGCGGATAGGGCTTGGTCAGGGGTTTGGGCCACACCACCGTCTCGTTGGGTATCTTGATGTACTCGCCGTCGTACGTGAACGATTCGTCCTCAGTCCACGCCTTGATCATCACGTCGAGCGACTCCAGGAACTGCTGTCGAGAGCCCTCCACCGTCACATCGAATCGAGCAAGCTCGTGGGGCTGGTAGCCTCGACCGATGCCACAGATGAACCTGCCGTTCGATAGGTTGTCCAGCACCGCCACCTCTTCCGCCAGTCGCAGCGGGTTCCAGATAGGCAGCACCAGCACGGCTGTAGCTATCTTGATGCGTTTGGTGCGCTCTGCGATGGCCATGGCTTGCAACAGCGGCGCAGGCGAGTTTCCGTAGTTGGAGAAATGGTGCTCCGCAACCAGGCAGTAATCGAACCCCATCTCCTCCGAGTACTGGATCTGCTCCATTCCCTCATCAAAGAGGGTCTTCCAATCACGCAGTTCCGGGTTAGGCCACTCGTAAAACAGTCCAAACTTCATTGCGCGCTCATTTCCTGTAGATTGCCCCACAGTCTGCCCACGCAGCTAGGCGATGTCAACGGGTCCCTTCGGGTCGTTTGCTCTTTATAGAATAGAGTCTGCTATCATGCGACGCAATTATTGGGGAGGCATGACAGATGAGTGTTGAATTAGTGAATGTACGCACCAAAGATGGCGTACGCTTGGACGGCTCCTGGCTGAAGCCCGCATCGCCCGGTAAATCGCAGTTTCCGGTAGACGTCATGATCCTACACCACGGTGTAGCGGGTAACTTCTACGGAGCCAGCCCCTTCGAGGACTGGGGCCCGTGGCTTGCCGAGAACGGGTGCGCTGCCATACGCGTCAACAATCGAGGTCACGACCCCATCAGCCAGGCGACCATGAATGGCGAGCGCGTCAAGCTCGGTGCCGCGTACGAGGTCATCGATAGCTCACGCGCCGACTGGGAAGCATGGATCGATTTCGCTCAGCAGGCCGGCTATGAGCGCATCGGCATATGGGGCCACAGCCTGGGCGCGGTCAAGACCATCTACCATGCCGCCATGGAAAATGACTTCCGAGTCCAGTGTGTCATCGCCGCGTCGCCGCCACGGTTCAGCTACGGCATGTACGCCGGCACAGAGAACTGGGGCGAGGTGAAGGATATAGGTAAGCGCTTCCAGGAGACCATCGACATCGCCAAGAGCCACATCGATGCGGGCCACCCGGAGCAGTTAATACAAGTGCAGTACCCGGTGCCGCTGCTCGTTAGCGCAGGCACCTACATCGACAAGTACGGCCCGGAAGAGCAGTACGACATCGTCAAGCACATCCCATCTGTGTCGATGCCTCTCCTGTCATACATCGGCACTACGGAGCCTTTGGGGGAGTTCCCGTTCCTCGGCCTGCCACAAGAGTTGCAGAAGCTAGCAGGGGAGTTCGACCACTTCACTTTCGAGTACGTGGAAGGCGCAAACCACTTCTACAGCGAACACCGGAAGGAAGTCTGGGATATCACCAGTAAGTGGTTGAAGGGTCTGGGCGATAGCGGTCAACTACCTCGAGGCAAAGCCGTCTGGGCTTAACGCCCACCGTCAGGGAGCAGGCACCCTAAGGGTCTTGAAGCAGGCGCGGACGACTATATTACCAAGCCCTTCAGCCACATTGAGTTCCTGGCCCGCACCCATGCAGTCATGCGCAGGATCAGCGGCAGTGGAGAAGACCCCATCACCGGCCCGTTTGTCAGTGGTGATCTCTCCATCAACCTTGAAGCCAGGGAGATATGGTTGGCCGGGGAGTACGTTCGACTTACCCCCATTGAGTTCCGCATCCTCTTCCATCTGGTGAAGAAGGCGGGGCAGGTTGTTCCCCACCAAATACTTTTGAACCACGTCTGGGGTCCCGATAACAACGCCACCACCAACCAGCTCAAAGTGCACATCCAGCACCTTCGACAGAAGCTTGGTTGCGACGGCTCCAGCCCCAAGAACATCGTGACTGAGTGGCGCACCGGCCACAAGTTCGTCAAGCTGCCTCCAACGGATAAAGCCCGCCCGATAGGCGCAACACAGGAAGCGCAGGCTGTCGCCCAGTAGCAGCACCTCAACCGAAATCATGATAGGCCATCTCTAAGCAATAGGGGTGGCCTGTTCTTTATGCCACGGGTCACGCGATATACCATAGAGCCACACTATCAAGGAGCATGAATGAACGATCAGGTAGTCGGGGTCAAGGCTCAGCGTTGTGGTTAACCGCAGGGATACGGGTCAAGGCTCAGCCTTGCTCCCGCATGGCGATGTCGTTGGCAGCCTGCTGCGACCGCCGGAGTTGCTGCACGCCCGCGACGCCCTGGCCAGTGGTGCGATGTCGCCCGCCGAGTTCAAGTGCATCGAGGACCGGGCGGTCGACGATGCTGTAGCGCTCCAACAGAACGCTGGCCTGCACATCGTGACCGACGGCGAGATGCGTCGCCTGTCATTCCAGAGTGGGTTGCCAGAGGCCGTAGAAGGCTTCGGAGAATTCGATATCAACGCGTTCCTGTGGGGCAATTGGCACGGCGATGACCATATCGGCGATCTATCCACGCCCAGACCGTCCACCCTCGGGGTCACTGGGAAACTGAAGCGCACTCGCCCCTTCGCTGCCCATGAGTTCGCCTATCTAAAACAAGCCGCTACATCCCTACCTAAAATCACCCTACCCAGCCCTAACCTCTTCGCCAACTTCTGGTCGCCACAGCACTCCACATCGGCCTACCCCACCATTGACGCCTTCCTGGGCGATGTTGCCAACGTGATGCGTGACGAGATTGCAGACCTGGTGGCCCTTGGCGCAACCTACATCCAGTTGGACGCGCCCCACTACCCGCTGGTGCTTGACCCCGCGTGGGCTGACTTCTACGCCGCTCAGGGTATGAGCGCGAGCGACTGGTTGGCCCAGGGCGTGGCGCTGGACAACGCCGTCATGGCTGGCTGGCCCGACGTCACCTTTGCGCTGCACCTCTGAAAGGGCAATCAGGGCAGCCGTTGGCTGACGACGGGTGGATACGAGCAGTTGGTGGCTCCCGTGCTGGCCGCGACGTCTGCCGAGCGATTGATGCTTGAGTACGATGACGCCCGCTCCGGTACCTTCGAGGCTTTGCGAGGCGTGCCCGACGACAAGACGGTAGTGCTCGGTCTCGCGTCCACGAAGCGATCCGACCGTGAGTCGCCGACGGACCTCCTCAGAAGGTTCAGCGACGCAGCCGAATGCTTCCCCATCGATCAGCTTGGCGTTAGCCCTCAGTGCGGCTTCGCAACGTCGATCATCGGCAACAACATCACCCCCGACGACCAGCGACGCAAACTTAAGGCTGTGGCTGATGTGGCTGAGATTCTTTGGGGGGCTTAACCCGAATACGCTTGAAGGCACAAGATCGTCCGATCACCAAGATTCCAACTCACCTCAGTCGGCAGATAGTACACGTCCGTCCTGTCATCGCAGTGGGTGGCTGCCTGCTGACCAAAATAGGATTCCAACGGGATAATACCGTTCAGCGTAGTAGCAATGGTGTTCAGCACCCTGTAATCGTACGCGCCAAAACAGGGGACAATCGTCATTGGCTTCGCAGAATCAAAGGTAGTCAGTGCATTGGGCTCGTTGAAGCACTCGTCATCGCGTAGCTCGAACGTGCTGACCTGTCCAAAATTGCGAGGGGGCTCGGTTGATCTCACAACCCCTGCTGTTTGAGCCGGGGCGGGTGTCCCGCCACCACCACCGACGATACTCCCAACGATCCCACTGAGGAGGCTGACCAAGATGACCGCAGAAAACCCCCAACTGGCAATCTTCATGAAGCTCCAGCTGCTGCCACTGCGCTCTATGCCCTCTGCTTCCAACTCGTCGTCAAACACCTCGGCGTCGTACGAGAACAGCATATCGTCGTACTCGGCGCGAGACTCCGGGTCAGAGAGGATGGCATACGCCTCTTCAAGCTCCTCCGTGTCCTGGCCAGCCTGAACGTAGGCATCGTGCTTTCGCTGATACTGCGCTTCGATAAGCGACTGATCCGCCCACCGTTGCACACTCAGGACTTCATATAGGTCAGGCACTTCTTCCGGCATGAGGATGAACCTCCTCTACTTCCGCCGTCAGTATGCACCAATAGTCATTATTCAAATACGATTAGAGCTGTTGTCGCGTTAGCCTTTAGGTTGTTGGGGGGCGCTCACCCTTGCCCCAGACACAATGAGGCCTCCCGTGAACGAGAGGTCTCATCATCTAGATGGAGGGTACCAAGCTAGCTATGTTAAGTGGGCATCTCCCCCGGGTTGCCCAAACTCTGTGTACTTCTCCCTATTGGGCGGCCTTGATGAATTCAAGGTGCGTCCATGTGCTGGTGATAGCGCCCGGGAAGATGTAGTCACTGACAATATCAGGATTGACTATCGCTTCCGGGGGGAGCCAGAACAGCGGAACTGTCTGGTAACGAAGGAACGTCAACTCTCCCAATTCGTCGAGCCACTTCAATTGCTTTACAGGATCCAGTGTTCCACGGATATCAATGAAGAGCTTGTCGGTATCACCCCACTCCGGGTTTCCTGTTCTAGGTGTGGAATGGGTGGCATAAACCCGGATGCCCAGTAGCAGGTGAGAGCTAGTCCCGGTGATGGTCAAACGGTTGCTTTGCTTGAAGGCCCTACCCTCAGCGCTTTCCGTAGCCGAATCCTGGACAATGAGCTTAGGTTTGATTCCTATGGCACGGAGGTACTCGACTGTTGCGTCAACAACATCAAGAGATCCGGAGTAGTGAGACAGGTTCTTGGACTGTAGTCCTATTTCCAAGACATTGTTAGGGCCATAGCCAGCGTCAGCCAAGAGCGCCTTGGCTTTCGCGGGGTCATATCCATAGAGTGATTCGAACCGCTCTGCCCAAGATGGATTCCATCCTTCGCGTGTGGGGTGGAAGTTATTGAGCACCATTGTCTCACCCTTGCCGCCAAAGAATGCAGTGTTTAGGGCGTCTCGGTCAATTGCGCGATTGATGGCCTCACGTACTCGGATATCCTGCATAGGAGCGTCCGGATACTTAAATGCGGCATCGTATGCAGGCTGCTTGAGTCGATTCTTTAGATCAGCAGGCAGCCGCACACAGCAGCGAATTGAGAAGAAGGTTCGGAGGCCCGGTACATTGCCAGTAACCAATTTCATTCCGGCTTTCTTCGCCTGCTCCACGTTGTCTTGAGGAATAATGGTTAGGTGGATCTCCCCTGCCAGCAAGCCGGCAAGCCTGGTGGAAGCTTCAGGCATCCACCGGATTTCCAACTCTTGGAAGTCCGGTGTCATGCGCCAATGTTTACTGGGCGTCCGCTCGTACCGAATCAAAGAACCAGGGACTCCTTTTGTAAAACGATATGGGCCGGTGCCCGCAGTAGGTCCTTCACCTGAACCCAACGTTGGCAGCCCTGCTGCGTCTCTGTGGTCCTTGCTCTGTATCAACAAACTTTGGGACAACTCGCTCGTCAGGATGAACAGGTCGGCAGTCGGGTTCGGCGCCCGGAAGACAACCTCATAGTCATTGACGATTTCAACATCTGATACAAACCGTTTAAAGCTGCCATGGTTTCCATGAAGGGCGTCATCTGCAGCAATCTCCTGCCAGGTGTGCTTCACGTCTTTGCCAGTGAACTCACCCCATCCATTGTGGAACTGTACACCTTTACGGAGCTTGAAACGCCAGGATTTTCCATCCGCATCAACCTCCCACTCCGTTGCCAACTGCGGGATGAGTGCACCACTCACGGGGTCCATTCCCACCAGGTATTCATACATTGGAGTAAGCGGCTGAGAGGTCGGAGGCCCCTGCTTCGCCGGCGTGTAATGCTCTGTAGAAGGGGTAATGAGACCAAAAATGACTCTGTTTACCTTTGCCTCAACCGGGGCTGCACTAACAGCCGCCTTTCGTGCAACGGGTGCGGCCGCAGGGGCTGCTTCTTGAGCTCCAATTCCAGAAACTGCTACCTTTACTGGTGCTGCCGCTGCTGCTGCTGCTGCAGGGGCGGCTGCCGGTGCTGCGGGCTCGGCGGCAGTACCCGAACTCGACGTCGTGGTGACATCATCGTCTCCACTGGAGCATGCCGCTCCAAATACCAACGCAAAAGCCAACAATACAAACATCGTTGGCAATAGACCTCGTCTCGAATTTTGCATCGTACCCTCCCCAGGTTGATGTTGTCCAGATTAAGTGTCCGTTCGGCGGTGTAAATTAGCAGAAGAACTTATTGTTGTCAACTATCGTCACCTTTAGTTTAGATTAACTATTGAAAATTGTGACTACGTTAAATTATTTCGCTATTTTACTATTTTACTGACTTTAGAGGAATAGTATATTTTAATTCGCTTTGTAACTTTTAAATTAATCGGATTCATGTAGTTCGCGGGAATTTATCGCTAATTTTCATGTACGGTCGTACAGGAGCTATCTGTGAAAAGCGTAGCCTCTATGGTGATGGCATCTATCACGGACTTGGTTTAAATCAATGCAGGCCAACGCAATAAACGACGATTAACGTCGAAATGCGAGTGGTTTGCCTCACAAGCAGGGGTTTGGGAATAACGGGTCCGGTTCTGGATAACCGTAAACTCAATCCCCTCCCTCGTGGGGGAGAGTCAGGATGGGGGTGTTGAGCCTTGTGGGTCAAGGGCCTCGCCCTGCTCAGCCTCGCCGAGTCCAGGGAGCGACGCGACGCAGCCCCTTGTTGAACGTGGTTATGCCATGCATCAGCACCTGACCCCACCACGGCGGCGGGCTTGGGTGCAGCGATGCCTCTTTCAGTGCGGCAAGAAACCCTGCAGGCGACCCATCGAACTCAGGCATCTCCGTATACGTCCGGCCAAGCTCCAGGGCATGGTGGGCATCGCTCACAGCCGTCATCACCAGACCGTGGGTAGACGCTGCAACCCTCGCTCGTTCGTCGGCGCCTCGGAACACATTCCGCGCGTTGAACGCCTCAATGATGTCAGCGTGGGGGAGCACCTCTTCCAGCGCATCGTCAGTGATCACACTGCTCCGCACCTTGTCGAAGGGGTGGGGAATGGACACCAGCCCGCCCTGCGACTTTATACGCTCCACTGTCTCCATAGGCGACAGCCCGCGAGGGATCTCCTCCGTCAGGAACAGCCCCGTGATCTCCCCGTGGGTCGTCTTGATCTCAGAGGCCACAATGACCGGGAAGGGCGCAATCGCTGCAACCTCCATGCCGCCTCTGATGGTGTTGTGGTCCGTCACCGCAATGCAGCCCAACCCCACCTTCAAGCACCTATCCACCAACCGTTGTGGCGATGTGGTGCAGTCTTTGGAGAAGTGGGTGTGCATGTGGAAGTCAGCGCGCAATGCTATCCCCTTATTGCTGTTCGATGTGGAGGTCAGGTCGATTCGATGTGCTAGTGCATCGTCCCGGCTTTAGTCCCGCCAGAGCTAAGCATCGTCCTCGTCATCGTCCGAGTCTTCGTTGTCGGAGTCGCCGTCAACGAAGCGCATCTGCTCCCCCACCGATGTCTGCAAACGAGATATCCGCAGCTCGGCAGCGTTCAGAAGCTCATTACACGCCTTAGCCAGCTTGGTGCCCTCTTCGTACAGCTTCGTTGCCTCGTCCAGAGATAGGCCACCGCTTTCCAGCGCCTGCACAGTGTCCTCAAGCTGCTGGTACGCAGCCTCAAAGGTCTGTTTCTCGTCGGGCTTGTCGCCGGTGGTTCGACCTGCCATACAGTACGCTCCATAGGGTGGATACCGCAGGAATACAGTTAGGGGAAGAGTGTAGCACACCAAGCATAGGAAATAGGCAGTAAGACGTGGGTGCTTGGGTCGTTTAAGTAGCCCGGTGACGCTTGGGGTTAGTTCAGGCTCACCAGGTACGCAACCACCGCTTCGAAGTCCCCGCCAAGGCTGCCGACAAGTCCTCCGGGCATGATTGGTGCGAAGCCTGGTGCTACGAAGGCGCCTGGGTCTTCAATAGACTCCCTGATGTAGGCCTCTGCGTCCAGGCCTGTGCGAGTGGATGCGATACTACCGATGTGGGTCAGCTCAGGGCCAACTTGGCCGCCAGCGCCTGTGTCTGCAACCGTGTGACAGACGCCGCAGGTGGTGATGAAGGCCGCCGGAACTACAACGCCACCGCTGGGAGCAGGCTCCTGGGTGGCTGGTTCGCCATCGGAATCGCCGGGTTCAGCCGTGATGGGCGTTATATCGCCAAGGGGAGCCAGGGCAGTAGGCTGCGCAACCACGCTCCCACCGGAGTTCCCACAAGCGGCCACCAGTGCGATGGCAGCGACCAGTAGGGTCAAGAGAACGATGGGGGTGCGTAGCAACATGCGGAGTCTCCTTTGATTCGTTCAGTGGTGTCAAAAGTATGTTATGACTTTCACACACCAATGTCCAGACTCGTCAAAGGTCACCGGTGCTTCAGAAAGCTACGTGCTGTCCGCTCATATAACTTCAGGAGGAACTTGGCGAAATACACGGGAATGATCAGGACGTAAGGGGCAGCGACGAAGACCGACCACCTGCCAAGGGCGGGCTCATAGAACTCTGATATGACTACCATTGCCGCTCCGATGGCGATACAGGCAATCATCGCCTTTATCAGGACAGCGATTATTCCGTCCAGGAACCTGCCAAGCTTCCCGCCCGACGGCCTACTTTGACGTCTTCTCATCGCCTGTTACCTTGGCATCGAATTCGCCCTGATACACTCGAACGTGGATGGAATCGCCGGGGGCTACCTGCGACGGGTCAGAAACGATTGCACTGGTGTCCACCCTGCTGACTGTGGCGTATCCTCTTCGCAGCACTCCTGCCGGATCTAATGCACCTAACCGTTGGTCCAAGCCCACCAATCGCTGCTTGTGAAGGGCCAGTGCGTTCCCCAGACGCAACACCAACCCCTGAAGTAAGTCGTCCACCTGCTGTCGACGAGTCGTCGTGTCCGGCTTACGCATCTCCATGCGCGATAGACTCCATTGGACGCCACTCGCCCTGTTGGCGATTTCCTGCATCACGCCCTGATACAGTGCACGGGCATTGAATATGACCCGTTCATTCAACTCTCTAGCGTCAGGCACTGCCAGTTCCGCAGCGGCTGATGGTGTTGGCGCTCGCAGGTCTGCCACCATGTCAGCCACGGTCACGTTGGTCTCGTGGCCTACGGCGCTGATGATGGGCGACTTGCTGGCGTAGATCGCCCGAGCGACAGCTTCTTCGTTGAAGGGCCACAGCTCCTCAGTCGAGCCACCGCCACGCGCAAGGATGACCACATCGATGTCGGGCTCCTCGTTCATTGCGTCAAACGCCTCGATGATGGTGGGTGCAGCGTTGTCGCCCTGTACCTGACACGGTGCCATGACCAGCTCGACCAGCGGGTATCGACGCCCAACCACGTTTTGGATATCGTGCCACACCGCGCCCGTCGGCGATGTGATGACCCCCACGCGTTGGGGAAAGGACGGGATGGGTCGTTTCCGACTCTGCTCAAAGAGGCCTTCAGCTTCAAGCTGGACCTTCAATCGTTCCAACTCAAGGTAACGCTCGCCCATACCCTCCGGTCGCGCTAGGTCTGCGATGCACTGGAGGTCGCCTCGCACTTCGTACACGGACACCCTGCCGTGGAGGGAGATGGCTGAACCATCAAGGATGTGCTCGCCGCCGCTGCCGCCCTTGAACATGACGCAGCGCAGGATTGTGTTCTCTTCTTTCAGGGAAAAATAGGTGTGCCCAGCAGCAGAACGTACGACGTTGGAGGCCTCACCGCTCACCCACAGGTCTGCCAGTAGAGAGTCCCGTTCAAGGGACTCCTTGATGTAGCGGGTGACTTGAGAGACGGTGTAAACAGGCATGTTTTGTGCTCAATCAGGATGATGGGACGAGGAGCGCTATGCTTTTAGGAATCCACAGAATCGAATGGGATAAACACGATCAGCTTGGGTCCAGGGTTCACCCTGGCTGCTAGGAGACCAGCGACAGGTACTCCCCGGTCCTTGTGTCCACCTTCACCGTCTGGCCCGTGACGATGTGCATTGGCACTTTGACCTGCGCGCCGGTGGAGAGGGTCGCCGGCTTGCGGCCCGCCTGGGCGGTATCGCCTTTGAACGCCGGGGCCGTCTCCGTGACCTCAAGCTCCACAGTCATTGCGAGCTCAACGCTGACAGGGTCGCCTTTAAACGAAACAACGGTGATGTTCTCGCCTTCCTTCAGGTACTTGGACTGGTCTCCCAATTGCGCATCGGTCAACGGGAACTGCTCAAAGGTCTCATTGTCCATGAAGATATAGGCCTGACCATCGTTGTAGAGGTACTGGGCTTCATTTTCTTCCACGTCCGCCACGGTAAGTCGCTGGCTTCCCGGCATGTTCCGTTCAAACATCTTGCCCGTACGAAGCTGGCGCACTTTCAGTGTCAGCGTTGGGGCCCGCTGCTGCATGTAGACGTGTTTGAACTCAACGATCTGGTAGGCGTCTCCGTCCAACTCAATGTTGAGCCCTCTGCGGATCTCGTTGTAATTGATCGTCTCTGCCATTTTTTCTCCTTGGCGCTGCTCCGTGGTCGTCTCGCCTAGATTAGGCTTCACTTGGGTAACCGTCAGGTCATTTAGGTCCAGGACTAAATCCTGGTTATGCCCTTGGGTTTTCGTTCTTGTGCGATGTGGTCAGTGACCGTACCTTACCACCCTCCATGATGACCGTGTCCTCTATTCGGACGCCGCCCCAACCAGGGATGTATATACCCGGTTCGATGGTGAAGACCGTGCCATCCACCAAGGGATCGTCAGAGCGTGGGCCGACTCGAGGGTATTCATGCACAGCCAGTCCGATGCCGTGGCCCAAGCTGTGGCCGAACTGCTCACCGTAGCCCGCGTTCTCAATGATCTCTCGCGCGATGCCGTCGGCCTCCCCGGAGGTCATGGTCGGAAGCACCGTGACTGAGGCAGTCATCTGCGCTGCCAGCACCGTGTCGTACACGATGCGGAACGTCTCGTCTGGCTCGCCTAAGCAAATAGTACGGGTCATATCGCTGTTGTAACCCTCGTACCGTGCACCGAAGTCGATGACTATCGGTTCACCGCTTTGGATCTTTCGGTCTGAAGGGTGGTGGTGCGGCTTTGCCGAGTTTGGGCCAGAAGCCACAATCGTCTCGAACGCCAGCGCCTCGGCGCCCGCTTCACGCATTACTATTTCCATCTTCCAGGCCACGGACTGCTCTGTGTCACCAACCTCGATCAACGGTGTAACAACCTGGAATGCGTGGTCGGAAATCTCCATAGCCCTGGTGATCAGGGCAAGCTCCTCCGGCTCCTTCACCATCCGTAGCGGTTCAATGAACTGCGATGTGCTCACCATGCTGACTTCTTTGGCCACCGCATCATCCTTGAGCACGTTGATGATGGTCTGATGTCCGGCAACGGTCAGGTCTCCGCTCTCAAATCCCACACGCTTGATGCCAAGCTCGGAAAAGAGTTCCGGCAACCAGGTCATCCCGCCACTGATGCGGTGCACTCTAAAGTCAGGCGACTGCTGTCCTGCCTGCTCCACGTACCTGAAGTCTGTAGCCAACACCGCGGCGTCTTTGCTGATGATCAGAAACCCGGCTGAGCCGGAGAAGCCAGAGAGATACCGGCGATTTTCCGGCGAGGACACGAAAATGGCATCCAAATCATTCTCGGAAAGTTTGGTTCGTAACCGTTCCAATCGATTGTTCATTGCCCGCTCCCCTGTGTAATTTCGGTGACCAGGTAGTCTAGGGCGTACATATAGCCGCTCCAGCCCAGGCCTGCAATGACCCCTTTGGCCACGCTACCCGTGACGGAACGCTGTCGCCATGACTCCCTGGCGTGGATGTTGGAAAGATGGACTTCGACCACCGGCAAACCGGTGTCAGACAGAGCATCTCGCAACGAAAGGCCATAGTGGCTCAGTGCGCCACCGTTGATGATGATCCCCTGAGCGTTCGGCGTCTGTTCCTGGATGTAATCGACGATCGCGCCTTCACTGTTGGACTGGAAGCACACGACTTCCGTGTCTAGCTCCTCGCCACCAGCGACCACCGCAGCCTCGATCTCCGGCAGCGTCATAGTGCCGTAGAGAGTGGGGTCGCGTTGACCCAGCGCGTTCAAGTTAGGCCCGTTTATCAGCAGGATTCGCACTTGTTGCTCCTATAAAGGCGATACACGCCTGTAACTCTCAGTCTACCTGAGCCCGCATTATTCGCCAACCAGCCAAGGCTTGGCCCTGGGTCCAGGCTGACGTTGCACCTTTTATTCTGATCTAGCTGGCAACCTCTACGTTATATAGACGCTTCACGTTGAACTCCTCCATGCAGCCAAAGACCCTAAGGGTCGTCCTACATGAAGCGGTCCAGCCCCAAAGGCGCTGCAGGTAGATCGGTCTTGCCATGAACGATGATCTCCGCCACCGACTTCCCGATAGCCGGGCCGGACAGGATGCCCTTGCGTCCTCCACCGGTGGCGATGTACACACCCTGCTTGCCAGGCACTGCTCCAATGATCGGAGCGTTGTCGGGCGTCACAGGGCGAAGGCAGGCAGTGTGTGCCTCGATCTTCGCATCAACGATGGCCGGGTAGATGCGCGCAGCTCCTGCCAATATCCGCTGTACAGCCGACGCCGTAGGTTCTCTATCGAAACCCGTCTCGTCCTCTGTTGTGCCAGCCCACAGCAGACCGTCAGGTTTCTTGACCATGTAGCTGTCGTGCCAGGCGATGTGCGGCATCGCCGGAGGGTGCTCCGAACGTAATCGTAATATCTCTCCTTTAATGGGCTGCACCGGGACATCTACGCCGATCCAGTCTTTCAGGTGCGCCGACCATGGGCCAAGGGCCAGCACCACGTTTCGGCAGGCGATTGTTCCATCGGCTAATCGAACGCCTGTGATTCGATCGCCTTCCCATTCCAGGCCTTCCACATCGCCGATGCGGAACTCAGCGCCTCGTTTTTCGGCTGCCTGCATGAGCGCGTTCGTCAAAACATCGCTCTCCAGAACCCACGTATTCTCAGTGACCAGTGCCCCGATTACCTCGGGCCCGATGCCCGGCACCATTTTCCTGACAGCAGCTTCGTCCAGCCACTGCGCGGTGAACCCCTTTTCCATCTGCCAGACCTGCCGTGCTTGCAGCTCAGCAACGTCCGCATCGCTCAAGGCCGCTGCCAACACGGGTTTTGAGGCGAGGAGTGTGTCCAAACCCGTCTCCTCTTTCAGCGTCGGGTACAGCTCATGGTGCAGACGCACGCTCTCAACGGCGAAGGGAAATAGGGGGCCGTCCAGCCCAGCGCCTGACATGACGTACAGACCACCCTGCGCAAACCCGGAGGCCGCGCTGGCGACGCCCTCTCGCTCAACCACAATGGGCTTTACGCCAAGGGTCGTTAGGTAGTAAGCCACGGCGCATCCCGCTATTCCCCCGCCTACGATGACTACTTCAGCAGATGTGAGGTGCTGTGCCATGTCTTCTCCGTTTTATGGGTGATTTGTGGGCCAATAATAGCAGGTTCTCTTTCCTTCAAGGGCTGAATCTGCCACACTACTGTGGCGTTCAACACCGTTGGTAAAGGACACCGCATGCTTCGCCTTGGCTGGTTCAGCACCGGACGCGGTGGAGGTTCACGTGGCCTCCTTTCGGTTGTCGCTGACGCCATACAACGCGGGGAATTGGACGCAGAGATCGCCTTCGTCTTCTGCAATCGAGAGCCCGGTGAGCACTCCGGTAGCGACGAGTATATGACGCTCGTTCAGAGCTACGACATCCCCCTCGTGACCCATTCCTCACAGCGGTTCCGCAAGGAGCAGGGCGCGCCGAACTTGGCCAGTGTGAGGGAAGCGTACGACCGTGAGGTGATGGCCTTGCTGGCGGAGCTAACCACAGACCTCAACGTACTGGCAGGGTACGGCCTCATTTTTGGCGCGGAAATGGCCCAAAAGCACGTTTCCCTTAACCTACATCCCGCTACGCCGGACGGCCCCATCGGCACATGGCAGCAGGTTATCTGGGAGCTCATAGAAAACAGGGCTTCCGAATCCGGAACGATAATCCACATCGCCACAGAAGACCTGGATCGAGGCCCGCCCGCCTCCTACGTCAGCTTCCCCATCCATGGCCAGGGGTTCGATGACCTGTGGGCAGCAGTAGCCGGGAAGGACATCGACGCTCTCAAGGAGAAGCATGGCGAGGAACTCCCGCTACTCCAACACATTCGGGCTGAGGGGCTGCGGCGTGAACGCCCATTGCTGTTGGAGACGCTAAAGGTCTTTGCATCCGGCAGACTGAGCATTGCAGACCGGCTGGTGGTGGATTCCGACGGCACACCTACCTCGCCTATCTGTCTGAACGATGAGGTGGAGCGAACGCTGGCGCAAGCCGGGGGTTCCGACTGATGGCGAGGCATCGTACGTCGGCTCGACTGCTCCCTGCGTTGGCGGCGATGCTGCTCGTCATGCTTGCAGCTTGCGGCCCATCAACAGAGGAGATCGACGCGACAACCGAGGCTAAGATCGCCACTGCCATCGCTGGCATCGCCACGGCAACGCCCCAACCAACGGCGACCCCTGCGACCATTCCTCCGACTGCAACTCCCGTGACATTCCCCACACCGTTGCCTATCCCGACGCCACTACCGACTGCTACGCCGGTCACCTTCCCACCCACGCCCACTCCTCAACCCACGCCCACTCCTCAACCCGCACCAACGCCGGCGCCTACTCCAACCCCTCAGCCCCCGCCAACACCGCAACCTACTCCAACGGCTTCCGCCATCGCAGCGTCGTTTGTGGACGTATACCAGGAAGTAGCGGGATCAGTCGTCTACATTGAGACCCGTAACGGCGCAGGCACCGGTTGGGTGATTGCTGAAGGATTGATAGCAACAAACCAGCATGTGGTGGGCACCCAGAACGTGGTCACCGTGCGCCGCGCCTTTCTGCCACCCTTCACCGGTAGCGTGGTCAAGACCGACTCCATCCGGGACATCGCATTCATCTCGTTCAATTCCAGCATCGTCTCGTTGGACGTTCTCCCAATGCGATCCATTACCACCGAATCCATAGGCGAGGAAGTTATGGTTCTGGGGTTTGGAGGTGGGCGTGCTACGTACCCCGATGGTTCAGTCGGGGGAGCCGCAGCGAAGAACGGAGTCCTTTCACAGATCGTGGACTTTCGTAGCCAGGGTGGAAGACGTCTTCAGGTCGACGCAGCGATGGACCCCGGAGATAGCGGTGGCCCAGTGGTGGATGGACAGGGCAGAGTCGTTGGCATGAACCAGAGCGTGTTGGTGACCACAGAAGGCGGCCAGCGGGTGGTAGGCATCTTCTACGCCGTGCACGTCGACGAGATTCAGCGACTTCTGGACAGCTACCTGAACTGATCACTCCAGAATGATGTCACCGCTCTTACCACCAGTCTTACGCACCAGCCGGACGGCCTCAATGCGGATGCCTCTATCCACGGCTTTGCACATATCGTAGATGGTCAATGCGGCCACACTTACCGCCGTCATCGCCTCCATCTCAACGCCCGTCTGGGCATTGGTACGTACCGTGGCTGTGATGTGCACCGTGGACGCTGCCTCATCCAACTCCAACTCCACCGCGACGTGGCTTAACGGGATCGGGTGGCACAGCGGAATCAACGATGGCGCCTGCTTTGCCGCCATGATGCCCGCAATCCTTGCGGTTGCGAGCGCGTCGCCCTTTTCAAGCTCCCCCGCAGCTACGAGCGCCAACGTTTCAGGCCGCATGACAACACTGCCTTTGGCTACCGCCTCGCGCTCCGTCACCGCCTTGCCTCCAACATCCACCATTTGGGCGTGGCCTTCTGCATCCAGGTGCGTCAACTCAGCAGCAGGCTCTGGAGATTCGGGGGACTCGGGAGATTCGGGCTCATCAAGCGGCTCATCAGCAATCAAAACAGGCTCCTCATCCGGTGGTGTCTCGGCCTCTTTCACGTCCACGGTGGTCTTCTTGCCAAAGAACTCGGCAGCTTTCGGCGATTCCGTACGGCCGCCGGACTCCCACTCTGCCTGTGCCCAAACGAACTCGTTCTCTGGCGGTGCTGGCGGCTCCTGCCGCCAAACCCAGTCGACGACACGCTCACGGCACAGGCCGTCCAGGCGGTCCCAGCGCTCATAGTCCTGCCACCGTCGCCAACCCTGAGTCATGGTGTATACGAGATACTGGTTGTCGCTAGTTATAGTGAGGTGACTGCCGGGAGGGAGCGTTTCAATACCAGAAATTGCAGCTGTGAGTTCCATGCGGTCGGCGGAGGCGTCTGCCTCCATACCGGAGAGCAGTGTACGAGTGTCGTTATCAACAAGAAGCACGCCCCAGCCGCCCAGGTGCTTCTCCCGGTTATATGATCCAGCGGTGTACAGTTCTGTCATTACTCACCCTCCAGGTTGAAGGTGTGCCCCTCGCGCTCCTCATCCACCGATCTTGAACATCTCCACTTTGGGTTTGACCTCGACCGATAGAGGATTTTGGATCGAGGCACGCAACTCAGAATACCTATCCGTGCGAAGTGACCAGATGCCGCTGATGATGTCTGCCATCTCCTCATCGCTTGCACCGTCACGCATCGGTCCTAGCAGGTCTTTCCCAGTGCTGGCGAAGAGGCAGGTGAACAGCTTGCCATCTGTGGAAAGCCGTGCCCGTGTGCAGTCGCCGCAGAAGGGGCTGGATACAGACGCGATGACGCCTACCTCTCCGCTGCCGTCCTTGTATCGCCATCGCTTCGCTACTTCGCCGGGGTAGTTGGGGTCCACGGCTTCAATGGGCAACTCGGCATCGATTCGTTCCAGTATCTCTGCCGCCGATACGACCTGATCCGACTGCCAATCGTTCAGGTTGCCGACATCCATGTATTCGATGAACCGGGCGATGTACCCGGACTCCTTACACCAACGAGCCAGGTCAGCCACCGTGTGGTCGTTCACGCCCTTCATCACCACTGAGTTGATCTTGATAGGCGTGAGGCCGACGTCGGCGGCACTCTGTATCCCTTGCAGCACAGAATCCACACCAAAGTCCCTGCCGTTGAGCTGGCGGAACACCGCATCGTCCAGGCTGTCCAGGCTGACCGTGACACGGTGGAGCCCGGCATCTTTCAGGGTCTGTGCATGCTGTGCCAGGAGGTAGCCGTTGGTGGTCATGGCGATGTCTTCTACACCATCGATGCCGGACAGCATACCTACCAGCTTTTCCAGTTCCGTGCGCACCAGGGGTTCGCCGCCCGTGAGCCTGAGCTTGGTGACACCCAATCCCACGAATATACCAGCCATCCTGGTGATCTCTTCAAAGGTCATGACCTGGGATTTAGGCAGGAACTGGTAGCGCTCACCGTACAGTTCAGCAGGCATGCAGTACGGGCATCGGAAGTTACACCGGTCTGTGACCGATATCCTCAGATCCTTCAGGTGCCTATTTAGCTGGTCTACTGGCATGTACCGATTCCCCTTGGTGTCCGGTAATTCTAATTAGCTATTGGTCAGCCCTTTAAGCAACTCGACTGCCTGCTTGGCAGCTCTTGCGCGGTGGCTGATCTGGTTCTTTTCTTCTAGCGACAGTTCGGCGACTGTCTTATCGAACTCCGGCAGGTAGAACACGGGGTCGTATCCAAAGCCGCCGCTGCCCCGCACCTCATGACCAATGATACCAGAACAAATACCCTCGCACGTTACGGTATCGCCGTCCGGCCTTGCTATCGCCAACACGCATCGGTATCGGGCTGTCCGCTGCTCCCTGGGCACATCTTCGAGTCTTTGTAGCACGATCTGGACGCGACCCTCGTCCGTGGCATCCTCGCCGGCGAACCGCTTCGAGTGCACGCCGGGCTGGCCGTTCAGCGCATCGATCTCCAGGCCGGAGTCGTCGGCCAGCGTCAGTAGTCCGCTCATACGAGCATAGGATTCCGCCTTGATGATGGCATTCCCCTCGAAGGTGTCAGCGGGCTCATCGATCTCTGTCGGCAGGTTCAAATCCCGAAGCGATACCATCTCGAAGGGCACACCCCTCAGCAACTCTGCCAGTTCACGGGCTTTGCCGGGATTGCCTGTAGCAAGAAGAAGTTTGGGAGTGGGTTGTTCCATGCGACTCACCTTTGTGGGTATCAATGCCGATAGGCACAGCTAAAGGGTAGCCTAAATGGTGAAGAACGCCTATCCGTTAGAGAAGGTGGGGCACCAAAATCTTACGCGAGAGCCCCTACTGCCTTGAGGTTCTCAAAGATGTCTCGCGTGGACGTTGAGCGGTTCAGCGTGTAGAAATGGATCCCCGGCGCGCCACCCTCCAGCAACTCCCTGCACTGTTTGGCGGCATGCTCTACGCCACACTGTCGCACAGCGTCTGCATCTTCCTTGATCGCCTCGAGTCGTTCCAGCAACTCTTCTGGGATGCTAGCACCACACATCCGGGTGAATCGTTTGATCTGTTCAACGTTCAGGATCGGCATGATACCCGGGATGAGGGGAACATCGATTCCAATCGCCCTTGCCTGCTCGACGAAGTCGAAGTAGAAGTGGTTATCAAAGAACATCTGGGTAACGACGAAGTCGGCACCCGCGTCGACCTTCAGTTTCAGGTTTGCCAAGTCTGTATCGAAGTCATCCGCTTCCTGGTGCCCTTCCGGATAGCCGGCCACACCCAGACAAAAGTCATAGTTCTTTTTGATGAAGGAAACGAGCTCGTTTGCGTAGCCAAACCCGCCTGGTGTCTTCTCGAACACATCGGTCCCGGCCGGGGGGTCGCCTCGGAGGGGGAGCACGTTCTCAATGCCCTGCGCTTTGAGTTCATCAAGGACATCTCGCAGTTCGTCTTCGGTAGAGCCGACGCACGTCAGATGGGCCATGCTCTCCTGGCCCAGTTCGCGTTTCGCTTTGGCCACAACGTCAACGGTCCTGCGACGAGTGCTGCCCCCAGCTCCGTAGGTCACGGACACGAACGTGGGATGCAACTTCTGTAGCTCACGGATCGTTTCCACAAGCGTATCGAAGGCTTCATCGGTTTTAGGTGGAAAGAACTCAAACGAAAATGAAGGCGTCCCCTGGTTGAGCAGGTCTCTAATTAACATGGTATTCCCAACAACGATAGATAGTATTTGATTTCTGATTCACAAGGTGCAATCCTAGTCATAGAAACGATTATTGTCAAGCTAATATCGTTGGCGTGGGACTTGCAACAGCGAGGACAAAAGTCCACAATCTTATTGCTGGTTCAATGGTAGCATTTCAGAACCTAACCAGGAGCGATGCGTGCAACGCGGCTGGCAGCCTAAGCCTGGTGACCAGGTAGTCCGACGCCCCCGTCCGGAGGAGATTCGCCCTACAACCCTCAGCGTCCCGCTGAGAGCAGCACGGCCCCATCTTCTGAACTCCCCCTTTACCTTGCTCCTTGGGCTTACGATTCTTATCGCAATCGGTACTGTGTTGCTGCTTTTCCCCTTTGCCAACACCACCGGAGAGTGGACGCCGTTCATGGTCTCACTCTTCACCGCTACTTCCGCAGCAACTGTCACCGGGCTTATCGTCGTCGACACACCCGTGTACTGGAGCACAACGGGACAGGCCATCATTTGGGTGCTGATCCTGGTGGGTGGTCTGGGTTGGATGACCATGGCAGGATTCATCTACATCCTGCTCGGCCAGCGCATCACCCTCACACAGCGTATGGCATTCCGCGAGAGCCTTGGCACAACACGTATCGGCGGCATCCTACGTACGATCCGCAACCTGATGGTCACTGCCCTGCTTCTTCAGCTCATCGGCGGAGTCCTCCTGGCGATAAAGTTTCAGAACAAATTTGACTGGGGATGGCCGGAAGCCGTCTGGCACGGCCTTTTCCAGGCGGTCAGTGGTTTCAACAACGCTGGATTCACAACTATCCCTGACTCAGACAGTCTGAGCGTCTTTCAACAAGACCTGTTCACTCTTGGAGTCATGGCAGTGCTCATCATGCTGGGTGGGTTGAGCTTTGCTGTCATGGCTGAACTGGTACGGGTGAAACGGTTCTCGCGGTTCAGCCTGGACACCAAGATCATCGTTGCTGCGAGCGTCGTGCTCTGGGTCCTCGGTGCCGTCATCGTCTTCACCCTGGAATACGACAACAGCAGCACCCTGGGGCCCATGTCCTTCGGGCAAAAGATCGTCCACTCGGTATTTGAGTCCATCACCGCCCGTGCCGCCGGATTCAGTACCATAGGCACCGGGCTTCTCGGTCCTGCCACATTGTTCTTCATCATCGGGCTGATGTTCATCGGCACCGCATCGGCATCGGCTGGAGGCGGCATCAGGCTGAATACGTTGGGCGTGGTTGTTGCGACTATCTTCTCATCGGTGCGCGGCAAGGACCACGTGAACGCCTTTGGCCGGGAATTGCCGCAAACCCAGGTCCACAGGGCCATCACCGTCGTAGCGCTTGGAATCCTGCTTGTGTTTGTTGTGGCATTCGTCCTGACCGGCACAGAGGGTGGCCAGACCAGGTTCATAAGCCTCTTGTTCGAGACCGTCTCCGCAGTAGGAACCGTAGGGTTAAGTACTGGAATAACCTCTGACCTGAGTACGATAGGCAGGCTCCTGATCATTGTGACGATGGTGATTGGACGCATAGGGCCGTTGGCTTTGGGGTTGGCGCTTGTCCACCATGAAGGTCGTGTCCCGCTCTACCGATACCCGCAAGAGCGCGTTAGAATAGGATAAGGAAGAATTATGGCAAACCAACAGATCGCGATCATAGGCCTTGGCCGGTTCGGTTCCAGCGTAGCATATACGTTGTACCAGATGGGCCACGATGTCCTGGCATTGGAGATTGATCCCGTCAGAGTCCAGGAAGCCATGGGTCAGGTGACCTATCCCGTACAGGGCGATGCCACCCAGGAAGCCGTCCTCAAGGAACTCGGTATCCCCAACTTCGATATGGCCGTTGTGGCCATCGGCTCCAACGTCGAGGCAAGCATCATGAGTACTGTTCTGCTCAAAAGCATGGGCGTCCCTCACATCGTTGCCAGAGCCAAGACACGACTCCACGGGCAGACCCTTGAACGCGTTGGCGCCGACGTGGTCGTGCATCCGGAGCAGGAGACGGGGGAACACGTTGCGCGTAGCCTCTTCCATCCTGAAGTGCAGGACTACATGGAAGTGGGCCCCAACTTTGGCATCAGCAAGGTCAAAGCCTCCCCACAGACCGTCAACCAGACATTGAAAGAAGCCGGACTAGCTGGAGCGCGAGACAAGTACGGGTTGGCCGTCCTGGCGATTCGACGTGGCAGAGACGTGATACTGCTCCCTTCAGAAGACGAACGTATCCAGAAAGACGATACCCTGGTTTTGGCCAGCAAAGAAGAGATGCTGGATAAGCTGCACGCTGAAGGTGTCTCCTAACGTTCGCGCGCTGAATCACGGGAGGAATTGGGTACATCCTCATAGCGGTAATGTCCATTAATCCTCTTGCGCAGCGAGTGCGAAAAGCCCATAATCTAGTCGTGTTGACTGATATGGTTCAGTCAAAAACTAACGTATGAAGAGCAACGCCCCAAATGCAAATAAAGCGACTACTGCTACCCATTAAGGGGCAGCGAGTAGACCAGGACACACTTCGGTTCGCCTCAAACTTGGTGCGCCATGAGCACGGCTCCATCTGCCTCCTCTATGTGATAGAGGTTCCTCGTCAGTACCCCATAGATGCAGAGCTTCCTTCAGAAGTCACCAAGTGTGAAGATATCCTGCGCAGCGCGGAAGAGTTCCTGAAGTCATGCAAGGTCAAAACGGAAACAGAGATGCTTCAGGCCAGAGACGCTGGCCCTGCCATTGTGCGAGAGGCCCAAGAGCGCAGCGTTGATGCGATTCTGCTGGGGCTCACCTATAAACGGCGTCATGACAGCTTGACTCTTGGTGGCGTAGCGCCGTATATCATTGAGCACTCACTCTGTCCCGTATTGGTGTACAGGGAAGCCAAGCCGGACGAATTCACCTCCAAGGCCAGGGAGGTCGCTACATCCGGCGCTGAAGGTCGACGATGAACGTTGTAGTCATGGGTTGTGGTCGGATAGGTACCCAGATTGTTACCGCGCTCTGGAAAGAGGGCCATAGCGTCAGGGTGTTGGACAGCGTGGGCGAGAGTTTTCTTGCCCTTCCCAAAGAACTGCGAGAGTTGGAAGGCGCTACCCTGGTCTCTGACGGCATCCTTGAGGAGGAGCTGGTAGAGGCAGGGATCCAAGACGCCGATGTTTTTGTAGCCGTCTCCAACCGCGATAACAGAAACGCCCTGGCTGCGCAGAAGGCGAAGCACATCTTCAACGTCCCCAAAGTGGTCTGCCGCGTGGGCGACCCGGAGCGTCAGGAGATGTACAGCAAACTAGGGTTGGCTACCGTCAGCTCCACCAAAGTCACCTCCGCCCTCATCCTGGAAGCGGTCCTTCCGTAACCCGCCATGTATATCGTAGTTGTCGGCGGAGGAATGGTTGGTTTCCACCTCACTCGAGCGCTCTTCAACGCAGGCCATGAAGTATTCGTGGTAGACATAGATGGCAAGCGTGTGGATGAACTGATTTCGCATTTCGGCAACATCGCCATCAAGGGTGACGGGTCTGAACCCAGCATCCAAACTGCTGCAGGCGTCGCTCGTGCGGACATCCTCATCGCCACCACAAGCACAGACGAGGACAACCTGGCGGCCTGCCAGTTGGCAAAGCACCAGTTCAACGTCCCCAAGACCGTGACCCTCATCAACAACCCGGAAGATGAGAACCTCTTCGACATCCTTGGGATCGATGTCATTGTCAGCAGCACACAACTCCTGTTGGCAGCCATCGAGGAAGAACTGCCTGCCCACTCCCCGGCACATGTGCTTCCTGTGCGAGGCAACCGTGAAGCCGCCGCTATAGAGATTCCGATAAACTCCGGTGTGGCCGGCAAGAAACTCAGTGCCATCCAACTCCCACCGGAAACGAACATCGTGGCCATCGTCAGCAGGGACGGCACGCTGAAACCGATAACCGACGATACGTTCCTGGAAGCCCATGACGAGGTGGTAGCGGTCACCGTCGCCGACCAGGCGGAAGCCCTTCTGGAAGTCCTGAGCAGAGAGGGATAGCATGCCGAAGCGTCTTGGGTATTTGGCTCCCCCTGGCACCTACACAGAAGAAGCTACAGAACGCTACGACGCCGAGGCCACGCGCATCCCGTACCCCACGTTCAGAGCCGTTATCGAGGCGGTCCGTTCAGGCGATGTGGATGAAGGCGTGACAGCCATTGAGAACAGCCTGGAAGGCGCGGTAGTGGACACCCTTGACCTGCTCATCCAAGAGGATACTCTCCACATTAAACAGGAGATCATGGTTCCCATCCTCCACTGCCTGCTCATCAAGCCAGGCACACGGGCCGAGGACATCAAGGCCATCCACTCGCACCCTCAAGCGTTGGGCCAATGTCGTCGATACCTTGAGAACGAGTATCCCAACGCCCAGTCCGTAGCATCGCTATCTACAGCCGCAGCGGTTGAACAGATGCAGGCTAGTGATGTGCCCGCAGCAGCCATCGCATCACGCAGGGCTGGCGACCTCTACGGCGCCGAAGTGCTGGCGACAGACATCCAGGACCAGCCCGACAACACCACGCGGTTTGTGGTGTGGGCTCAGGAAGACCATGTCCCCTCGGGCGACGACAAGACATCAATCTGCTTTGATTTCGATGAGGCAAAGGGGCCGCTTGTCGGTGACACGCCGGGGCTGCTGTACAGCGTCATCGGCGAGTTTGCTCGGCGGGGCATCAGCATGGCCAAAATCGAATCGAGGCCCGCAAAGCGAGAGATGGGCAGGTACATCTTCCTGGTGGACTTGCTGGGGCATCGGCAGGACGCGGTGCTGGCAGAGGCGTTGGAGAGCGTACGAAAGCTGACATCCACCCTCAAGATCTTTGGCTCTTACCCTCGGGTCACGCAGGGTTAAACCCTGCACCCATATGCTGATGGTTACCAAAACCGTTCGTGGTGAGCCTGTCGAACCACAGACGTACATACCACCCTTAGCAAGTCGAAGAATGCCAACTCACCATACCCAAGGTCAAACGCATCCTAGCTAGCCTTGAACCTCGTACACGGTTACTTCCTGGTTCTCGTACACCACGGTGAGCTTCCCCACAGCCGCCAAGCCCTGAAACTTTATCAGCCCTGAATCCGGATAGTAGTTGTGTTCCAATTCACCTACATACACATACTTCACGTCGTAATCGTTGAGCAGTTGGAGAGTCTCCGTGGCGTCTGTGGAAGTGTAGATTTTATTCACATCCACGATGCGAGCGGTCACAGCATCGCAAGGGTTCAACCCGCACCGCTGCTGTCGCTGATGCCAGTCCCAGCCAAGCACGGTCGGCAGACCCGTGTAGATCGAGACTCGACTGCCCCAGCGATATAGCGGCGTCCGTCCCTCTACGATCACCGGCGAGCCCTGCACGTTCTCCTGCATCCACTCTATGGCCTCCAGGTCCCACTTGAACGTCACTGTGCCCTTATCGTCCGTGTACGATTCCGTCTCCATGAACGCCGTGCCGTCCAATGTGAATGTACTGGTATCGAAGCGGTCGGCCAGCCGTTCACGGGTGCCAAGGACGGGGTACACGGCAGAGCCTGCCACCAGCAGTGCCAATCCCGTCAGCCAAACGCCCTTGGCCACTCTGATGCGTAGGAAGAATCCCTTCACAAAACCCAGATACCAGAGGGCGTACGCTGCACCGATCGACAGGAATATCCACGCTTGCAGGTAGGACTTGAACACCGTGTTCATGCGTTCGATGTCGCCTTTGACCACCACGATGTCCACAGCGATTCCGATGGCCAGAGCCGTCGCAAGCAGACCCAGCGGCAGCAGGTGGAATGCCGATGCATCGGGGGTACTGGCTTGAACATCACCGCGGCTTTCTCTTGACCAGGGCCAGGGCGCTGTTCGCCTGACGAACAACACCAGAGCGACGATGAGCATGCCTCCCAGCGCCACGATGGTGCTGTACCCCAGCAAGGAGGCCGCTAGCCCCAACGCAACGACTGCGCCGCCGACTGCGATAACCAACCACCGGCGCGATTCGTTAGCGTCCCTGAACCACTGCCACGGCGCACGGGGAAGCTCTGTTATGAGCAACGTGAGCACCAGGAATATGAACAGGCCATGTATCGCAAGATACTGCCACAGGTCTGTTCGCACCGGAGTCAAATTAACGCCCTGGAAGCCGTTCTCCAGTCGCAGGTGGTAGGGAAGCCAGAAGATGACGGCCAGTACGACAAACGCAGCGACGACCCCTGCCGCCTTGTACAACGTTCTCAGGTCGACTCGGCGTTTACGGAGGTACTGACCCAACAGCAGCGATACGACTCCGATCCCAAGGTACGTTGGGAAGTCCCAGGCGTTTGTAGCCCACAGGCCGCCGACGGTCAACGCAAGTAGCCCCAGCGAGGCGAAGAACCACCCCGTCCTCTCACCATTCGGCGACAACAATACGGTGTTCAGTGATAGCCCGATGGCCAGCAGCCCCAGCGGCATCGCCAGCATATGGGCATGGAGATCGGCGAAGAGGAACGTGAAGAAGGGGAACTCTGTGATCTCAAACCCCGGCGGGTCCGGCGGCATCATACGCGTGGGACTCCAGAAATCGAAGTTGCCCGCAGCGCCCTGGAGTACCTGTACTCCACCATCCAGGTTGCTGAATACCACCATGAAGAGCATCGCCGCCAAGCCCGCAACCACAGGGCTCCAAACAGGGATGTTCCTTGCAGATCGCACCGCACGTCGTGCGCCCTCCGCAATGTTGTAGCCTAGTGAGAACGCAGCGCCCACCACCAGCGCGAACACCATTGGCACCGCCAGGTTATAGGCGATGGCCGTGGGGATGCCGGTGGCCTTGATCACCGTAGCCATCATGAACTGGCCGAAGTAGTAGTAGTTCAGCGATCCTCCGGCGAACCAGGGGTCGAAGGGCGGCATGTACGTGGAGCGCACTACGGCGTTGAGGTACGCGAAGTCCATCGGTTTCTCGCCCCCGCGGAACGGGTGCCACAGGTCAGGGTTGGCCGCCCGAATCAGCGTGAAGATGATGAACGCTCCAAGAAACAGCGCTTCCTGCCCGAGGAGAAATCGCCATCGACGACGCACGAAGTCCCACAGCTCATCTCGGTACCTGTACGTCAACCAACCTGAGATCGCGAAGAGCAGCAAGAATCCCAACGAGATGCTGCCCCTACCGAAGCTCATCCACTTCAGGCTGGCCAGCATCCACGGAATGTATGCAAGCATCAGCAATCCCAGAGGCCGGGCCAGCAGATATCCACGGTCGGGGAGCGCTCTGAACACCATGAGGCTGATGGGAAGCGTGGCTATCGTCCCCAGGTACATCGCCAGCAACCAGACCGGCAAAGGAAAGCGAGAGCCAAGGCCATCGCTTGGCGTGATATCGCTGATAGTGCCGCCAGCCTGTTGCGACTCCCGCTCGTCTTCCGGCGCGAGCATGAGGTCGTAACCAAGCTCGGGTAATTGCGCCACACCCAAGAGCGTCCTCAACCGACCTTCGGAAAGGCGTCCGGTGTTCCGGAAGATCAACACCTGCGGGTGGTCGTAAACGCTGAAACTCTCGTCGGCGAACCCCATATCAATCCTGATACCACCGTGATTCTTCCTCTGCATGGGTGGCGGCGGCTCCAAGCCAGGTCGACCGAACACATCGTTGACGAAAGACACGCCAAGGAACGAGGGGTACTGCTGCTCGACTCGCACCAACTCGTAACCCAGGTCGCCGTTGAACAACAACGGGTAGTAGGCCTTTGTCATCGCATATGGGATGGGATAATCGTCAGGCAGCCTGGGGGTAGTGCCGAACAACCGGCTGCTGTAGAAGGTCAGGTACTCCGCCTCCGCAAGCTCGGACGCTACGATCTGCAGCTTCTGAGGGCCGTCCGGATTGTACATGGGCAACTCTCGTCGCTCGTAAGTCCAGAGGTCTGGCAGGCCCTCCTCCCAGTGCTCCTTCAAGATCAGCGAGCCTTCCGGGGCGTTGGCGTTGAGCCATGTCGACGCTCGCACTGCGGTGTGTGGCGATGAGTAGATGGTGAGGTAGCTGAAGGCGTAGAAAGCCGTGAGCACAACAACCCCGCTGATGCCAGCCAGCGCCCAGGGTGCCATGTCGCTGCGTCGCTCACGCACCCAATCAAGGCCCGCAATGAGCATCCCTGAGCCGTAGATGAGAAGGAATGGTGTTATGGGCAGCATGTATCGGAGGAACTTCACGTCAAAGGAGCCTGTGATGAGGAAAAACGGTACCACGAAGGACAACACCACCAGTAGCCCCAAGCTGCGACGCTTGATCGCCGCATAGGCGCCGTAGCCAAGCCCGGCCCATGCCACCAACCCCAGCGGCAACCCTAACCCGAAGAGGGCAAGCTGTTTGATGTGGTAGATGTAGGGCGTGGTGTCCACGTATTGACGGGTGAACGGGTAGTCGCGGATGCGACGCACCATCTCGCTTTGCTCTGTAACGTCCGCCCAGAACCGATCGAAGTCCAGAATCGCATACGGCTCTGCGATGAAGAACACCCCGGCCACCGTAGCACCTGCGTATACGAGCCTGCGTCCGACGACCCACCATTCTGCGGGGACTCGCATAGACGAGATGGACGCGATGGGTGCCTGCCGAAGTGCCGAGAACACGTGGGCCATGACCAGCGGGGCGAGCAGTGGCATGGAGCTGACCTTGGTTGCAAGCGCAAGAGCGACGAACACGCCAGCCAGCAATGAATAGCGAAGTCGACCCTCCAACGCAACCCGCACCATGAAGTACACGGAGGTAACGGCGAACAGGGTCTGGAACGTGTCGACAGCGAAGAAGTGGCTGAGTTGGATGTGGATGACCGCCAGCATGGTGAACGTCGCCGCCAGCAGGCCAACTCGCCTATCGAACAGCTTCCTTGCAAGAAGGTAGACGACGTAGATGGTGGCCACATCGGCCAGCGCCGACAGCGTCCGCCCCACCCGACTCAACCCCACCAAACCCAGGTCGTTGAACGGCGATATGAGCGCGTCCGCAAACTTCAGAACGTAAAGGGGGAAGCTGCCGTAGGGGAACCATCGTGGGTTAAGCGGGCTCTCATCGACGTTGAACAACACGCCGAGGTTGGTGATGGACGGCCACGCGAGGTCGTTGGTGTTCATCAGGATCGCGCGCTCGTCAGGGTGGAAGAGGAAACCACCATCCCAATCGATACCGTAGAGTCGCATCGCTAGAGCCAGCACAAGAAGCAACGGCAACGCCGCTTTATTTGCCCAGGGCTGGACTGTCGTCCAGCTAGGCCGTGCTAGACCTGCGCTCTGTAGTATGTTCGTTTCTGCCATCGTGCGTCATTGTAGCAGGCCCAGCTTGCGACTACGTACGAGCCCGCCCCTCAATGCAGATACGAGTCGGCGGGTGTTGAGGATTGGCCAAAAGAACAGAGCTCCCATACAGAAGCCCTGTTTTGCATATCTGATTTCTATTCCTTAAATCATCCTTAGGTAACCGCAGGAACACGGGTGAACGGCTATAAACCCTTATCGGCCAGGAAGGCGCACAGGTCAGACGTTCGACAGGAGTAGCCCCACTCGTTGTCGTACCACCCCATCACCTTCACCATGTTGCCGCCTAGCGACAGCGTGATGCCGGAGTCGTAGGTGCAGGAGTGCGGGTCTTCCTTGAAGTCGCTGCTAACCAGCGGCTCGTCGCAGTACTGCAGGATGCCTTTCATGGGGCCATCGGCAGCCGCCTTGAACGCCGCGTTGATATCCTCCACGGAGGCGTCCTTATTCAACGTCGCCGTCAGGTCGATGATTGAGCCGGTGGCCACGGGCACTCGATAGGCCAGGCCGTGGATCTTGCCGTTCAACTCCGGCAGCACGATGCCGACCGCTCGAGCAGCGCCGGTAGTCGTCGGGATGATGTTCTCAGCGGCGGCGCGGGAACGTCGCAGGTCTGAGTGCACCGTGTCGAGGATGCGCTGGTCATTGGTGTACGCGTGCACCGTGGACATCAACGCCTTATCGATGCCGAACGTATCGTTCAGGATCTTCGCCATCGGCGCTACACAGTTCGTCGTGCACGATGCGTTGGAGAGCACATGGTGCTTCGCAGGGTCGTACTTGTCGTCGTTCACGCTCAGCACGATGGTCATGTCCTCACCCGTTGCCGGGGCGGAGATGATCACCTTCTTGACCGTATCGTGGATGTGGGCAGACGCCTTCTCAGCCACCGTGAAGAAGCCAGTGGACTCCACAACGATCTCAGCGCCTACATCGCCCCAGGGAATCTGGCCCGGGTCACGTTCCGAAAAGACCTTTAGCCCCTTCCCGTTCACAACCAGGTCACTCCCGCTGACCTCTACCGTGCCAGGAAAGCGTCCGTAGTTCGTGTCGTACTTAAGTAAGTGGGCGTTGGTAGCCGGGTCCGTAAGGTCGTTGATGGCCACCACTTCCAACTCGCCAGGGTGCCTGTCCAGAATCGCCTTGAACACCTGCCGTCCGATGCGGCCAAACCCATTGATCCCGATCTTTGTCGCCACGTGTCCCCTCCGTTTGTGTTCTAGTTCGATATGGTCGAACGTCGATGTTTTATCGTTTGAACGCTTTCATGCCAGGATACCGTGCCGACTCTCCAAGCTCCTCTGCGATGCGAAGCAACCGATTGTACTTGGCCACTCGCTCTGAGCGCGCCGGTGCGCCAGTCTTGATCTGACCAGCGTCGGTTGCGACGACCAGGTCGGCGATTGTCGTGTCCTCGGTCTCACCCGAGCGATGGCTGATAACGCTGGTCCAACCGGCCCCTGACGCCATGCCGATGGCTTCCAGCGTCTCCGTCAGCGTGCCGATCTGGTTGAGCTTGATGAGCACGGAGTTGGCAGCAGCCGTGTCTATGCCCTTCTGGATGCGCTGTGTGTTCGTCGTCAGGAGGTCGTCGCCCACGATCTGGATCTTGTCGCCCAGACGGGCCGTCATGGCAGACCAGCCCTCCCAGTCATCTTCCGCCATACCATCTTCGATGCTGATAATGGGGAAGTCGGCGCAGAGGCCGGCCCAGAACTCCACCATCTCCTCTGACGAAAGCGATGCACCCTCGCGGGTCAGTATGTACTTGCCGCCTTCATAGAACTCGGAAGCAGCAGGGTCCAGGGCCAGGAACACGTCCTCGCCGGGTCGATACCCTGCCACGGTAATGGCCTCATGCACCATTTCAAGCGCCTGTCGGTTGGTCAGCGATGACGGAGCGAATCCACCCTCATCGCCCACAGTCGTCCCATGTCCGCCCTTGCTCAACAGCTTTTTCAGCGCCTGGTATATCTCGGCACCCGCTCGCAGGGCTTCCGGGAAGCTTCCGAGACCTGCAGGAACGACCATGAATTCTTGAATGTCAGTTGAATCCTGGGCGTGCTTGCCGCCGTTCAGGATGTTCAGCATGGGTACGGGGAGCGTGTTGCCGGTTCCCAGGTGCTTGTACAACGGCACACCCTTGGATGCCGCAGCAGCATGAGCGACGGCCAGTGACACGCCCAAGATGGCGTTGGCACCCATCACCGATTTGTCCGGTGTGCCGTCAGCGTCCAGCATCCGATGGTCCACTGCCGCCTGATCGAAGGGAGAAAGTCCCAAAACCGCCAGTGCAAGGTGGTTGTTCACGTTGGCAACAGCCTTGGTCACGCCAGCGCCGCCGTAGCGAGCTTTGTCGCCATCGCGTAGCTCAACAGCCTCGTAATGACCCGTGCTCGCGCCAGAGGGTACCGCCGCGCTACCAACTGCGCCGTCTGAAAGTCGAACATCCACCTCAACGGTGGGGTTTCCTCGAGAATCCAGTATCTCTCGCCCTTTGACTTCAACAATGGTGGCAGATGCCGTCATGCAAAACTCCGTATTATCGTTAGCCCTGTCGTGCCTTTGCGTACTCCAGCGCCTTCTCCACCGCCTCCAACGGGCTCTCCGCCTTATCGATGGTGGTATCCACTTTCCCGTCTATGGTGAACTCCCAGGTGTTCAGCCCCACGATGGGTGTGCCGTCGCCCAGTCCGTGACCGATCTCAGAAAGAGTGCCGTATGCGCCGTCTATCGCAATGATGGCCCCGCCAGCACTTGCAACGATGGCATTCCGAGCATAGCCCAGGCCCGTGGGGATAGCGATGTCAACGTACTGGTTAGCGTCTCCGGCGGTGTTGCCCGGCATGATACCGATAGTTGTGCCGCCGCCCTCCTTGGCACCCTTGCAGACCGCCTCCATCACGCCCGTCAGGCCGCCGCACAACACGATGGCCCCGCGCTTCGCCAGCTCAAGGCCGACCTCATACGCGACGTCCAAGTCCTTTTGGGCGGCATTGCTGCCACCGATGACAGAGATGATGATAGGTCGTTGGTTCATAGGCGCAGCAATGATACCATCCAGTAAAGCCGAGGCCAACGGCTTCAAAGGGTCATTTATCGGTGGAATTTCGCGCAAAATCGCACCTTTCGTCCTTGCTCCACCATCACAGGGTGTGATACGCTCAGGTAGTAACAACTGAATCATGTTCCGGGTGGTCTACCCTTCCGCGTAGGGAGGGAGCCTTTAAGAACAGCCCTGAGAGGCTGGCAAGGCGCTCCACACCTGATGACTGAGACTGCAGTGATGCTGCAAAAGACAGTCGTGGTTTCTTGGGAGCCTCTTGCCAGTATGGGTAAGAGGTTTTTTTGTGGCCCTTTTCAGGGCGATGAGCAAGGAAGCACGACATGGCACAGCAGCAAGAAAAATCGATTATGACGGCCCAGGAGATGCGACGAGCGTTGACGCGCATCGCTCACGAGATCCTAGAACACAATGGTGGAGCGAAAGACCTAGTCCTTGTCGGCGTGCGCACCAGGGGCGTCCCCCTGGCCCATCGACTGGCCGAGTTGATCAAGTCGTTTGAAGGCATAGATGTGCCCGTTGGCACTCTGGATATCACCCTCTATCGCGACGATGTGCACCTACGCGGCCCCCTCGTTCTGGAAGCAACAGACCTACCGGTATCGGTGACTGGCTATCGAGTGGTGCTTGTGGACGATGTGCTGTTCACGGGCCGCACCGCCAGAGCCGCGATGGACGCAGTCATTGACCTTGGACGACCGATGAACATCCAGCTTGCAGCGTTGGTCGACCGTGGTCACAGGGAACTGCCCATTCGCGCGGATTATGTTGGCAAAAACATTCCTAGCTCCCGTTCGGAAGAAATACAGGTGCGCCTGTCAGAGACAGACAAAGTGGATGAAGTGGTCATTCTGCCAGAGGCTGGAAGTTCGCAACAGATGTCGGAGGCTGGGAGGTAACGCATGGCAACCACGAGAGTCGCTCAAGAAGAACCGGTGACCGCAACGGCTGTGGCTGACGGCGGGGCCACGACTGCCTCAACGTCTCCCTGGCAACACCGTCACCTGCTTGATCTGGACGATGTCAGCACCGACGAGATCGCAACGGTGCTCCAGTCCGCCAGCGCAATGAAGGCCGTGGTGCAGCGGGACGTCAAGAAGGTACCTACTCTACGGGGACGTACCGTAGTCACGCTCTTCTACGAAGCCAGCACGCGCACTCGAGTCTCCTTTGAGGCAGCAGGCAAGCTTCTCTCTGCGGATGTTATCAACCTCTCGGCTAGCGGAAGCAGTGCTGAGAAGGGTGAGTCGCTGCTGGACACGGTCCTGACGCTTCAGGCCACCGCCGCCGACCTGCTGGTGATACGTCACGCCCACTCCGGCGCGCCCTACTTCGCAGCAAGGAACCTGACTCGGACGGCTGTCATCAACGCAGGCGACGGTGCCCACGCACATCCCACGCAGGCGCTGCTTGACCTCTTCACGATGCAGGAGCATCTGGGGAGCCTAAAAGGCCGCAAAGTGCTCATCGTCGGCGACATATCCCACAGCCGCGTCGCACGTTCGAACCTCTGGGGTCTCTGCAAGGTCGGAGCGATTCCAGTGCTCTGTGGCCCGCCAACACTCATGCCCTGGGACCTCCTGAAAGGGCGAACCGAACAACCAGGTCACCCCTTCGCGTCAGTGCAGGTTGAACAGGACATCGAAGAGGCGATGCGTGACGCCGACGTGGTCATGCCGCTACGCATCCAGAAGGAACGTCAGGACGCCGGGTTGCTGCCCAGCCTTCGCGAGTACGCACAGCAGTGGCAGGTCAACAGCGAGCGTCTTGCTCGATTGGCCCCCAACGCGCTGGTCATGCACCCTGGCCCCATGAACGAAGGCGTCGAGATCAGCCCTGAAGTAGCCCACGGGCTCCAATCGGCGATTGAGACGCAGGTCACCAATGGTCTGGCGGTGCGCATGGCGCTGCTGCTGCTCATGGCCACACCCCAAGGAGGACTCAATGGCTGATTCAACACTGATCAAAGGTGGCCGCGTGGTCGACCCATCGCAGGGTCTGGACACTATCGGCGATGTGCTCATCACCGATGGCCTCGTCGTCTCCGCGGGAACTATCGTGAACGATGCACCGAAGGACTGCACGGTCCTCGACGCTACGGGCCTCGTGGTCACCCCCGGCTTCATCGACCTGCATGTACATTTGCGAGAACCCGGTCAAGAGGACAAGGAGACCGTGGCCACCGGTGCGCTGGCGGCGGTGCGAGGCGGCTTCACCACCATCTGCGCCATGCCGAACACCGAGCCTCCGATGGACAACGCTGCGGTGATCCGACAGGTATTGGACGCTGCATCTCAGGCCGGCCTTGCTCACGTCCTGCCTATCGGCTGCGCGACTCGGGGTCGCATGGGGGTGGATCTAGCCGACATGGCGGAACTTGCAGCGGCAGGCGCCGTCGGGTTCAGTGACGATGGCTCTCCGATAGCGGACTCGGGGCTCATGCGCAACGCCCTCAGCTACAGCACCACCACGGGTCTCCCAGTCATCAACCACTGCGAAGAGCCATCGCTGTCTAAGGACGGCGTCCTGCACGAGGGTTGGGTCGCCAGTCGACTCGGTCTGCCGGGCCAGCCTGCTGCAGCAGAAGAGAGCATGGTCGCACGCGACATAGAGCTTGCGGCCCTTACAGGCGGTCGATTACACGTTGCGCACATCAGCACCGCTGGCACGCTGAAACTGGTGCGACGTGCCAAAGAACGTGGCCTGCCCGTGACGGCGGAGGTCACACCCCACCACTTGATCCTCACGGAAGAATGGGCTCTGGGCACTATCGAGGCGGGCGCCGGAGAACTCACCGCTCCCGATAAGTACGCTCCGCTCACCCGGTCCGCCTACGACACTCGCGCCAAGGTGAACCCGCCATTGCGCACTGAAGACGACACCGAAGCGCTGGTAGCCGGACTTAAAGACGGCACCATCGATGCTGTAGCCACCGACCACGCACCACACACTTCCACCGACAAAGATTGCACCATGCAGGAAGCGGCTTTCGGCATCTCGGGGCTTGAAACGGCCTTCGGGCTGGTCAATGGTCTGGTGGACAGGGGCGATATGGATCTGACAACGGCCATCGAGCGGCTGACCTCCGGCCCGGCCCGCGTTCTTGGCGAACCGTATCAGTCCAGCATTGGCACACTGAAGCCCGGCGCTTCCGGCGATGTCACGGTGCTCGACCCCGACGCCGAGTGGGTGGTCGATAGTTCAACGTTCGCCTCAAAGGGTCGTAACACCCCTGTGGACGGCATCACGCTCAAGGGACAGGTGGTGAAGACCATCGTTGGCGGGCGGCTCGTACACGACCTACAGGAGGCAGCCACGAAAGGTAGCGCATGAAGCCTAGCCCAAAGCAGTTCACGACTCTCATAGGCGGTGACGCCGTGGTGATAACCCTCTTTGTCCTGCTGGGTGTCAGCAGCCATGATGGGATTTCGTTGGAGGGCTGGGCCCGCAACGCAGTGCCACTCACAGCTGCATGGTTGGTGATCGGCGGAGCGCTTGGCGTCTATCGAACAGAGGTCGCAGGCAACCTGACGACCATTTTGCAGCGCACAGCCCTCGCATGGCCCATCGCTGCGATCATCGGCCTTGTGGCTCGCTATCTCGTGATAGGCCACGGCCTGGAAGCCTCCTTCATCATCGTCACTATCCTGATCAACCTGGTCATGCTTCTGTTGTGGCGTACAGCGTACGCCTTCGCTCTTCGCACCAAACGTGGGGAGGCCAGTTCATGACGGAGCCTGCCCATCTCGTCCTGCAAGACGGCGCGATCTACGAAGGCGAGTCCTTTGGCGCGACCACTGCGTCCTACGGCGAGGTAGTGTTCACCACCTCCATGACGGGCTACCAGGAGATGTTGACCGACCCCTCCTTTGCAGGGCAGATCGTGGTACCGACGTACCCGCTTCAAGGCAACTATGGCATCAACCCCGGCGATGTAGAGTCAAGTCGGATCCAGGCTGCAGGGTTCGTTGTTCGCGGCCATTCTCCCACGCCGAGCCACGCCCTCAGCGAGATGACACTGCACGACTACCTGGCATCGCAGGACATACCGGGCGTCAGCGGCATAGACACCCGAGCCCTCACCCGTCGATTGCGCCTACAGGGCGTGATGATGGGCGTTATCGCTGTAGGGATATCGCCGCAGGAGGCCCTGGTGCAGCTACAACGCGGCCCGCAGTACGACACCACGGACTTCGTTCAGCAGGTGACCGCCGAGTCCACATACCTCTGGGACGGTGTCGCCAAGCCCGTGAATCTCGACCGCGAGTTGGGCGTGAGAAAGCGCATCGTCGTCACCGATTACGGTGTGAAGTACAACATCCTCCGTATCCTGGAGCGCAACGGATTCGAGGTCATCGCCGCACCGGCCAACGCCACAGCTGAGGACGTGCTGGCGCTGCAACCGCACGGCGTGCTGCTATCGCCGGGCCCGGGCGACCCTGTGCACCTTGACTACGGCGTCGCGACCGCCAAAGGCCTCATCGGGCGTGTGCCCATCATGGGCATCTGCCTGGGCCATCAAGTGCTTGCCAGAGCGATGGGCGCAAACACGTACAAGCTCAAGTTCGGACACCGAGGGGCCAACCACCCGGTCAAGGAGCTACGCACCGGCGCTGTTCACATCACTGCGCAGAACCACGGGTACGCCGTGGACGCCGATGGCCTGCCGTCCGAACTTGAAGTCAGCCACGTGAACCTGAACGACGGCACGGTGGAGGGGCTGCGACACAAGTCGTATCCCATCCTGACCATCCAGTACCACTCGGAAGCGTCACCCGGCCCCCGCGACAATGAATACATCTTTGGCGAATTTTTGGAGATGGTTACAGCCAATGCCTAACACCCCTAAAAAGTCCTTGTCAACGGCATCGGGCCGATCGTGATCGCCAACTACCGTTGTCATTCTGAGCGCAGCGAAGAATCCGGATTCTTCGTCGTCCTTCCAAGAAAGGACTCCTCAGAATGACATTGAAGGTGCGGAGAACAATACACCTGGATGAGAAGGTGAGTAACAGAGCCAATGCCTAGCACTCCTAAAAAAGTCCTCGTCATCGGCAGCGGGCCGATCGTAATCGGTCAGGCGGCGGAGTTCGACTACGCCGGAACCCAAGCGTGCAAAGCCCTGCGTGAAGAGGGTGTGACCACCGTTCTGGTGAACTCCAACCCGGCCACCATCATGACCGATGAAGAGATTGCGGACATCATCTACATCGAGCCGCTGACGCCAGAAGCCATCGAGCGCATCATCGAAAGAGAGCGACCGGACGGCATCCTGCCGACACTTGGTGGTCAGACGGGCTTAAACCTGGCGGTGCAGCTAGCCGACCGCGGAATACTGGACAAGTACAACGTCAGGCTGCTGGGTACGCCTCTGGACGCCATCCGCAACGCAGAGGACCGTGACCTGTTCCGAAAACTGCTGCTGGACATCGGTGAGCCGGTACCACCCTCGGCGACGGTCACCACTATCGCGGAGGCCTATGCCGTCAAAGCTGATCTGGGGCTACCGTTGGTGGTCAGGCCCGCATACACCCTCGGCGGCACGGGCGGCGGTGTTGTCCGCACTGAAGAGGAGTTTGAGGAAGGCGTACGCGCAGGCATCGCTGCCAGCCCTATCGACCAGGTGTTGCTGGAACGCTCTCTGGAGGGCTGGAAAGAGGTTGAGTACGAAGTGATGCGGGACGCTAACGATACCTGCATCACGGTCTGCAATATGGAGAACCTGGACCCCATGGGCGTCCACACGGGCGATAGCATCGTGGTCGCGCCGTCCCAGACGCTAAACGACAAGGAGTATCAGCTCCTCCGCACAGCCAGCCTCAAGATCATCCGCGCACTTGGCATCGAAGGCGGCTGCAACGTGCAGCTCTGCCTAGCTCCCCATCCAGAGGTGGCTGCGTCACTGCCAGAGTCGGCGCGACCTCGCGACAACCTTGAGTACTACGTCATTGAAGTGAACCCACGGGTCAGTCGATCATCGGCCCTGGCATCCAAGGCCACCGGCTATCCCATTGCGAGGGTCGCCGCCAAGGTTGCCGTCGGGAAGCGCCTCGATGAGATTCCGAACGCCGTCACGCAGAAAACGATGGCCGCCTTTGAGCCTGCGTTGGACTACTGTGTGGTGAAGATCCCCCGCT
>CAJWXP010000018.1 GCA_913049785.1 uncultured Dehalococcoidia bacterium | reverse complement strand
GTCGTCAGCTCGTGCCGTGAGGTGTTGGGTTAAGTCCCGCAACGAGCGCAACCCCCGTCCTGTGTTGCACTCTCACAGGAGACAGCCCCCCGCAAGGGGGAGGAAGGTGGGGATGACGTCAAGTCCGCATGGCCCTCACGCCCTGGGCTACACACACGCTACAATGGCGAGGACAACGAGCTGCAAACCCGCGAGGGGGAGCCAATCTCATCAAACCTCGCCTCAGTTGGAATCGGAGGCTGCAACTCGCCTCCGTGAACGCGGAGTCGCTAGTAACCGCAGGTCAGCACCACTGCGGTGAATACGTTCCCGGGCCTTGTACACACCGCCCGTCACGTCATGGAAGCCGGTAACACCTGAAGTCGCCGCGCCAACCTTCGGGAGGTAGGCGCCTAAGGTGGGACTGGTGACTGGGACGAAGTCGTAACAAGGTAGTTGTACCGGAAGGTGCGGCTGGATCACCTCCTTTCTAGGGAGATTCTCCTGGCAACAGGAGAGATTCCAGGTCGGTGGAGACCACAGCTCAGCCCCGATTTATCGGGATTGAGAAACCCCTTACATTCTTCGGGGGTCTCATGTGGGTAACTTCTGAAGGACTTCAAGAACCGTAACTGGATCCTTCTTCTCACTCTTTCACTCTTAAGGCGTCTTCTTTTGTCTCGCGCCATCAATCATGTGGCACCCACTCTTTCTCTCCCAGCTTTAGTCTCAACAAAAGGTTTAGTCTCTACACTTCGCGTGGTATCATATCCACCTAGGGAAAAATCTAGGGAAAAATCGGGGCTGTCACCATGACTGCCTCTTGGGGAGGGTTCCATAATGGCTAAGATCGTCTTGGGCCTCGGCACGTCCCATAGCCCAATGCTGGCGCAGCCGCCAGAACTCTGGGCAGTGCATGGTGAAAACGATGCACGAAACCGAGAATTGGTCTTTCCTCCGGAAGGACTCGTCTACTCCTATGAAGAAGCCCTGGAACGGGCAAATCCGGACATTGCAAAGCACGTGGATATAGAGCACTTCAAGGTGCAGCATGCCAACCTCACCAAGGCTATCGATGAGTTGGCCAAGAGCCTGGCAGACGCCAAGCCAGACGCCGTCATCATCATCAGCGATGACCAGGACGAGGTCATGTTTGAAGACAACATGCCCATGTTCTCGGTCTACTGGGGCAACACCATGCCCCTCATCGCCCGTGTACCCGCAGATGACGCACCACCCGCCGTCAAAGCGATGGCTTGGGGCTACGGCGATGTCTCCATGGACGTGCCCGTGAACGCGGAGTTGGGCCGACACATCATTGAGCACATGATCGACAACGAGTTCGACGTTTCTCACTCCAAGTACCTGCGTGAGGAATCCGGCGGCACCATCGCACGTCGGTACCCAACGCCGGACGGTGAGTCAGAGTACGTGCGGGTCACAGAGCCACGCAACTTCGGTATGCCCCACGGCTTCAGCTTTGTGGTTAAGCGGCTTATGGACAACAAGCCCGTGCCAATCGTGCCCATCTCCTTGAACACCTGCTATCCACCCAACCAGCCGTCACCAAAACGCACCTTCGCATTTGGTCAGCAAGTCCGCAAGGCAGTAGAGTCATGGGACACTGACGCGCGCGTGGTGGTCATTGCGTCCGGCGGGTTGAGCCACTTCGTCGTTGACGAGGAGCTGGACCGAGCCGCGTTGAAAGCAATGGTGGAGAACGACGGCGAAACGCTGTCCAACCTCCCGAAGCACCGCCTCAACTCTGCAGCGTCAGAGACACGCAACTGGGTTGCCACAGCGGGCGCCTCAGAGCACCTGAAAGCGGAGATCTTGGCCTACGAGCCGGTATATCGCACCCTCGCAGGCACCGGAGGTGGTTGGGGCATGGTCCGTTGGAACGGCAACGGGAAGTAGTCTTACTGCCACACTCCAAACCAATAGAAAAGGGACGTGTTATCCACGCCCCTTTTCTATTGGTTTGGAGTGTTCCCAGGTTTCACAGGCCAACACCCACACCTTGACACACGCGGTATGCGCTACGATACTGGTCGCAATTTCAGCCTTGTGGCTATTTTCGTGTCGTGTGTTGCCCTTTCGCATCTCGCGTCGCGTGTCTACCCGCAAAGACTGTTAGGCAAATACAAACATAGAGGGAGAACTACCAATGGCTATCATAGACATTCACGGTCACCTCAACAGCCCACCGGAACTCATGGCCTTCAAGTCTGGCCTGCTCTCAAGCCGAATCCACCGGGGGCGCAGCGTCCTCAAGCTCTCTGACGAGCGGATGAAGCCCATAGTGGACAACCACATCAAGAAGCTCGACGAAGTGGGCACAGACATCCAGTTCCTCTCCCCGCGCCCCTTCCAGCTCATGCACTCTGATCCGCTTTTCAGCATCGTCGATGACTTCTGCAAGGCCAACAATGACGCCATCAAGCAGTCCATTGACTACTATCCGGACCGGTATCGCGGAGTCTGCGGCCTTCCCCAGGTATGGGGCCAGCCCGTCAACATCGTATTCGATGAGATGGAGCGCTGCGTCAAGGAGTTGGGATTCGTCGGCATTATGATCGATCCGGACCCCTCAGAGGGCCTGGACGTCAACATGCCTCCCATGGGCGACGAGTACTGGTACCCGCTGTACGAGAAGATGATTGAGCTGGACGTTCCCGCTCTCATCCACACAGCAACCTGTCGGAACAATCGGGAGACCTATTCCAACCACTTCATCACTGAAGAGGGCATTGGCATCATGTCCCTGATGGACCGCAAGACTCTGGACACATTTCCGGATTTGAAGATCATCATGTGCCACGGCGGCGGCTCCGTTCCTTACCAGATCGGCCGATGGCGTGCACATCGCTGGCGCTCCAAGAACGTGGAGAGCTTCGACGATTCATTGAAGAAGCTTTACTTTGACGCCGTGCTCTACAACAAGGAGGGCCTGGACCTCCTGTTCCAGATCGTTGGCACGGATCGCTGCATGTTCGGCACAGAAAACCCTGGCTCCGGTTCCAGCCAACACCCGGACACCGGCGTGTGGCTTGATGACTTGAAGCCCGTCATTGAGTCCATTGACTGGCTCTCTGACAAGGACAAGAAGAACGTCTTTGAGGACACAGCCAAGAAGGCATTCCCGCGCTTCTCCATAAGCTAAAGGCTATGAAGGCCGCCTAGGGTGGACTAGTCTGCTCTAGGCGGCTATAATCCGGCATCAAGAGTCGATCAGGGGGGTGGATTCGTCCACCAAGAAGAAGGAGGAGACAACATGGCAGAAATTGGATTGGGTATCGGGACTTCCCATAGCCCTATGCTGATGCAGCCCGCAGAACTGTGGGCCAACCACGCACTGAATGACCAGCGCAACAAGGAACTCTGCTTTGCTCCCTCAGGCGAGATCCTCAGCTTTGAGGAAGCCCTTGAGCGAGCCAACCCAAAGATTGCAGACCTCAACCAATATGAGGTCCACAAAAAGCAGCATGAGAACCTTAATGCTGCAATCACCCAACTATCGGAGACCTACAAGAGCTTCAAGCCGGACATCGCGGTGATGGTAGGTGACGACCAGGATGAGATGATGTTTGAAGACAACATGCCAGCGTTCTTGGTGTACTGGGGTGATTCCATCAAGTACTACCCCCGCAAGGTAGCACCGGACGCTTCAGACGCAGCCAAGGCCTCTGCAGCTGGCTATCCTCAGACAGAATTAGAAATTCCCGTACAAACAGACTTGGCTCGACACATCATTGAATATATGATTGACCATGAGTTTGACGTTTCTCATTCCAAGTATCTTCGGGAAAACCCTGGCGGAACAGTTGGGCACCGTTATCCGTCAGCCAATGGCGAGATAGAGACCACCCGAGTTACCGCTCCTCGCCCATTCGGCCTTCCCCATGCATGGAGCTTTGTAGTGAAGCGTGTAATGAAAGAAAACCTCATTCCCATTGTGCCGATCTGGCAGAACACCTGCTACCCGCCCAACCAGCCCTCTGCCAAGCGCTGCTTCAACTTTGGACAGGCGCTCCGTGGAGCGATCGAGTCCTGGGGCGGCGGCAAGGGAACCAAGGTTGCTGTCATGACTTCCGGCGGCCTCAGCCACTTCACGGTGGACGAGGAGCTGGATCGCACAGCCATCAAGGGCATGGTAGACGGTGACCCTGATATCCTGATGAACCTCCCGCGCCATCGGCTGCACTCCGCAGCTTCAGAGACCCTGAATTGGGTCACCATTTCTGGAGCTCTTCAGCACTTGAAGGCAGAGAAGGTAGGTTACGAGCCCGTATATCGCACCAACGCCGGCAGTGGCGGCGGCTGGGGCATGGTTCAGTGGACGTAATCACTTCCTAAAGGAATGTGGAAAAAGCCCCGCCAATCGGCGGGGCTTTTTTTGCCGAATGCACACTCCATTTGCTATCTGTGGCAGATAGCTAGCGTTCCGCGTCCCAAGGCGTTACACTATCCCCCAAATCTTTGGCATTTGGGGGTATTCCTATGGCTACAAAAGAGACGACCCAAGACCCATTGGTCGCCAGGCTTTCCAAAGTGGATGCCTGTGCAGCGTCGGACGCTCTGGACCGGTTGGGGCTTAAAGGGTCGATCATCGGCATCAAGCCACTGACCGTCACCCAAAAGATCGTCGGTCGTGTGGTCACCACTCGCATGAAGGCCTTCGGCGGCGAGAAGTCCACCAGGCACCTGGGCGCAGCGGCCATCGAAGCGTCCAAGCCCGGCGACATCATCGTGATCGACCACAGAGGCCGGTTGGACTGCGCCGCCTGGGGCGGCATCCTCTCCAACGGGGCAGTAGTCAAAGGCGTGGCTGGCGTCATCGTCGATGGTGCTGTACGCGACGTGGATGAGAGCCGTGAGTTAGGCCTGCCGGTCTTCGGTCGCGCTGGAGTCCAGGTCACCGCTCGAACACGCATCATCGAGGAGTCCTGCAACGAGCCCATAGAGATGTGTGGTGTCTGGGTACACCCCGGAGACCTAGTCATTGCTGATAGTAGCGGCGTGGTGTTCATCTCCGCAGAGCATGAGGAAGAGGCTGTTTCCGCTGCCGAGGACATCGCCAACAGGGAAGCATTGATGACCAAGGATGTTCTGTCTGGCAAGCCTATCAGCGAAGTGATGGGCTCAAATTATGAAAGTATGTTGGAGAGGAAGTAACAATGGAAAAAGAACTTCAAGAGATGTTGGATCTGGGAACCACCACCGTGAGCGATGCATGTGACAGGCTGGGCATCAACGCCCAGGCTGTCGGCATCATGCCCTTGGACCGGAACTTCACGCTGGCTGGGCGGGCATTCACCGTCAAGACCATCCCGTCCGCTAACGTGAACCCGGGCAACGTCGGCGACTACATCGACGAGGTCAAAGAGGGCCAGGTAGTGGTTCTGGACAATGAAGGCAAGCCCAATGCGACAGTTTGGGGCGATATCCTGACCATCATGTCCCACCGGAACAAGCTGGCCGGAACGGTCATTCACGGCGTCTGCCGTGACGCTTCCCGCAGCTTGGAGTTGGGCTATCCCATCTTTAGTCGAGGCAACACCATGCGCACGGGCAAAGACCGCGTTGAGTGTGTGGCCATCAACGAGGCCTGCTCTCTGGGCGAAGTCCACGTCAACCCGAACGATGTGATCATCGGCGATGCTGATGGCATCCTCGTCATCCCACAGGAGCGCTTTGACGAAGTGCTGAAGATCGGCAAGCAGATCGAGTCTGCCGAGGACAACATCCGTGCAGAGATCGCCAAGGGTTCAAGGCTTGATGCAGCACGGGAGAAGTTCAAGTATCACGCCCTTCAGACCCGCGACGAGAAGTAACCCAAAACCGTTATCAACTGAGCTGGATAGAGTACCCCACGCGTATGTACGTGTGGGGTACTCTTCATTTCACCCGCAGAGCTACAAAACGATAGTTTCTCGTATAAAATAGTATCTACGAACACCCCGGAGGAAGTACATGGCAACCGAAACGACCGCCCCTGGAGACATCTTCCCCAAAATGACCGTCGGCGTCATGGGTTCCGCCGGAGGGCATCTACCCCCGGAGATATGCACAATGGTCTACACACTGGGCCAAGCCATCGCTGAAAAGGGCTGTGTTCTGATCACCGGCGCGTGTCCGGGCTACCCGCAGGAAGCGGTGAAAGGGGCCAAATCCAAGGGTGGTGTGGTTGTAGGCGTGTCCCCCGCCCTGAACATGGAAGGGCACATTCTCAAGTACAACTCCCCAACCAAAGGGTATGACGCCATCATCTACACCGGCAGCGGCCTGATGGGCAGAGAAGTAGAGAACATACGCAGCTGTGATGTCGTGGTCTTCGTCGGCGGACGCTCAGGAACCCTGGGCGAGTTCGCCATCGCATACGACGAGGCAAAGGTCATCGGGGTGTTAGAGGGCACAGGCGGCATCACCAGCCATCTCAAGCCCATCATTGAGATGATCGACAAAGAAACGGGTGGAATCGTCTGCTACGACAGCGACCCTCTCCATCTCCTAGAAACACTGGAACGATCGTATATGGAACTGATCTTCCCCAAGTACCTCAAGGCCATGGAAGGCCATGACCCAGACGGTGCCCCGGACGATTAGTCTTTAGACGCGCCTGCCCAGCCGGTCTCAGAGAGATCTACGGTTATGCCGTCAGGGCCGGTGAACTTCACTTCTACGTTGCCTGTACGAGCGTGGCCGTTGGCATCGGTGATAGCGCTCTGCTTCTTTGTCGCGCCAGCGCTGAGGATCTGTTCTTGGGCCTCTTCCATGCCCTCCACCTTGAAACCGAAGTGGTGGATTCCTGTGTGCCTTGGCGCGCCTTCGGTATCGGCAGCATCGTCGTTCTTGAACTTGAGCACGGCCAGGTTGATGTAGCCGTCCGTGAGGTAGTACCCCTCAGCAGCTACGGAGTTGACCTTGCCTGCTATCTCAAGCCCCAGGCCTTCCACGTAGAACTTAGCCGTTGCGTCCGGGTCCTGCGTTGCGATTGCTATGTGCTTGATCCTTGCCATGACTTCTCCCTCCGCCTTCTACTTCCGTGGTGTATTTATGAGGCTCCTGCCCAGCCAGTCTCGGATAGGTCTACCGTTACGCCGTCCGGGCCGCTGAACTTGACCTCAACGTTCCCTCGAGCCTCCATCGCTTCAGTTCCGGGGTAGGGGCGATGCACCGCGCCAGCGCTTTCGATCTTCGCTCGCGCTTCGTCCATATTCTCTATCTGAACCCCAAAGTGGTGGATGCCGGTGTAGCGAAGCTCACCCTCCGTCGTGGCAGGGTCGTCGTACTTGAACTTCAGAATGGCTAAGTTGACGTGACCATCGCTGAGGTAAACCCCCTCTGAAGTGAGGGAATTCACCTTACCGACTTCCTTGAGACCAAGGCCATCGATGTAGAACTTCGCCGTTGCTTCCACGTTTTGCGTTGCTAGAGCGATATGTCGAATTCTGGTCATCTCTTCCCCTCCAAACGTGCTCATTCCTCGCGCATTGTACGTAGTGTAGTGAGCACATTATGCAACGTCAACGCACCACATGGACAGAAGCTGGCAGTGAAAGGTACAGTGGCAAGCAATCAGGTGATTGGGGAGAACGGGATGGGCGACGCGATTCGGAGCGCACTTCAACTCGATGAGGTCATCGACATCACGACGATCGGTCGGAGCAGCGGCCAGCCACGTCGCATCGAGATATGGTTTCACGTCATTGATGACACCGTCTACCTCAGCAGTATGCCGGGGAAACGTTCATGGAATGCCAACCTGCTGGCGAACCCGGGTTTCACATTCCACTTCAAGCAGAGCCTCGTCCGCGACGTAGCCGCCTGGGCTACACCGATAACAGACCCGGCCACCAAGCGCGATGTGTTTGCGAAGATGAAGGGCACCGAGTCTCGCATGTCGCACATGGACATCGACGTCTGGGTTGCCGAGAGCCCATTGGTGCTGGTGGAGTTGATGGAGTAGCTGGGCTAAACGGGCCAGCACTCTTCCGTAACGTCTACCCGGTTGCCCTCAGGGTCCGGTATCCAGCTCTCCGCCACAGCGCCGCCGACCGGGCTCCGCCTGGTTGTCTTAGCTTGTTCTTCGATTGCATCAACGCTATCGACGTGGAAGCCAAAGTGGTTTATCCCCCATGGCCTGTCCGGGAAATTGATCAGCGCCAAACCCACGTAGCCGTCAGAGAGGTAGATGGTACCGTTCTCGCCACGCAGTTTGATCTCCATGCCAAAGACGCTCTCGTAGTAGTTTGCGCTTGCTTCCCGGTCCTCAACGTTGACCGCGATGTGCCGAATCCTTGGCTGCGTCATTCCGCCCTCCCATTTCGCTAGATCGCCAGGTAACCACCATCGACGACCAACTCGGTGCCGGTGATGTAGGACGCATCGTCAGAGGCCAGGAACAGTACGGCAGCCGCCACTTCTTCAACCTCGCCGACTCGACCCATGGGGATCTTTTCCGTGACCAGATACTCGTGCCGCTCAGGCGGCCGTATCGTGCCGCTCATGGGTGGCATGATGCCCGGGTGTACGGAGTTGACGCGAATACCTTTCCGGCCGTTCTGCACCGCTGCCGACTTGCTCATGATACGTACCGCGCCTTTAGATGCGTTGTAGCCCATGTGTGTCTGCTCCATCCCGACGAAGCCAGAAATGGATGAGATGTTGATGATGGAGCCGCCACCGGTCTTCCGCATCTCAAGGATGGCATACTTCATGCCAAGGAAGACGCCCTTGGCGTTCACATCCATCACGGCATCCCATGCGTCCGTGTCCAGTAGGTGAGGCTCGTGAACTCCGTCCATCCCGGCGTTGTTCACCAGGATGTCCAATCTCCCGAACCTAGATACGGCATCAGAAACCACAGCTTCCCAGTTCTTCTCGTCAGTCACGTTGAGGTGGCTGAAGACAGCCTCGCCACCTGCATCGTTGATCGCATCAGCTACGGCCTGGCCCTCAACGTCCAACAGGTCGGCGACAACGACCTTCGCGCCTTCGCTCGCGAAGAGCCTGGCCTCAGCCTCGCCCATGCCGCGCGCTCCCCCGGTGACTATCCCTACTTTTCCCTCGAGTCGCATCATTCCTCCAGATTTCCATGCTTGTATTGGCTTCGCCAGTATAGGGGATAAAGCACACCCTCGCCTTGCCAGGTTCTCCCCGGCTGGATAGACTGCAACCGTCACGTGCAAGCAACAATATTTAGACGTACGCGAGGGAACACTATGAACACAGAAATCCGGATTAACTTCAATCGCAAAGTCAGCTTTGCTGAGGGGCATTCATACGGAGACGTCGGCCCTTACGAGCGATGGGTGGGTACAGCCAAGTTCGCTCTAGACCCCGATGACTCGGCGAACAGCAACATCGTAGATCTGGAGTACGCGCCGCGGAATGCCCAGGGGCTGGTGGAGTTCAGCGCGGACCTAGACATCCTGAAGCCTGTGGACCTGACTAAAGGAAATCGCCGGATTCTGTACGACGTGAACAACCGTGGCAACAAGACCGCTCTGACAAGCTTTAACGATGCGCCAAGAGTAACCGACCCCCTCACGCTCGCGGACGGCGGGAATGGGTTCCTTATGCGCATGGGCTACACCCTGGTCATCTCAGGCTGGCAGGGAGACCTTTTGCCGGACCCCACCCTTGTTGTCGCAGAACTCCCAGAGGCTATGAAGGACGGCAAATCCCTAGAGGGCACCGTTCGACAAGAGTTCATTGCCAACGATCAGGACGTGCTATCGATGCCGCTGAGTGGGCACAAAGTCATCAGGAGTTACGAGCCCACAGACCCGGACAGCGCCACCCTGACGGTTCGGGAGCTTGAAAGGGATGACCGACAGCCCGTTGCCCGCGACGAGTGGTCGTTCTCAACGGTATCCCCTGACCCCACCGGCAACTTGAAGGTCACCCCATCATCCACACACCTCTATATGAAGAGCGGGTTCAAGGCCGGACACATCTACGAACTCATCTACAACACTAAGGAATCCCGGGTCATGGGCCTCGGCATGGTAGGCATTCGAGACCTGCTGTCGTTCCTACGCTATGACGACACTGATGAGGACGGAACGCCAAACCCCCTGGCAGGTGCAATCGATAAGACCTACACCTTTGGCCAATCGCTGTCATCCCGGACGATCCGACAGTTCGTGTATGACGGCTACAACGCGGACCCGTCAGGACGAAAGGTCTTTGACGCCGTCTATCCCCACGTCTCCGGGGGCGGCAGGCTTTTCATGAACAGTCGATTCTCCCAGGTCGGCCGGTACCCGCGGCAGCATGAGGAGCACCAGTGGCCATCAGAATGGTACCCCTTCGCCTATTCCGCAGTGCCTGACCCGTTCACTGAAGCTTTGGATTCCGTCCTCAAACGACCTGATACAGACCCTCTAGTAGTACATTCGCACACCAACACAGAGTACTGGCAGCGTCACGCCTCTCTGGGCCATACGGACCCCAGGAACGGTGATGACCTGGAGTTCCCGGACAACGTCCGTATGTACGTCATTGCCAGCGCTCAACACGGCGGCTCCTGGTTGGTGGAGGGCGATTACACGCAGCAGCTTTCGAATTCGATGGCGACCGGCCCCACGCTACGTGCCATCCTGGTAGCCATGGACCGTTGGGCCACGGACGGCACCCCTCCGCCTGCAAGTCGTGTGCCGCGTCGTGCGGAGAACACGCTTGGCCTCCCGGACGACGTGCTAGCGAATTACCCGGACATCCCCGGGTTCAACTTGCCGCCATCGCCCAGCCGGTTGCCGAAGTACAACTATGGCCCGGACTTTGAAGATGGCTTCGTCACGGAATACCCACCACAGCCGGTTGCAGGTCAGGAGTACCAGGTGCAGCTACCGGTGGTGGATGAGGACGGCAATGACCTTGCAGGCGTTCGTACCCCGGAAATCCAGGTGCCTATTGGAACCCACACCGGTTGGAGCCTTCGCAAAGAAGGCGTTGCTAAGGGCGATTTCTTCTCACTGACAGGGAGCTTCGTGCCTTTTGCCAGGACAAAGAAAGAGCGGGAGGCCACCAAAGACCCTCGGCTTTCCATCGAAGAGCGGTATAGCAGCCACGATGATTATGTAAAAGCTATCACCGAGGCGACCAAGATTTTGCTTGCTGATGACCTGCTCATCCAGGAAGACGCAGACCGATACATAGAAGCGGCAAAGAAGCGGAACCCGTTAGACCCCAACGTGCCATTGTTGCCACTGGTTCTAAATGCAAGCTGATACGCTTGACCCAGTTAAAAAAGAATACTATTCTTTTGGTAAATAAACGGGCATTTGGTTCCATAGGAGTACCAAGCTCCATGCCTGTTATACTGGCTTGTATCTAGTATAGAATTCTCGTTCCCAAGCAGCATCAGCAATGAACTGACCAAAAAACCGCAGGGGAGGAAACAATATGCTTACTCCAGAAGAAAATGAACTGATTTGTCGAGTTGGCCCTGGGACGCCTATGGGTGACGTGATGCGCCGATACTGGCACCCTCTCATCATCTCTGACGAACTGCCGGAGCCAGACTGTGCACCAATTCGCGCGCGTTTGCTCGGCGAAGACCTGATCGCGTTCCGTGACACCAACGGAAAGGTTGGACTCTTGGCTGAACAATGTCCGCACCGGGGCGCTTCCCTGTTCTTTGGCATCAACCAGGAATCCGGCATCATGTGCATCTACCACGGCTGGAAGTTCGATGTAGATGGCAACTGTGTGGATATGCCATCGGATCTGCCGGAAAGCAACTACAAAGACAAAGTTCACGCCACTTCCTACCCAACTGTAGAGTCGGCTGGGGTCATCTGGGCATACATGGGGCCAAAGGACAAGCAACCCCCACCTCCCAATTACATCTTCAACAACCTCCCAGCCGATCATGTGATCGCCTTCCGGGTTCCTATTGAGTGCAATTACCTTCAGAGCATGGAAGGGAACATAGACTCCACCCACCTGGGTACGCTGCACGTTTATCATCAAGACAAGGTGCCAGTAGACCTTGAGACCGATAAGCCGGGTTACCCGTCATCCAAGTTTGCCCTGTACACCAGAGCGAAGTATCGCTTTGCGCGGGTGGATGTCCAGGACACGGACTACGGTTTCCGCCTCATTGCGGATCGCCCAACGGACGCGGGCAACAAGTACATCCGCACCAATTGCTTCGTGTTGCCATACACAGCATTTATCGCATCACAAGGGATGAACGGCGGTGTGTTGATCCAGGTGCCCATTGACGATGAGAACAATCAGCGGGTGGGCATCCGATACAACGTCAATGAACCATTCACAGCCTCTGACCGCAGGGCCGCTATTGAGCAAGGCGCCCTGATGGACCCCGCTGATCCCAAGAAGCGGCTCAAGAGGATGGACAACGACTACATGATTGATCGCTGGGCACAGAAGAACACTATTCTGGCAGGCATCTGGCCCATTCCAGAGCAGGATTACGCCCTTATTGAGACCATGGGACCCATTTATGACCGCTCCAAGGAGCACCTTTACGGCGGAGATGCAGCCATCATCCGGTGCAGGCAGATGCTCCTTTCTATGGCCCGGAACCTCCAGGAGGGCATTGAGCCTCCCGGGTTGGACCCGAGCATCCCGACCCAAAAGATCCGGTCTGAAGAGATCATCATCGGCCCGGACGAGGATCCTTGGTTGGTGGCCGCAGGTGCCGGTGAGACCACAAAGCGCGGCGAACGGCTCCGTTAGCTTGTAAAGGAACGCTCAGGGGAGGCTAGCTGAATGTTGGCACCTTGGGCGTTTCTATGTGTGGTAAATTTTCAATCAAGTACGTGGAAAGAAAGGCAACCGAATGCTAACACCAGCAGAAAACGATTTCCTCTGTAACACAGATGTGGGGACCCCAATGGGGAACCTCATGCGCAGGTTCTGGATTCCCGCTTTGCTGTCTGAGGAACTACCTGGACCTGACAGCGACCCCGTTCGAGTGACATTGCTGGGTGAGAAGCTGATCGCCTTCCGGGACACTGACGGGAAGGTTGGACTTGTAGATAACTACTGCCCGCATCGTCGTGCCAGCTTGTTCTTCGGTCGAAACGAGGAATGTGGCCTGCGCTGCGTGTACCACGGCTGGAAGTTTGACGTGAACGGCGATTGCGTGGACATGCCCTCTGAACCCGCCGAAAGCAACTTCAAGGACAAGGTGAAGATCACCGCATATCCCTGTGTGGAGAAGGGCGACATCGTCTGGGCGTTCATGGGACCCGCAGACAAGATGGCTGAGCTTCCCCATATGGAGTGGATGGACGTTCCGGCTGAGAACCGCAAGATCGCCAAGCTGGTCTATGAGTGCAACTACATCCAGTCCATCGAGGGTGAGATCGATACCACCCACGCGGCGATGCTGCACAGTCGGCTGGACTCAGAAGAGAAAGCGGCAACAGCTACTACCCTTGGCGGCAGGTATCAATACAAGGACAAGGCCGCACGTTTCTTTGTGAGTGAGAAGGAACACGGTCTTCTCATCGGCGCACGCCGAGAAGCAGAAGAAGATAGCTACTACTGGCGCATCAGCCGGTGGTTGTACCCCTTTTACTCCATGATCCCCCGGGAGCCCCACGGAACCACCCGGCTAGGCATCTGGTACCCCATGGACAACGAGAACACCTGGGTCATCCTGGTGCTCTGGCACAAGGACCGCCCACCAACGGACGATGAGTCTCGAGAGATATACGCCTGCCGCGACCTGATCCCCGGCACCTGGTATCCCAAGCAAAATCTATCGAACGACTACATGATCGATCGAGAGATTCAGCGTAAGGAGACGTACACAGGAATACCCACAGATAGTGGCCGTGCACAGGACTCCGCCATGATGGAGACCATGGGTAAGCTCATTGACCGGACGCACGAGCATCTGGGCACCAGCGACACCGCTATCATCGCCATGCGAAAGACACTGACCAAGGCCGCCCGTGACCTTGAAGAGGGCATAGAGCCCTACGCAGCTACCCACGCGGATGTGTACAAGGTCCGTTCCGGTGGAGCCGTGCTCCCAAGGGATGTCTTCTTCTCTGACGATAAGGAAGTGCTGGACGACATCACCGTAGCCTAGGTTCTCATCACCATTGGCAATAAGAGGAGTCTGCGCCGGAGAAACCTGGCCAGGCCCCTCTTTTTGTGCTCAAGCTCCCGCCCCTTCCACTTGGGCCCGTAGCGTGGTAGCATCCCCAAGTCCTGCGCCTACGCGCGCTATGGCTATGCCTATCCAACAAGGAGATATAGATGATCATTGATATCCACGGACACTACACCACAGCTCCGCCCCAGCTAAGGGATTGGCGTAACAAGATGATTGCAGACTTCAAACCAGGTGTCCCTTTCAAGGACACGTTCACCATCACTGACGATGAGATCATCGAGACCATCACCAATGGCCAGTTGAAGCTTCAACAGGACCGCGGTACAGATGTGGCGCTGTTCTCCCCCACCGCTGGCGGTATGGCTCACCACTACGGTGATGCAGCCATGAGCCTCCATTGGACGCGGACAGTGAACGATCTGATCAAGCGAGTCTGCGACCTTTTTCCGGACAGCTTCATTCCGGTCTGCCAGATCCCCCAGTCTCCGGGCGTTTCCCTGGAGAACTGCATTGAAGAGTTGGATCGCTGCGTCAACGAGATGGGGTTTGTAGGCCTCAACGTGAACCCTGACCCCTCAGACGGCTACTGGACCGATCCCCCCATGCAAGACAAGTGGTGGTATCCGCTCTATGAGCGGATGGCAGAGCTTGAAGTGCCCGCTATGATCCATTCCAGTATGTCCTGCAACCCCAACTTCCATGGCACGGGAGCACACTACATCAACGGGGATACAACCTTCTTCATGCAGATGATCCAGGGTGACCTCTTCAAGGACTTCCCAACCATCAAGTTCGTCATCCCCCACGGCGGCGGCGCAGTTCCCTTCCACTGGGGTCGATATCGCGGTATCGCCCAGGACATGGGCAAGCCCATCCTGGAAGAGCACTTGATGGACAACATCTTCTTTGACACCTGCGTCTACCACCAGCGGGGGATTGACCTCATGGCTGATGTCCTCCCTGCGGATAACATCCTGTTCGCGTCAGAGATGATCGGCGCAGTACGAGGCATTGATGTCCGTACTGATCGCTACTACGACGATACCAAGCCCTATGTTGATAACGCCCCTGGCCTCAGTGATGAAGACAAGGCCAAGATCTTTGAAGGCAATGCCCGCAGGGTCTACCCGCGACTGAAGAACTACCTGAAGTAATTACCGGGCGGACTGGGGAGTACACATGATCATCGATATACACGGTCACTACACAACTGCGCCGCGGCAGCTAAGGGCATGGCGGAACAAGCAGATTGAAGAGTTCAAGCCGGGGGTTCCTTTCACAGACACCCTGACCATTAGTGACGATGAAATTCGGGAAACGATCATCAACGGACAGTTGAAGCTGCAACAGGCCCGTGGTACGGATGTGGCCCTTTTCTCTCCCACCGCAGGCGGCATGGCGCACCACTACGGCGATGCAGCAACCAGCCTTCAGTGGACGCGGACGGTAAACGACCTGGTGAAGCGGGTCTCTGACCTCTTCCCGGAAAGTTTTATCCCCGTCTGCCAGATTCCCCAGTCTCCAGGCGTGTCACCTGAGACCTGCATTGAGGAGATGGAGCGTTGCGTCAACGAGTTGGGCTGTGTTGGCTTCAACCTTAACCCAGACCCATCCGATGGCTACTGGACGGACCCGCCGATGCAGGACAAATGGTGGTATCCGATCTACGAGAAGATGGTGGAGTTTGAGACCCCCGCCATGATCCACTCCAGCATGTCCTGCAACCCTAACTTCCATGGGACAGGCGCCCACTACATCAATGGCGACACGACGTTCTTCATGCAGATGATCCAGGGTGACCTCTTCAAAGACTTCCCAACCCTCAAGTTCGTCATCCCCCACGGTGGCGGTGCGGTCCCCTATCACTGGGGTCGCTATCGTGGCATCGCCCAAGCGTTGGGGAAGCCGCCGTTGAAAGACCATCTGATGGACAACGTGTTCTTTGACACCTGCGTCTATCACCAGCGTGGCATTGACCTCCTGACGGACGTCATACCGGCGGACAACATCCTCTTCGCAACGGAGATGATCGGCGCCGTGAGGGATCAGATTGACCCTGACACCGAGCAATACTATGAAGACACCAAGATCTATGTCGACGCCGTCCAAGGCCTCAGTGAACAGGACAAGGCCAAGATATTTGAGGGCAACGCTCGGAAGGTCTACCCTCGGCTTAAGAACTACCTGAAGTAATCACCAAAGCAAGGACAAGGGAATACACATGATCATAGATAGCCACGGGCACTACACCACACTGCCACCGGCGATTGATGCGTGGCGATCCCGTCAGATCGCGGAGCTGGCCAGGCCGGTCAAAGGCTCCATCAAGGTCAGCGACGACGAGATTCGGGAGACCCTGGAGAACGGGCAGATCAAGCGGCTGCGTGAGCGTGGTACAGACAAGATGTTCTTCTCTCCCAGAGCCTCGTCCATGGGTCACCACTTCGGTGGTGAGAAGATAAGCCTCTACTGGACCCAACACTGCAATGATCTGATCGCCCGGGTCATCAGTCTGTACCCGGATATTTTTGTCCCGGTATGCCAACTGCCTCAGTCCCCGGGCGTTCCGCCCAAGGCTGCCATTGCGGAGTTGGAGCGATGCGTTAACGAGATGGGCTTTGTTGGCTGCGTTATGAACCCGGACCCCTCAGGTGGTTTCTGGACAGACCCGCCCCTGAGCGACAAGGACTGGTGGTATCCCTTCTACGAGAAGCTGGTTGAGTTGGACGTGCCCGCCATGATCCACGTGAGCGCCACCTGCAACCCCAGCTTCCACAGCACCAGTTCTCACTACATGAACGCGGACACCACTTCCATCGTCCAGCTACACCAATCCACCGTGTTCCAGGACTTCCCGGACCTCCGGATCATAGTCCCGCACGGTGGCGGTGCAATCCCCTACCAGTACGGACGGTTCCGTGGCATCGCCATTCGCGATGGTTTCCAACCCTTCGACGAGTTCATCAAGAAGATCTACTTCGACACAGCTATCTACGACCAGAATGGCCTTGAGTTGCTGCTGAAGGTAGCAGGCATCGATAACGTGTTGTTCGCCTCGGAGATGATCGGCGCCGTGAACGCCATCGACCCGGAAACCGGGCGCTACTTCGACGACATCAAGCCCACTGTCGACAACATCGATTGGCTGACGGACGAGGACCGGACGAAGCTCTTTGAAGGCAACGTCCTCAAGGTCTATCCCCGGCTGAAGAACTATCTGAAGTAAAAGCAGTCGAGCTAGGAGACAACGCATGAAGCTGGTTTTCTTTGACGATTACAGGCTAGGAGTCTTGAACAAGGATGAGACCCGGGTCATTGACATGACATTGACCCTTGAGGAGATCCCTCGTGTGGGCCCCGGCGACTACATGTGCAGGCTCATTGAGAAGTGGGATGGCTACAAACTCCGCCTGGAACGCAACATGCTCGACATGCCAGGCACTCCCATAGAAGATGTCCAACTCCGTGCGCCTATCCCCAAGCCCGGCAAGATCCTCTGCATGGCTGCCAACTACCTGGAGAACGGCACCCTGAAAGAGGCTAGGCCCATCAACGGATTCCTCAAGAACCCCAGTGCAGTGATCGGCAACGGTGAAACGATCCAGATTCCTCCGGACGACGCTGATATCTTCCATCATGAGGCAGAACTGGGGCTGGTCATCGGCAAAAAGGCCAAGAACATCTCAGAAGATGAAGCATACAGCTACGTATTCGGCTACACCAACTTCATCGACGTATCCGCCAGAGGTCTTGGACCAAAGGGCTCGGATGTGTTCCTTCAGTCCAAGTCGTATCACACCTTTGCACCTATGGGGCCCTACCTGGTGACCGCTGACGAAGTTCCCAACCCCCAGGACACCAACGTGAAGCTCTGGGTCAACGGAAGCCTAAACCAGGACTACAGCACCAGTGACATGGGCCACTCCATCCCCAAAACCCTTGCGTGGCTCTCCTCCATCACTACATTGAACCCGGGCGATGTCGTCGCGCTGGGCACCAACCATCAGGGCCTTGGTTCGCTGCAAGACGGAGACGTTGTAGAGCGTGAGACCCCTGGCCTTGGCAGGTTGACCGTCAATGTCTCTGAGCCAAGGAAGCGGAAATGGGCTCGCGGGGTAGACGAGGCTATGGCCGATAGGATGCGTGGGTAATCTAGCAGGCTAGTCCAAAGCTACAACGCTCGCCCAGGAGAAAGGGAACTGTCATGAAGCTGGTGATGTACAACAACTATCAGTTAGGGCTGTATCAAGACGATCAGGTGTACAACCTGTCTGAATCCCTGACGGAGATCAACGCCCCAACTCCCCAGGATATGATCAACGCGGTCATTGCCGACTTTGAGGGCACATACAGAGCACGTATCAAGGAGATCGCCGGCAAAGTCCAGCCGATTCCCATGGACCAGGTGCACCTGCGTCCTCCGCTACCGCGGCCTGGCAAGATCGTTGCAATGGCAGCCAACTACTTCGAGAACGGCGCATTGAGTGAACCCAAGCCCCTCAACGGCTTCTTGAAGTCACCGGAGTCCGTCATCGGCGAGGGCGAGACTGTGGTGCTTCCCGCAGCGCACCAGGCCGCCGTGTTCCACCACGAGGCAGAGCTTGGCGTCGTCATCGGCAAGACAGCCGCCAACGTTTCGGAGAAAGACGCGTATGACCACATCTTTGGCTACGTCAATTTCAACGATGTATCCGCCAGAGGTCTCCATCCCACCAGCTTCTTGTGGATGAAATCGCACGATACCTTCGGCCCCATGGGGCCCTACTTGGTCACAGCCGACGAGATAGCAGACGCCCAGAACCTCCAGGTGCGCTTGTGGGTCAACGGTGAGATACGACAGGACTACAACACGAGCGACATGGGCCACAAGATCCCCAAGATGATCGAGTGGCTGACTTCTATCTTGCAGCTTGATCCAGGTGACCTCATCGCCTCCGGCACTAACCACCAGGGCCTTGGCCCCATCCAGAACGGCGATGTCATGGAGATGGAGATCGCCGGCCTGGGCAAGATAACGGTCAACGTCTCAGACGAGTTGAACCGGGAATGGCATCGCGGGCTGGACAGTGACATGGCAGACTGGGTGGCTGGTCGCAGTGCAGAGCCACCAGCCTGGGCAAAGCGCTAGCAAATACGGCCTAAAGGCACCAGGTCTGATCTGAAAAATCCTTTGAGAATGAGCGGGGAGCCCCGGCATATCGGGGCTCCCCTGCTTTTTTACTGTAACCTGAATAGTATGGACGAACCTTTGGACACACATCCTACAACCACGCCAGCCACCGAGCGGTCTCCGGTCATGCAAGTGCTAGGCAACAAACAGTACCGAAACCTGTGGACGGCTAACTGGGCATGGCAGCTTGGGCGGTGGATGTGGATGATCATGTCGGCCTACATCGTGCTTCAGCTTACGGACTCCACATTCCAGACATCGCTTATTGGCGCAGTGTTTTTCGGTCCGATGCTGCTGGGCGGCGTCATCAGTGGCGTCATTGCCGATGGGTTTAACCGACGTAACATACTGCTGGTGGGGCACGTCGTCAATCTGGGCCTCGCGGTGATGGCAGCCGTCCTGACCCTGACCGGCGTCATTGAGCCGTGGCACATCCTCGTCATGACTCTCGCCTTCGGCAGTATGCACACCCTCGACCAGGTGACGCGACGAGGCCTCGTCAGCGACCTCGTTGCGCGAGAGCATCTCTCACACGCCCTGGCGCTAGAGACGATGGTGCAGATGGGCTCGGTGATGGTAGGGCCGCTCGTCGGTGGAGCGCTGATCGACTTCCTGCCTCTAGGCAAGGGCGAGGGGCTTGCTACGCCATACATAGCAGTGGTCGTGCTGTACGTTGCTGCCGTCCTCCTACTTTTGAGGGTGAGAGCGCCAATGCAGGGCGGAGCGGTCCACATTGCTAGTGGCAACGTCATTCAGGCCGCAGCAGAAGGGTTCAAGATAGCCGCACACAACCCTGCCATCATTGGGACACTGAGCATCACGCTGATGGCCAACATGTTCTTCTTCACCTACGTGCCGCTCATCCCGGTGTTCGCAGAGAAGGTGCTGGATGTCGGCCCCACCCTCATGGGGCTGCTGGGCGGCGCCCACGGCATCGGCGCTTTTATTGGCGCGGGCTTCATTGCGCTTCGTGGCAGGATCGATAAGAAGTCAGGCTATTACTACAAGGGGACGCTCCTCGCCCTTGCTGGCCTCTTCGTCTTCTCCCTGTCCCAGGTCTACTCACTATCCATCGCGGCGCTGGTGATAGCCGGTATGGGTATAGCAGGGTTCGCAACCATGCAGCCTGTGCTCATCATCCTCTCCACTGACGACGCCACTCGTGGTCGACTGCTGGGCATCGTCAGCATGACGATTGGCATCCTCCCACTGGCGATGGTCCTGGTGGGTGGTATGGCTGAGCTATTCGGGCCAGCCAAGGCCGTCGGCATCAGCGCCGGTGTCGGCGTGGTGTTGACCGCCATCCTGTCGTACTACGCCCGGGAGATGCGCAAGCTGTAGGTTGGATGACTAGCTGGGGAGTACCCACCGAGTGGCGGTCTGGGGGAAGCTGGCCTCCATCCAGGCAAAGGCCACGCGGAGAGCCAGGATGTACGTGACGGTGGTATCGTCGGTCAAGTCCGGTCGGAACTCGTACTTCACCTTGTAGGCATCGGCGAACCGGTTCAGGAAATCATGGTCGGTCACCTTCTCAGCCGAACCTTCCAGGATCACCGCCTCATCACCGCTTTCAAGATGCACCGCAATGTTCGTGTTGCCCGTCAGGTTGCTTGCCTTCCGCGATTTCGCATCCGTGCCGAAGTAGAACGCTCCCTCAAACCACATTCCCCACACCGGCGTGATGTGGGGCCTACCATCGGCGTCCACAGTCCCTACCCAGCAGTTCCTTGATACCGTTATCTGGGCTTCAACCCACTGCCAAGGGAGTAGCTTTCCCTCTGTGGCTGGCGCGATACCATAGCCTTCAGCCATCGCCGGACGACTGGCTAGTGCATCCATCTCTTCGTTAGAGCGTTGTTGGTTAGGCATAGAGGTACAGTCCTACGTACAGATTTGAAAGAGAAAATGAATTAGTGGGTTTCGCTGGAAAGTAGTGGTGGAGATAGAGGGACTCGAACCCTCGACCCCCTGCATGCCATGCAGGTGCTCTCCCAGCTGAGCTATATCCCCACAGAAGTTAGGCTAGACCACCGTCCCGACCCCTCCGAGTCATCGGAGTGCTCTCCCAGCTGAGCTATATCCCAACGGTCTTTGCGGAAAGCACCTTTAACTATAGCAAAGGGCCATACCTCACACAAGGTGCAAAGTCCCCTCTTGCGCCAATACTTGCACATGGCGGTATACTGTGTGGTACGCGCGTCGTTCCGCTGTAGTAACGTCGTCGCGATAGTAGATAGACAGATGAATGCCCCCTGGCAAACGTCAGGGGCCGGATGGTCTGCCAGACCGTTCCAGGGAGAACCTGGGGAGTGGGCAGGATATGCAGATACCCGTTACGGAAGATACTCGTCGTCAGCAGATGTTTGAGTTGTGCGCCAACCTCCTAGAACAGCACCCCCTCATCGTGGCCAGCAACCGTGGCCCACTTGAGCACCACCTCAGTCCTGAAGGCCAACTCCAACCTCGTCGAGGCAGCGGTGCCATCGTCACTGCCCTCAACAGTCTGATCCAGAACTTTGAGTTCACCTGGGTAGCCAACGCCATGGGTGAAGGCGACCGGCGAGCCCAGGGAGAGGTCGAGAACGGCAACATTAAGTCTCCACTGCCCAAGCAGAAGGTCTCCGCCCGTTACGTCCTCACCCCCAGGCGCATGTACCACAAGTTCTACAACATCTTCTGCAATCCGCTGCTGTGGTTCCTGCAGCACTCTATGTGGAGTTCAGCCTACACACCGAACATCGACAGTACCGTCCACGATACGTGGGCTACCGGCTACACGCCGGTCAACCAGGCCTTTGCTGACGCTATCGTAGCTGAAGCCGGAGACGGCCCTGCCCCGATTGTGATGGTGAACGATTACCACCTCTATCTTGTCCCGGGCATGGTGCGCAAAGACCTCCCTGAGGCGATCATCTATCACAACGTCCATATCCCCTGGCCGTCCATGCGAATATGGCAGCTTCTCCCTATCTACATTCGCAACGAGATATGCGCCAGCCTCTGCGCGTCCGACATCGTGGCGTTTCAGTCGAAGTGGGACGTACGCAGCTTCCTGGAGTGTTGCGAGGCTTTCGTCCCGGGCGCTATCGCCGACTACGGGCAGAACACGGTAGAGTTCAATGGCCACACCACGTTGGTCCGGGCCTACCCCTCATCCATCGATGTCGATGAAGTACGTGCGATCGCGGAGTCTCAGCGGGCTCAGGAGTATCTCGGTCGCGTTGGGGAGTTCACGGGCAAACACACGATCGTCCGGGTGGACAGGGCAGAGCCGAACAAGAACATCATCCGCGGGTTCCGCGCATACCAGACCATGCTTGACGCCCACCCGGAATTGAAGGAAGAGGTCACGTTCCTGGCCTTCCTGGTGCCCTCCCGTACCCACATCAAGCAATACGAGCGGTACATGGAGGAGATCGAGGCCCTGGTCCGGCAGATCAACACGACCCACGGAAGCCCCAACTGGCAACCGATCCACGTGTTCAGCGAGAACAACTACACCCAGGCCATCGCCGGGCTGAAGCTCTATGACACGCTGCTGGTCAACCCCGTTGTAGACGGCATGAACCCCGTAGCCAAAGAAGGGCCCATCGTGAACATCAAAGACGGCGTCCTGGTCATCTCAGAAGGCTCCAGCGCCTTCGATCAGCTCCGCGAGGGCGCATTGGCTGTCGCACCTGCCGATATCGAGGGCACGGCACAGGCTCTGTACGAGGCTGTCATCATGTCACCAGAGGAACGCGCACGACGCTCGACAACCCTCGTCGAGTCGATAGAGCGGGAAGACTCGATACAGTGGCTCCTCACGCAATTGAAGGACATTGAGTCCCTCATTTGAGCACAGCACTCCCGTTACTCCTCAGCGGCCTTGCAAGCGCCCCTTCTCTGGTTTAGACTAACGTCCGTTCAAACCTTTGCGCCAGCTATGGCTATTATCGGCCGTAGGACGCAAAGAACGTCTGACACAATCCAGAGGAGGAAATTGTGAAGCACGAGCTACCTGATCTGCCTTACGCGCAAAACGCCCTGGCACCCCATATCTCTGCGGAGACCCTGGAATTCCACTATGGGAAGCACCACCAGGCCTATGTAAACAACCTGAACAACCTGGTCCCAGGCACGGAGTTTGAGGAGTCCTCCCTTGAGGACATCATCGCTAAGGCTCCGGCGGGCACCATCTTCAACAACGCCGCCCAGATCTGGAACCACACCTGCTACTGGAGCAGCATGAGCCCTCAGGGTGGCGGAGACCCCTCCGGCGCTGCTGCAACCGCCATCAACACTGCTTTCGGCTCCTTTGAGGAGTTCAAGAAGCAGTTCACCCAGAAAGCCACCACCAACTTCGGCGCCGGCTGGACGTGGTTGGTCAAGAACTCCGATGGCACCATCGCCATCGAGAACACCAGCAACGCAGGCAACCCGCTAACCAATAGCCAGACACCCATCATCACCTGCGATGTGTGGGAGCACGCCTACTACATCGACTACCGTAACCGTCGCCCCGACTACCTCGAGGCGTGGTGGAGACTCATCAACTGGGAGGCCGTCGCCAAAGGCGTAGCCTAAGCCCGTACCAAGACATGTAAAAAGCCGCCCCGGTAATCGGGGCGGCTTTCTTTGTTTTACTATCGAATATCTTCAAACGATATTTTCAATAGCTGGCCGGAATCCTCCCAGGCCTTTCTCCCATTCCTTCCGACCCAGCACCATCCGGCAAGCATCTATTGATTCACCCTGCTTCACATGATGCTGCGCTAAAACACCTTCAAACCGAACCTCGTTTTTCTCCAATACACGCCGGCTTGCCAGGTTCCCTGCGAACACGTCTGCATGCACTCCGTCCGCTGACAAATGTGTAAACACAAAATACGTCACAAGCCTGATAGCATCGGTCATATACCCTTTGCCCCAATACGGAAACCCAAGCCAATAACCAATATCTGCTGACTTCGGAGTTTCAGAACGTACCGTGATAGAGCCTGAGAACACAGGGTTTTGAAGAGGTTCTATCGCAAAGTGGTAGGTATCGCCCTGCTGCCACTGGCCAGAGAATCTTTCATATGCTTCGGTCAATACTTCTTGGGTAGTCGGGCCGTCCCATATAAGTGTGCGAGTCACGCGGTCGTCATGGGCAAGAAGAAATGCTGCTTTGGCGTCACCGGACTGAATTGGCTGAAGCCGAATGAGGTTGCCTTCTAACTCAGCGTAGGTCGGCATGATCCAAGCTTCTCCTACGAGGCTTTAGCTCGTCCCTACTAGCGGGCCATCGCTTTCCTGGCTGCGACTCGCGTCAGTTCCAGGTCTTCAGGCGAGTGCACGGTAGACACGAACGCCGCTTCAAACGCCGATGGTGCCACGTAGATACCCTGATCCATCATTGAGTGGAAGTAGCTCTTATACGCCTCAACGTCGGATTTAGTGACATCTTCCCAGCTATGGATCGGGCCCGGGTTGAAGAACATGCCAAGAAGAGAGCCCACCCGGTTTATCGTCAGGGGTCGCTCGTTCTCCTGAGCAGCTTCTCGCAGGATCGTCTCCAACTCAGCGCCTATCTCTTCAAGGTTCTCGTAGATGCCCGGGATCTGCAGCGATTTCAGCATAGCAATGCCCGCCGCTACGGCTACCGGGTTCCCCGACAGCGTTCCGGCCTGGTACGCAGGGCCCAGGGGCGCCACCTGCTCCATGACGTCTGCTCGACCGCCGTACGCACCGATAGGCATCCCGCCGCCGATGATCTTTCCCATCGTGGTCATGTCCGGTGTTATGCCGTAGAGGGCCTGTGCGCCGCCATAGCCCACGCGAAAGCCGGTGATGACCTCGTCCAGTATGAGGAGAGAGCCGTATTGTTTGGTGATGTCGCGCAGGCCCTGCAGGAAACCGTCCTGTGGGAGCACGACCCCCATGTTCGCCGCAATCGGCTCTACGATGATGGCTGCGATTTCGTCTGAGTGCGCCTCGAACTGCGCTCGTACACCGTCAAGGTCGTTATAGTCGGCCACCAGCGTCTCGGCAGCATAGCCCGCGGGCACTCCAGCGCTGTCAGGGACGCTCAGGGTAGCAGCGCCAGAGCCTGCCTTCACCAGCAACCCGTCAGAGTGTCCGTGGTAGCAGCCAACGAACTTCAGCACCTTTGACCGCCCGGTGAACGCCCGGGCCACGCGAATTGCGCTCATGCACGCTTCAGTACCGGAGCTCACCATGCGTACCATTTCAACGGAGGGGAATGCTTCACATACCAGCCGAGCCAGCTCCACTTCTCCCGGGGTGGGCGCGCCAAAGCTCATCCCTCTTTTCGCAGCCTCTTGCACCGCCAGCACCACGGATGGGTGGGCGTGTCCCATGATCAGCGGTCCCCAAGAAGCCAGGTAGTCTACGTACTCATTGTTGTCGGCGTCCCACACCCGGGAGCCTCTGCCCCGGACGATGAAAGGCGGCTCTCCGCCTACGCCTCGGAACGAACGAACCGGGCTGTTCACTCCCCCGGGAATGACTTTCTGAGCCTCTTCAAACAAACGATGTGATAGGCGGTTTTCCATGTTCAGGCGTTCTCCGTTGATAGTGTCGTTGGGAATGCTAGTTCGTCAGCTCCAGGTCGATGCCGATGGGGCAGTGATCGGAGCCCATGACGTCCGCAAGGATGTAGGCGTCCTTCACCTGCGACGACAACGCTTCGTTCACGTAGAAGTAGTCGATGCGCCAACCCACGTTGCGATCCCGGGCCCGGGTGATCATGTCCCAGTACGTGTATAGATCCGGGTCGGTTTTGAACATCCGTAGCGTGTCCAGATGCCCGTGGCTCAGCAGTTTGTCCTGCCATTCTCGCTCCATGGGCAGGAAACCGGACACCTTCGCGTTCTCCTTTGGCCGGGCGATGTCGATCTCCTTGTGGGCCGTGTTCACATCGCCGCAGATGACCACGTTTCGGCCAGCGTCCACCTCACGGTCGATGACCTCAAGAAAAGCGTCGTAGAACCGCATCTTGTAGTCGAGGCGCTCCGGTGAGCCTTTGCCGTTGGGGAAGTAAACGCAGTACAGCAGGAACTCACCGAAGTCGGCCACCAACGTCCGGCCTTCGCTGTCGAATGCCTCGACGCCGAAACCTTTGGTCACAGACACCGGCTCAACCTTCGAGTAGATTGCTACACCGCTGTAGCCCTTTCGCTCTGCGGAGGCAAAATACGACTTATAGCCGTCTATCTCCCGGACTTCGTCTGGAAGCTGGTCCTCGTTGGCCTTCGTCTCCTGGATACACAAAATGTCCGGGTCATCCCCGGCCATCCACTCCAAAAGACCTTTCTTGTGCGCAGCCCGCAGGCCATTCACGTTCCAGGAGATGATTCGTTTGGTAGTCATTACGCCTCGTCCTTCAGCCACCGGGCTACATCCTTGGCGAAGTAGGTGATGATGATGTCAGCCCCGGCACGTTTGATGGAAGTCAGTACCTCGAACGCCACACGGTCGGCATCCAGCCAACCCCGGTCGCCGGCAGCTTTGATCATGCTGTACTCACCGCTGACGTTGTAGGCGGCTATCGGGTGGTCGAATTGCTCCCGGGCTTTGCTGATAACGTCCAGGTACGACAGAGCGGGCTTGACCATCAAGATGTCTGCGCCCTCTTCGGCGTCCTGCTCAAGCTCTCGGAGCGCCATACGGGAGTTTGCCGGATCCATCTGGTAGCCCTTTCGATCGCCCAACTGCGGCACGGAATCGGCAGCAACGCGGAAGGGGCCGTAGAATACCGATGCATACTTGGATGCATACGCCATGATGGGTAGATTGCTGTACCCGGCGGCGTCCAGGCCTGCCCTGAGGGCGGTTATCTGGCCGTCCATCATGGCTGAAGGACCCACGATGTCCGCCCCTGCTTCTGCCTGGGCTACTGCCGCCTTGGCCAGGAGCTCCAACGTAGCATCGTTGTCCACGGATTCGCCCAGCAACACGCCGCAGTGGCCGTGGTCCGTGTACTCGCAGAGACACACGTCAGTCATCACCAACAGCTCCGGAGCAGCCTTCTTGATGACGCGTACCGCTTCCTGGATGATGCCCTGGGAGTCATAGGCCTGGGTTCCTAGTGGGTCTTTTTCGTTGGGCAGCCCGAACAGTAGCACTGCCGGTATCCCCAGCGATGCGATCTCCTGGACCTCAGCCGCCAGATCGCTCAAAGGAAGCTGAAAACACCCGGGCATCGGCTCGATTTCCTGTCGACCGGCCGGATCCTCGGTCACAAAGAGCGGGTACACGAACTCAGAGGCCGACAGCCGTGTTTCCTGCACGAGGCGACGCATCGTCTCTGAGCCTCGCAACCGACGTAATCGAACTGTGGGGAAGCCTGCCATGAATCTACTCCTCAAAACGCTATGGGGTGCCCGGGACTTCTACCTTGAGCTAACAGCACCCAGCTTTTCCCGGGCGTAAAATACTTCAAGTGCCTCAACTATGCCCGGGACGGTATGCTCTGTTGCCTCAACGTCCACCTTGACGCCCAACCCCCGGGCGGTCTCTGCCGTCACCGGGCCTATGCACGCCACAACGCAGCGGTTTATCGCCTCGACATCGCCGTCCAGGGCGTCCACCAGGTTCTTGACGGTGGATGAACTGGCGAAGGTTATCGTGTCCACTCCGGCTTCAAAGACCCCGCGCGCGTTCACTGCGATGTCCTCTGCGGGCACCGAGCGATATAGGTGAACCTCATCCACCACCGCTCCGGCTTCCTTCAAGCCATCAACAAGCAGCGCCCGTCCGCCCTCCGCCCGGGGCAGCAACACCCGGTCTCCCGACTGCAACCGCTCTCGCATGCCGTCTATCAGCGATTCTGCTACGAACTTGCCCGGGATGAAGTCGGTTTTGATGCCATGCTCTCCCAGTGCTTTCGATGTTCCCGGGCCGATGGCGCACACCTGCACGGCCCCGAGCGCCCGGGCGTCCAGACCTCTGGCGGCCAAACGTTCAAAGAAGACGGCTACCGAATTGGCACTGGTGAACACCGTCCAGCGATAGTCCGTCAGCCCATCCAGCGCTTTATCCATCGCCCCGCCGCTTTCCATCGGTTCTATGGCGATAGTCGGCAACTCGATGGGCATTGCACCTCGCTCTGTCAGCATCGAGCTGAGGACCGAAGCCTGCTGTCGAGTCCGCGTAACGAGCACGCGCTGTCCGAACAGCGGGCCTGTATCGAACCATTGGAGCTTCTCTCGAAGAGCAGCTACCGGGCCGATCACCGTCACCACCGGAGCCTGAAGGCCTGCCGCTTTGACTCGGGCCACGATGTTCGTTAGATCGCCGGACACCGTCTCCTGGTCGGGTCGGGTGCCCCAACGCACCAGTGCTACCGGCGTATCTGAGGGCTTGCCCTCCGCCAGAACCGCTTCCACCACGTTCGGCAGCGCTTCCATGCCCATAAGCACGACCAGCGTGTCTATGTGAGCCAGCGCAGGCCAGTCGACGCCAGAATTGGGGCGTGAAGGGTCTTCGCTGCCGGTCACGACTGCAAACGATGCCGCCACCTTGCGATGGGTTATCGGGATCCCGGCATATGTCAGGGCGCCTATAGCAGAGGTAATGCCCGGGACGACCTCGAAAGGAATGCCTGCTTCTACAAGCTCCAAGGCCTCTTCGCCGCCCCGACCGAACACGAAGGGGTCTCCGCCCTTCAATCGCGTCACCATCTTGCCCGCAGAGCCGTGCTCCACAAGCAGCGCATTGATCTCCTCCTGGGTGTATGAGTGGTTGTCACGTCCTTTGCCCACGTTGATCATCTCAGCGTTTGCCCTGGCGTTTTCCAACAACCGTGTGTCTACAAGTCGATCGTAGATGACCACATCAGCCTCTTGCAGGAGCCGAAGTCCCTTAACCGTGATGAGCCCCGGGTCTCCTGGACCTGCGCCTACCAGATAGACCTTGCCTGGTCCACTCATACGGCCCCCTCGGTAAGCAACGTTGTTGCTCCCTGATCCAGAACTTCCTGGGCCAACCTTCGCCCAAGGGCGTCCGCATCGCCTACAGGGCCCTCTACATCAGCCCGGTAGCACTGTTTTCCATCCACGCTGGCAACCACTCCCGCCACATGCAGGACATTGCCCGCTATCACGCCATGAGCTCCCATGGGCATCCGGCACCCTCCGCCCAACGCCACCAGGAACGCCCGCTCTGCAAGCACCGCCGAATGGGTATCCGCATGATCCAGCGGCTCCAGCAACGTAGCCAATCCGGTGTCGTCGCTCCTGCCTTGAAGGGCCACTGCACCCTGCCCTACAGCTGGTGTGAACGTCAGTGGGTCTAGGTATTCAGTCACTTCGGCCTGTAGACCCAATCGTATGAGGCCAGCGGCAGCCAACACAATGGCGTCAAAACTGCCCTCGTTGAGTTTTCGAAGTCGTGTTTCCACGTTGCCGCGGATGGGCGCTACAGCTACGTCGGGTCGTATCGCCAGGATCAGCGCCGCTCGTCGTGGACTGCTAGTGCCAATAATCGCGCCTGTGGCAAGTTCTGCGAGATTCAACCCGACACGGCTTACCAGCACGTCCCGGGCGTCTTCCCGCTTCATGACGCTCAGAACATCCAGGCCAGCAGGAGCCTCTGTGGACATGTCTTTGAGGCTGTGGACGGCCAGGTCTGCGCGATGCGAGAGGAGTTCAACTTCAAGTTCTTTGGTGAAAACGCCAAGGCCAAGCTCTGTCAGCGATGCTTCTTGGGACACGTCACCGGTGGTCCTGATCACACGCACCTCTGTAGCCAGACCCGGGTGGTGTATGTTCAGGTGAGCGATGACACTATCGGTCTGCACGCGAGCAAGGGTGCTTCCCCTGGTGGCGATGACAAGGTGTTGTAGCGGTGCATCAGCACCCTGAGCAGCCATGGCTAAACCTGCTCAGGTAAGGTGTCGTCAGAATTATCCACAACATCGCCATCCAGCCGGAATAGCCAGCGAAGGGACTGGATGTCCGCCGGATTGCCCTCACCTTTGAGGCGAGTCACCGGGTTGTGTAGCAGCTTGTTGACCAGTGAATTGCTGAGTGAGGTGATGATGTCCTGGTCTGCAGGCGAGAGGTGCTGCAAGCGCTTGAGCGTCCGCGCCAACTCCCGCTCTCGCAGGGACTCCGATTGTCGGCGAAGGTCTGCCAGTGTTGGAATGATCCGTAGCCCGTCCCACCACGACTGGAACTTCCGAACCTCTTCTTCGATGATCAGTTCGACGTGCTCGACCTCTTGCTCTCGACGTTGCCGGTTGACGTCTGCTACTGCATCGAGGTCATTGATGTCAGCCAAATACACTGACTCAAGGTCTTTGATAGCAGGGTCAACATCCCGTGGAACGGCCACATCCAGCAAGAACAACGGTCGGCCTGCCCGGTCAACAATGGCCCGAGACACCGCATCTTCCGTGATCATGTAGTCCGGCGAGCCGGTGCATGCAATGACGATGTCGCTATCGCCCAACGCGACTTGAAGGTCATCCAACGGCAGCACATGCGCCCCGTCCAACTCCACCGCAAGCTCTGTAGCTCTTTCATGTGTACGGTTCATCACCGTCAGGTGCTCCACCCCTACGTTTCGCAGGGCTACCGAAGCCAGCTTCCCGGCCTCGCCAGCGCCGACGACCAATGCCCTCGCTCCAGTGATGTCGCCGAGGGTACGCTTCGCTAGCTCCACAAACGCGTAGCTCACAGATAGCGCATTCTGGCCGATAGCTGTCTCATGTCGGGCGCGCTTCCCTACTCGCAGAGCCTGGTGGAACACCCGGGTTATCGGAGTAGACGCGCTCTTGGCGGCCACGGCAGCCCCGAAGGCCTCCCGTACCTGGCCTAGGACTTCTGACTCGCCAAGGATCATGGAGTCCAGGCTGCATGTCACCCGGAAGAGATGGTTCACCGCGTCAGTATGGAAGTAGCTGTAAACATAGGGAGCCAGTGAGGCGTAGAGGATGCCATACTTCTCTTCAAGGAACTCCGATACGGCTTCTTCTGCATTCTGCGTGTCTTCTGCAATGGTATAGAACTCTGTGCGGTTGCACGTGTGGAGTACCACAGCCTGCCCGGTACGAGCCGCAAGTCGTTTGTCTGCGCCCTCTAGGTCTGTGCCTACGACCGCCAGTTGCTCCAGCACCTCAAGCGGCGCTGTGCGATGGTTGATCCCTACAACGGCAAGCTTCACGATACCCCCGCCTGTGCCCGATCGTTCCAGGTCTCCAACAGCTCTATCATCCGTTCACGAGCTTGCTTCGGCTGTCCGCTCTGGTAAATGCCCAACACCTCTGTGTTCAACGCCGCCTGCCACCCTTCCGGGTCTACAGTCAGTTTTCGAGCTTTAAGCTCTGCCCGTACATCGGCCACGGTCTCCGCCATATCGGCGAAGGCCAGAGCCTCATTGCGTTCAAGTTCCTGCCGAAGCTTCCGGGCCAGCGCAGGCCCCATCCCACCGGTGGAGATCGCCAGGGTCACTGGTCCTCTGCGTATCACTGATGGCGCTATGAACGTGCAAAGATCAGTGACATCCACAACATTCAATGGTGTGTTCCGTTCAGAAGCCTCTTTGGTGACAGCCTCGTTCACGTCCCTATTGTCCGTAGCTGCAATGGCGATGAAAGCACCTTCAAGGTCGCCCGTCTCGTACGTGCGTTGGCGCCAAGTTACTGACGAATCCGATGTCATGGCTACGAGGCCATCGGTGCACTCTGGAGCAATGAGGGTCACAACCGCCCCTGCTTCCAGAAGCGCCTGTACCTTGCGTTCAGCTATCTCGCCGCCACCGATGACGACGCACAACTGTCCCTGCATGTTCAAGAAGACTGGATAGTATTTTTGCGCACCCTGAGGCTGGCTCATCGGTTCTCTCTCCTAGGTAGTCGGCTACCTTTTGGCCTATACGAAGTATCGGACGCGGGTCTTCTTGTACTCCCGTGTGCTGTACAGAAGCAGGTAGTCATCGACTCCTGTGGCTGCTGCCAGTTCCTTGGCTACTTCCTCGCACCGTTCGCGACTCGTCGCATGGATCATGGCGAAGTGGCTGTATGGCCAGTCGGGGAATATGGGCCGCTCGTAGCAGTGGCTCACCCACTTGGATTCCGCCAGGGCTTTCCCGGCCTCTGTCTTCCGGTCTTCCGGCACATTCCAGACCGTCATCGCATTGGAGCGGAACCCTGCTTTGCGGTGGTGGAGTACGGCGCTATACCGTCGCATCACGCCACGCTTCTCAAATCCCTGGAGGATGGAGAACATCTCCGTAAGCGGTATGCCGAGCCGTTCAGCCATCTCACCGAATGGTTGTTCTTCAAGAGAAAGGTCTTCCTGTACCTCACGGATTACCTGTATCTCAAAGTCCGTAAGCTCTTCAACCTTGTTCCAGGTGTCATTGTCTGGCGCGTAATCGGCAGCGTTCCCCTCGCCGTTGACCATGTCAAAGTTCACACCGATCTTGAAGAACCGGATGGTTGGGAGAAGGCGCCAGTTCGTCGCTTTGGTCTTCTCAGCCAGATCGGCAGCAGTCTCTTCCAGGCTTTCATAGGGGGGCACGGCCAACGTGAACCAGAGGTTGAACTGATGCCCTATCCGGGCGTAGTTGTGGCTGACACCAGGGTGCTTATTGATGTACAGAGCAGCCTTGTGCAGCTTGTCCTCTGGATATGTGAAGGCGATCAAAGAGGTCTTGTAGCCCAACCTTCGGGTATCAAAGATGCCGCTGATCTGCCGCACCACGTTCTCGCGTCGCAACCGCCGGATGCGCTCAATGATCCCTGACTCAGTCAGCCCGATCTCGTCGGCAACGGCCTGGTACGGTCGCTCAGTCATCGGAAACGATGATTGGATGACGTTGAGGATCTGCTTATCCAGCAGGTCCATTTCTGCCGGGCCGCCCTTGGTTTCTGTAGCAGCATTAGACGGTGTTGACTGTTTTGCCATTGCGGTTCCTTTCATAGGCATCGGCCATAGCGATCATCAACATGTCCGCTACCGCCTCCACTTGCTGCCACGCTTGGGCAAGCTCTTCTGACTCTGTGGATGACTTGCGACTCGAGGCGCGCACCGCCTCCGTCAGTGGTGTACGGAAGAACACAAAGGCTTCCATAAGTTCTCGTATAGTGAGGCCTCGATTGGCAAGAGCGTCTCCGTACTCCTCTCCAATGAGTCGTACCTCTTCCATCGCCTGGGGAGACGGGCGCTTTTTGTCCAGAAGCCCGGCGGTCACATCCAGCAAACGACGACCGAACAGTCGGAGTCTGCCACGTGTAGCGTCGTCCATCTCGTCGTACCAGGGGAAGGATTCTGAATGCTCGCCATGGAGCAACCGGCGGATCCGTTTCGTTGCCCCGTCACTGAATGCCTGAGCGGTCAACGTGTGGCCGGGGTGTGCCTCTTCAGTGCGTTGGAGCGCTGCATAGAGGTCATCCCGAAGGAATCGTCGGTGACCACCAGGGGTCCTGAATGCGCGGATGACACCGCCATCAGCCCACGTCCGAAGCGTGGATTCATTGACACCCAGCAACCTGCAGGCGGCGCCAAGGGATACCCATTTTCCTTCTTGGGGCTGTGCTTCGACGGCTTCCATAACACTCGCCTAAAAAAATCTGTGGAAATCTAAAAAATCTGTAAAAGAACTGGTACAAGGCCAAGATACCATGTTGGATAGTGACGGTCAACACGAAGTACCCCGTTTATTGAATGGGTGATTTCCCACATTTACCGGCCACTTCGTATTTACAGCATGAGCTCATTTGCACGCAATCGCTAGTTTGGTTATGGGCTGAGGGAGGAAATACGAGGTGAAATCAAGGGTCTCATTCCGAGGAAACCTACGTTGAAATTCTACGTTTTACACAAAATTCAGAGGATAAAGAGATTCAACCATTGGGATGAGGCCGTTAAAGCGATGTGGGGTTAGTTTAAGCCGTAACTGATGACAAGAGCGTTGTAGCAGACGACAAGCACCATGGCGATGTTCGGGGTGCGCATCATGCGGAAGGCTCCGCGTTCCCAGAGGACGCCACCGATGGAGAGGACAAACAGGAGCTTGATCGCCAGCATCGTCTGAGTGCCAAGGGCTATGCCGATGGTGCCGAGGAACGGATTGAGTTCAGACGCACCCAATGCCAAAGACAGCGCTGTGAGCAGTGCGTCAGCTCCATTGACTCCCATCCACGCTAGCAACACCATGAGTCATTGCTCTCCTAAAACGTCTACAACCAGAATAGGAGAAAACCCCACGTATTAAAATTTCCCTGAATTACCAATTGCCCCCACAATCCAGCCTATTTCCCTCAACGCACAGAGAGCCTGCACGTGGCACTCACGGCCCGGCGCCATGCTATACTGGTGTAGCTATGCCAAAGGTAACGATAAACACGAAACATCTGCTGTCCGTGGCCGATCTTGCTCCCGGTGAATTGAAGGGCTTGATTGACCGGGCAAGAAGCATGAAAGCGTCTACGAACACTGAAAAGCCACTGCAGGGGAAGACCGTGGCGCTATTGTTTGAAAAACCTTCTCTGCGCACTCGCGTCAGCTTTGAGGTCGCCATAACGAACCTTGGAGGGAACTCCCTCTATCTCAGTCCTCAGGAAGTAGGCGTGGGGGGTCGAGAGGCAGTGAGCGATGTCGCCCAAGTACTGTCCCGGTACGTGGACTGCATTGTCTATCGGTGCTTCGAGCACAAGAACCTGGAAGAGTTGGCGCAATACGCTACTGTGCCGGTTGTAAACGCCCTATCAGAGGATGAACACCCTTGCCAGACCCTGGCTGACCTGACGACGATGCTAGAGCATCGTGGCAGCCTGGACCGGACGGTGCTGGCCTACATAGGTGATGGGAACAACGTTGCGCGCAGCCTTGCGTACGGCGCGGCTTCTATGGGGATGACGTTCCGTATCGCCTCTCCTCCGGGATATGAGCTGACTACCCCAGTATTGAGACAAGCTGCACAGATAGCGGCGGCAAATGGGGGCCAGATAGAATTTCTTCGGGACCCTGTTGCTGCCGTAGAGGACGCCCACGTGGTATACACAGATGTTTGGGCGAGCATGGGTCATGAAGGCGAGTCCGGGGAGCGGAAAGAGGCCTTCATAGGCTACCAGGTCAACCCGGAGCTTATGGAGCAGGCCGCGCCAGACGCCATCTTCATGCATGACCTTCCGGCACACTATGGTGAAGAGGTTCCCGAGGGGTTCCTGGAACACCCCCAGTCCGTGGTTTTTGATCAAGCAGAAAATCGCCTACATGCACAGCAAGCGCTGTTGGAGGCCCTCATTGGCTAAGCCAAGCACTGAAAATGACGACGCTGTCCAAGAATTCTTGCCAGCCGAGTCCACCGAAGCTCCCACAGGTGACGCTTCCGGCCTGATGCCGGTTGTCGCCATCGTTGGTCGACCGAACGTAGGAAAATCGACCCTTTTCAATCGACTAGCCGGACAACGCCGCGCTATCGTCGCCGATGAGGCTGGCACCACTCGCGATCGGGTCATTATGCCGGTGGAAGGCATCACAAGGCGTTTCTTCCTTGTGGATACAGGCGGCATCGCCATCGATAGTGATGAACCGTTGTGGGGCAAGGTATTCGAACAGGTTCAGGCGGCCCTTACCGATGCAGACGTCATCATCTTCCTCACGGACGCTATTGCCGGACTGCAGCCCGCCGACGCTGAGATCGCTGACTCCATCAGGCGGATCGGTACGCCCATCATCACCGTGGTGAACAAGAACGAGGGTGAGCGTCGCCGGTTCGCCACCACAGAGTTCTTCAGCCTTGGTCTAGGTGATCCCATGTCTATCAGCGCCATCAAGGGAGAGGGTATAGACGACCTTCTGAATGCGATCGAAGACCTTCTTCCTCCGGGTGGCGACGAGAAGATGGACACCAACGTACTGCGGCTTGCCATCGTCGGTCGTCCGAACGTTGGGAAGTCCAGCCTGTTGAACAACATCACTGGCGAGGAGCGCGCCATCGTCCACGATGTGCCCGGGACTACCAGAGACTCGCTGGACAGCTGGGTCAGCTACGAAGGCCAGCCCTTGATGCTCATAGATACCGCAGGAATCCGGAAGCGGGGGCACATAGAGCCCGGGCCAGAGAAATTCAGCGCCCTGCGTTCTATTCAGGCCATTGAGCGATGCAACGTTGCCATCCTGGTCATAGATGCGGAAGAGATCGCCACAGCCCAGGACATCCATGTGGCAGGGTATGTGCTGGAGTCCTACCATTCCATGGTCGTTGCCATCAACAAGTGGGACTTGGCAAAGGAATATGGACTGAACGCCGACGAAGTGGTCAAAGATGTCAGGAAGCGACTCCACTGGGCGCCTTATGTCCCCATCCACTTCATATCTGCCCTCACAGGGGAGGGCGTACCCGCACTGCTGAAGACGGCACAGGAGCTGTATGCTGAGCAGGCCACCCAGGTCAAAGACACAGAGTTGAATATTGCCTTGATGGAGGCTTTGGCCAAACATCCGCCACCTTCCAAGGGTCGCCGACACCTTCGCCTATTGCGAGGTGAACAGAAGCATATACACCCGTTGACGTTCACTATCTATGTGAACAACCCGGAGATGGTTCATTTCTCCTATCAGCGGTATCTGATGAACACTATCCGTACCACCTTCCACATCCGGCGGGTCCCGGTGAGGCTGGAGTTCCGCAAAGGCCTGAGAAAGAAGAGTACATGAACGCCCTGCCCCTGTTCCTGCTCCTCATACCGGGGGCATACCTGGTTGGTGCAGTCCCCTGGGGTTTGTTGATCGGCAAATGGAGCAGCGGCGTTGATGTCAGGAGTATCGGTAGCGGCAACATCGGCAGCAGCAACGTTCTTCGGTCCATCGGCGCCAAACAGGCAGCATTAGTGCTCTTCCTGGACATTGCCAAAGGTACAGGTGCAGTCCTGACGGCAACGGCCCTGGCTGATGTAGCAGAGCTCTCGTCCCTGGAAACCTCCTACCTTGAGATGAGCGCTGCTGTTGCCGCCCTGGTAGGCCACAACTGGCCGATATACCTGAAATTCAAAGGCGGCAGGGGTGTAGCCACCGGACTGGGTGGCATGCTCGCCCTCTTCCCTATCGGCGGCCTCATCGCCTTCATCATCGGCGTATCTCTGATGAAGATCACCCGGTACATCTCTCTGGGCAGCATCGTAGGCGTACCTCTAGGGGGATTGTCCCTGGTGCTCTTCGGGTTCCTTGGCGAGTTCTCGGCGGTCTACGGGATCTACGGCGGCGCAGCGACGATCATCATCGTCGGGCGGCACCGTGCCAACATCGTTCGACTCCTCGCAGGTACGGAAGCGCAGTTGGGACAGCCGGCTAAAACCAAAACAGAGGCGTAGCTATGGCCCGCGTTGGAGTTTTAGGGACAACCAGTTGGGGCACCACTCTTGGCATCCTTCTGGCTCGACGAGGCCATGAGGTCACCCTCTGGGCTCGCTCTGAAGCAGAGGCCGATGACCTGGTTCGAGATCAGGAGAACAAACGGTTACTCCCCGGCGTGACTTTCCCTTCTACCCTCACCGCCACAGCCGATGCATCGTCCGCCTTCAGCGATGTCGACTTAGTCGTGCTCTGTACGCCCTCGCAGCGCCTCCGAGAGAACCTTCCCGTACTAAGGCCTCATATCCAACATTCAACCGTGCTTCTCAGTGCAATCAAGGGCCTGGAGAAGGGCCCCGGTAAGCGTATGACCGAGGTCATCCATGAGGAACTCCCCGATGTTGCCGATAGTCAGCTATGCGTGCTTTCCGGCCCGAACCTATCGAAGGAAGTGGTCGAGGCAAAGCCATCGTCGACCGTTGTAGCTGCTCACGACCATCGGGTGGCAGAGTGGGTGCAGGAGATCTACAACTCCAATACGTTCCGCGTCTACACCAACGACGATGTTGTGGGTGTGGAGCTAGGTGGGGCGCTGAAGAACGCCATCGCCATAGGTGCCGGAATAAGCGATGGCCTTGGTCACGGAGCGAACGGCAAGGCCGCCTTTGTGACCAGGGGGCTGGCGGAGATCACCCGATTGAGCGTGGCATGCGGCGCAAAGCCCCTCACTATGTCCGGTCTGGCAGGCCTTGGCGATATGGTAGCCACCTGTTTCAGCAACCTCAGTCGCAACCGCTACGTAGGAGAGCAGATAGGGCTGGGTCATCCGCTTTCAGAAGTGCTTGGCGGCATGGTCCACGTGGCAGAGGGTGTCGGTACCACAGAGGCAGCGCTACAGTTGGCGAAGCAGCACGGCGTGGAAATGCCTATCACAGAACTCACCGCACGCATTCTGTTTGAAGGTCTGGACCCCAAGGAAGCTACGGCATCGTTGTTGAACAGAACCCCCGGCCAGGAATGGCCTACAGACTTGCGCTAAGCCTGGCGTTGGTACACCACAGGACTCCAGCTTTGGGCCTTTTCACCGTTGCGACTCTACCAATGATTTAGCCATGATAATGTCAGGCTTTCCGAATCCGTTTGCGTCAGGCATCACGCCTACGATGGTAAACCCATTTTCTGGTAGAACTCGTATGGATGAGCCTTCAGATTTTTAATATTGGACAAGTGTTCTAGGACGTTTGGGTATAGGTCCATTCCCCCAAGTGATGTCATGTTATCCTCGTCGTCCGTGCCGACCCGCAGCGTGATCCCACCGCCTTGTCGCACTTGTCCTTCAAGGTCTGACACCAGCGCTCGCCCGATTCCCTTCCTCTGGTAATCCGACCGCACAACCAAGGGATGGAGCTCCCACACCTTACCGTTGTACTCGCTGAGTCCGCCTATCCATCCTATAACGTTGCCGACATCATCAATGGCAGCTCTCCCAATTCCGTTGGACCCATAGGAATCCCGGACGGTTTTCAATGCGGCTGCCATGGTCGGCCAAGCGTCTGGCCAGTGCTCGCTGAACACTTCTACAAGCAGTGACGCCGCTTGCTCGATGGCCTTTTCCTGGTTGGGGTCGAAGTCAACGATTAGCATCCTGGACACCTCACTCAACGACTCCCGAGTCTTCCGTAGTCATGAGCGCTATCGCCACTCGCGTAGGCTCGTCGATTCAGGGATATGAATGACCGGTTTAGCTAACGCTTGTACACCAAGGCCAACCAGTCCTCGCTATGCTTGATCTCCACCTCGGTCAGGCCCGCGGCCGCAAAAGCTTCCTTCACTTCATCGCCCCGTTCTTCCAGCACTCCGGAAGCTACCAGGATGCCTCCCGGCTTCAGGCTTGCTGTGATGTCCCCGGATAGCGCTATAAGCACTTTGGCGGAGATGTTCGCAACTACCATGTCCATGTCCACACCCAGGGGCTGCGGAATGGAGCCTCGAATGATCTTTACCCGCTTGGCGAGGCCTGCTTCCTTCAAGTTCCGTCGAGAGGCGCGGATGGAGTCCGCTTCTGTATCTACAGCCAGCACCCAGGAGGCTCCCAGCAGCAACGCCGCCTGCGCGAGCAAGCCAGAGCCAGTTCCCAGATCCAGCACATGCATACCGTCCTGAACCCGTTGCTCCAGCTGCTCAAGGCACATGTAGGTTGTGGGGTGGTGTCCTGTGCCAAAAGCCAGCCCGGGATCCAGCTTGAGCACGATCTGATCGCCCTCAGGTTCGTACTCCTGCCATGAAGGGCGCACTACCAGCCGTTTGCCGATGTGCAGGAGGTGGAAATGGGCCTTCCACGCTTCTTCCCACTCCTGCGGTTCCACGGTTCGGACCTCCAGGGGCGTAAGGGGCTTGATCAACCCCATCAGGTGCACCCCAGCCTCGATGCGTGCCCTGCGATCGTCCGCGCGGCGGTCCTTAGGCAAGTACGTCCGAACAATGACTGGTGCGCCCTCTGTGGGTCGTTCACCTTCGTCCGGGTTGTACCCACCAGCCTCCTCCACGGCCACTCGTTGCTTCCCGTAGGTCTGAAACAACTGCACCAAGGGCTCAACTAGCTCTGGAGGTGCCCGAACCGTTAGCTCAAGATAATCCACTGGGTCTCCTAACAATTATTTCGTTTGAAGGCGAGCAAAATGAGTGAATCGAACAATAGCGTTGGCGCGAGTGTCTACCCATGAAGACCCGGGAGTTTGTGGGCCCTTTAGCAGTTTTCCCCAGCCAGGACATCCTTGAGTTTGCGAACCCAGGACTTTCCATTGCTGGGAGAATGTGCTTCTTCGTCTACTTCCAGAGAGACAGCCAGTTCGTCGAAGAGCTCACGTGTGCGGGCGCCCATCTGCTTGGGAGTGATGATCGTCACCAGCGCAACCAGGTCTCCATACCTACTGTTGTTCAGGTTTCGGACACCTTTTCCCTTCTTGCGAAGAACAGCACCGGATTGGACACCGGCGGGCACCACGAACTCTTCGGTCTCCCCGTCAAGCATAGGCACTTCAATGGTCTTCCCCAATGCCGCATGGGCAACGTTCAAAGGCAGGTCAAAGACCAGGTGCTCCTTCTCACGTCGGAACAACGGGTGGGACTTCACAGACAACGTGACGTACATATCGCCTGCGCGCCCCTTGCTGGACCCAGCATCGCCTTCGCCGGAAAGCCTCACGCGCATGCCGTCCTCAACGCCAGCCGGGACGTTGACCATGACGTTTCGTGTCTGTCGTTCACGACCGGAGGCCTTACACGTAGGGCAGGGCGTCTTCACCGTCTGGCCGCGACCTCTGCACACGTTACAGGCTATCACCTGAACAAACTGTCCAAAGATGCTGTTCTGGGCCCTACGGACCTTGCCTGCCCCGTTGCAATTGCCACACTTATCGGTAGAGGTGCCGGGAGCAGCTAGATCACCGTTGCAGGTAGAACAGATCTCGTTCCGAGTGATCCCCAGCTCCTTCTCAACGCCAAATGCCGCTTCTTTGAAGGTGATCGTCATAGCGTATTGGATATCGTTACCGCGGGAAGCGTCGTTCTGGCCTCCGCCACCGAATCCGCCGAAGAACGCATCAAAGATGTCGCCTACACCACCCTGGAAGTCGGACCCATCAAACCCTCGCCCCGGGAACCCGCCGTTCGGGTCGATGTCCACGCGACCATACTGGTCATACATCTGTCGTTTTGAGGGGTCTATAAGAACCTGGTACGCCTCATTGATCTCTTTGAAGCGTTCCTCCGCATCGGTAGAGCGGTTGCGGTCAGGGTGCCACTCCATAGCAAGGCTGCGGAACGCCTTACGGACCTGCTCCTCTGAGGCGTCTTTAGGAATGCCCAGGAGTTCATAGTAGTTTTTGCTGCTTGCCATCAGTTAAACGTCAGTTCCAAAATCATAGGTAATCCAATTGTACACTATGGTCATTACTACGGATGGGGGAGGGCACCTAGTCTTTGGCTTCTGAGGTACTTTCGTCGGAGGGTGGCCCGTCACTGCTGTCTTTCCCAGCAGTTTGCTCTTCTGTTGTGGCGCTACCCTTTCCTACACTGACCAAAACAGGCCGTAAAAGGCGTCCACCCATGGTGTACCCCTTCTGGATCACTTCGACGATGGTTCCTGTGTCTCCCTCGACTTCAGAAAGAGCCTGATGGAGGTTGGCATCAAAGGATTGCGCCGCCTCAGCTTCAATAGCCGTTAAACCGCGCGCCTTGAGTATTGCCTCCAGTTTTTTGTAGACCAACCAGACCCCTTCGATCCACGTCAATGACTGCAGGTTCTGCGGTATGGTGGTGAAAGCTCTCTCGAAGTCGTCGAGAACAGAGAGTGTATCTGCAGTCAGTCCCTCAGTGGTGAGCTGCACCAACTCCAGTTGCTCACGCTCTACCTGTTTGCGATAGTTGGCCAAGTCCGCCTGCGCGCGCTGCCAATTCGCCATAAGACGATCGGCTCGCTCCTCCAGCTCCTGCACCTTCGTTGGTGGAGCGTCAGGGGCCTCGCCACCAACGGTAGAATCCTCCTGACCATGGTTAGGAGCCGTCGGTTCTTCCCGTGCGGCCCCATCAGTGCTCTCTTGTGTATCCATAGGCTTCTCCAGCCTTCCTGCTGCTCTTTACGATGGCCCTAACCCGACTTCTTCCAACATCTGGCTCATCAACGATGAGAAATAGTTGACTCCGGCAATGGTCTTCTCATAGTGCATACGCATGGGCCCAACGATGCTGATAGTCCCGAAGACCTGGTTCCGCACCCCATACTGCGTAATGACCAGGCTCATTGGTTTGAGGGCATCCTCATGGTTCTCGCCGCCGATGACCACCCGTATCTCGCCGACACCAGGGCTCTCTGTCAGTATCGCCTCAGCAAGTCGACGGCTTTCCAACACCTCAATGAGGTCGTGAACCTGTGCCGATCCCTTGAATTCCGGCTGGTCTATCACATGCCGGAGCCCCTCAATGATGTAGTCAGCAAAGCTTGCCTGGTCTTCCTCCTGCAAGATGCGTAGCGCTACGTCAAGCACGTTTTGCTCGAGGGGTGTCGTCTCGATGCTTCTGCCCAACACCTCGTGATAGGACAGGCCCTTCACATGGCTGTTGAGCTTGCCGGACACGTGACTGATATCCTCTTCTGAGACCGGCTCGGTCAGCGGGACCAGTTCCTTGCGAAGGCGAGCTTCCTGGAGCACCACTACCTGCATCACAAGAAGTTCGTTCAAATACAACAATTGCAGGTTGCGGATACGCGTTTGTATCGTTCGAGGCATGGTAACCAGCGCCATGTTGCTGGCAACCTCTGCCAACATACGCGCAGAGAGCTTCGTCCACACATCCACATCTTTACTAACAGAGGTCAATTCCCGACGCATGGAGCGCTTGGTTTCCAAGGGTAGCTCTTGGGTGGTGGTCAACGCCTCGACGTAGTAGCGATATCCCTTGTCCGTGGGCACTCCACCCGCTGATAGATGAGGCCTGCTGATGTACCCTTCCTCTTCCAGGGCCGCCATCTCGTGTCGCACAGTTGCTGCGCTCACGCCAAGACCGTGCTTGTGGGTGACCACTTCTGACGGCACAGGCACAGCCGTATCAATGTATCCATCAAGGATGGTCTTAAGGATGGTCTCGCGTCTGGGAGAAAGGTGCGATTTTGTAGTCATTTGGCACTCGCTTACGGAGCCTGCTCAAGTGGCCCAACAGTAGCATTCGCAGAAAGACGCTGTCAAGGTGAATCTACGCCATCTCTAACCAATCCATCAGTTAAAAAAGAAACGCCTCCCTTCCTATTCAGAGCGGAGGCGTTTCATATCATTCAAAGTAATGTGCTAGTTGCGTGTCTTCCTACGCCATATCAGGCCTAGGAATGCCACTCCTGCAAGCAAGAAACTAAGGTCAGCCACGCCGGACTGGGCGCAAGTACCCGCTGTTTCTTCAACAACCACCGTCGTGGCTACTGGTGCCGCGACTTTGGTCGGCGGAGGCGGTACAGCCGTAGCTGTTGGTACAGGCGTCGGTGGCACTGCAGTTGCCGTTGGAGGAACTGGAGTAGCCGTCGGCGGTACGGTGGCTGTAGGAGTCGGTGGAATCGGCGTGGCCATTGGAGTCGGTGGGACCGGC
>CAJWXP010000017.1 GCA_913049785.1 uncultured Dehalococcoidia bacterium | reverse complement strand
CCAAACGACTGGGTCTCCCGGTGGTCGCTCACGCATCGGAGCCTGTAGGCCACACCTATCAAGGCAAGGGCACCGTGACCCCGGACCGGTTGCTCAGTCTCATCGAGGCATTTCCAGACCAACCGATTATCGCTGCGCACTGGGGCGGCGGGCTGCCCTTCTACGCCCTGATGCCGGAGGTGAACGCTGCCCTGACCAACACCTACTTCGATACCGCCGCATCGCCCTTCCTCTATGACGCCCAGGTGTTCTCCACCGCGGCGGGGCTGGTGGGAGCAGGCAAGATACTCTTCGGTACCGACTACCCGCTCATCAAGCATCCCCGACTGCTAGAGCAGGTGCGTGAAAGCGGCCTCTCGGCAGACGACCAGGACCGCATCACCGGCGGCAACATAGCGCGTTTGTTACGGCTGGGTGGTTAGCGAGGTATGGAGACGCTTCCCGACTACCTTCAGCCAGGCCTGGACATCGTGTTGGTGGGGCTCAACCCGTCCATCCCCTCGGCACAGACCGGTCATTACTTCGCCAACCCCCGCAACCGCTTCTGGCCAGCGTTCAACGGCGCTGAGATGACGCCGGAGCCGCTCACCGCTGAGACCGACTATCGAGTGCTGGAGTTCGGCATCGGCATGACGGACATCGTGAAGCGGCCAACCCCGGGCGTCGCCGACCTCAAAACAGCGGACTTCCGCGGAGGTGCACTGGACCTGCAGGAGCGGCTGACGACCGCAACACCCCGCATCGTGTGCTTCCACGGCATCATGGCTGCGACACACTACGCCAAAATCGCCAACGGCGACCGTTCAAAGGTAGCCCTCGGTCCCCAACTCTGGAGCATCGGCACATCCAAGGTTTTCGTCGTCCCCAACCCAAGCCCTGCAAACGCATCGTTCAGCTTGAACGACATCATCGATTGGTACCTGAAGTTGAAGGAGTTCCGTGACGACATCAAATCAGCCTGATACACAACGACTCTTCATAGCGGTAGAACTCCCACCGGATACGCTGGCCGCCCTTTCTCAGCTTATCCACGGCCTGCGTGCGTCTGCCTTGCAAGGCATGAGTCTTGTGGCGGCGAAAAACATCCACCTGACCCTCAAGTTCCTGGGCAACGTGAATACAGACCAGGTACCGGGCCTGATGTCGACTCTGGATTCGTTGGCATCAAAGGCAGCTTCATTCACACTGGAGCTAGGCGATGTTGGCGGCTTCCCCAACCTGAAACGCACCCGCGTCCTGATTGTGTGCATGGCCGGGGACATGCAACCCCTCGAGAAGCTGGTCAACCTTGTCGAGGATGCCTGTGAGTTAATTGGGTTCGCACGGGACAAGCGACCCTTCAGCCCCCACCTGACCGTGGCACGGATGCGTGACTCCGCTTCGCCAGAAGACCGAACAAAGGCGGGCGAAGTCCTTACCTCCTTGCCCTGGAGCAGCGGGCTGCCGGCCCCCATCGACTCCTTCAAGCTCATCAAGAGCACCCTGACGCCTCAAGGGCCCATCTACGAGACGCTGCACACCGTAGCCCTCCCCTTGTCGTAAAAGCCTCCGTTGCCGTAGAGTGCGAGCATCCTGAACCACGGAGGCCCAGTATGGACGCAAACGAATTCACTGATTTCCTACGCCAGCGCATGGATGCACGAGTCATGGGCGCGGCAGACGACATCCGCTCCGGCGCAGCGCCCGTCAGTGGAGGCATCGCGTCCACGATCACCAACATGGAATTCCAGGCCCATTCTCGCGGTCTAATACTGGCCATGGTGGACGCCCTTGTAGAGTTGGGACTGGTGGAGCCCGCTCCGTAGAACCATCAGATTTCTTGTTAAGTCACCGATGAAAATCAGGCGTTTCCACCTTGTTCACCCCTGTCGCTTGTGATAATATTCTCATTGGTTTGCGAGCGTCAGGGTGCTGCCTCGGCAGAGACGTTGTCTGCGGCCACCCTGCGGGAAATATCGAAACCGTGTGGGTCGTGTGGTTTGAGGAGGTCCCCGGTGGAGACGAGTACCCTACCCCGGTGTCAAAGCTGTAATTCAGGCGACTTGGTACCCCTTTCAGACTTTGGAGGCCAAGGCGCAGCCATCCATTACAAGGCATGGGCATGCACCAACCCGGACTGCGGCTTCAACATCAAGATCCGCAACGGCGACATCTACCTGAACGAGCCTATCAGCAACGGCTCGATGCACACTCCGCGCGCTCGATAACGCAAGCAATTCCGCTCATCGTTATCGAAGGTCGATTTGACCTTACGCACAGGCCGTGGTCGTGCTATGACCTGCGTTGGTTCGAACCATCAACCCTGCCCCTTCGTATCGACAGTAGGTATGCTATCCTCAAAGTGTAGTTATTAGCGCCAAGGAATTACGGAGGGTAATCGCAAGTGGCGGCCGAAAGTAGTGTGTCGCGGCGAAGATGGATGGGCGGCTCCCGAGTGGGCCTCATCTTCCTAGCTGGTGGTGTGCTGCTGTTGGGAGTCGTCGCTACATTCTTTGGATATCAGGCCTACATCGACGCCCGCTACGACGACGTGGTGGTGAACGCCCCCCTTACGCTGCCTACAGACCAGAAACTCTTCGCCCCCCTCAGCACCGCGGTGGCCATCATCGAACCACCCTCCTCAAGCAACACCGATGGGCTCTCCCTCGCCTCGCTCTACCCCGGCACAGAGATCGCCCCCCAGTTCTGGTCGAACCCCTTCTGGGTCAAGGATCTGGACGACGGTAGCATCACTGCCGGGTTCCTGCCTCCATCAGAGGTTGATCTACCCGCCACAGGGCTTGGGCCAGCGACCCTGGTGCGCATCCCCATCATCGGCCTTGAGATCGGTACCATCGAGTTGACCGCAGAGCCGTTCGGCGATGGGGAGAAATACGCTGCGCCGCCCTTTTTGTTAGGTATCATCCCCGGCCAACCAACCCCCGGGGAAATCGGCAACACCTGGCTCTTCGGCCATCTGGAGAGCCCCATCCGCGGTGAGGGTTCCGTCTTCCGCGACCTCCCCAAGGTGCATGACCTCCTGCGACAGGGCCAGGCTGTCTACGTCATCATCGACAGCGACGATGGCAGCTTCCTCTACCAGGCCACGGAGTTCCGCATCATGCACAGGGATGACGTGAGGTTGTGGGGCTCAACGGGACGAATCGCGACGCTGGTATCCTCATGGCCTCGCTTCAAGTATGACGAGCGTGTGGTCGTCACCACGGTGTTGGTGGGCGTGAGGCTCAATGACTCTTCGGGGTAGTGTATCGGATTGGAATACTACTGCACGAACTGATCGTCGTCGCACCGGCAGAAGCCGGTGTCCGGAATGACGCGTATGAAATTGATACACCACCCTCAAACTCCGTTTCTTGACGCACCTCCACACCCCTGCTAACGTTGTTTGAGAGGCTATGACGGAGACGAGTAGTCGGAAAAGCCACCTCCAGCGAGTCCGGTACGGTGAAAGCGGACAGGCAGGCATCTGGCGAAAATCACTCCCGAGCTACATTCCCAAGACTAACCTTGGATCCTTCTGACCTCAGGTTATCCAATGGGAGGCTGTAGTGGATCAGGTAGTCGGTAGGAATCGTCGGACGCCCACCGTTACAGGGGCAGGGACGTGATAGCGTCCTACAGAGTGCTCCGATGACATCGGAGAACAAGGGTGGTACCGCGGGTCTTTTGAGAACCCGTCCCTTTCCAGGGGCGGGATTTTTTATTTTACATACGAAAGTACTAAACCGTAGGAGCACAAAAATGTTTAGCCCAGTATCCAGCAAAGTAAGTTTCCCGGAGCTTGAAGACCGAAACTTGAAGCTCTGGAAAGAGCGTGAGGTGTTCCGTCGTACGTGGGACGAGGCTGCGGACAAGCCGCTGTTCATGCTCTACGAGGGGCCGCCAACGGCCAACGGCACCCCCGGCATGCACCACGTGCTAGGCCGTGTGTTCAAGGACGTCATCCCTCGCTACAAGACCATGCAGGGCTTCCGGCCCTTTCGCAAAGGCGGCTGGGACACCCACGGGCTGCCGGTGGAGATCGAGGTAGAGAAGCAGTTGGGCATCACCACCAAAAAGGAGATTGAAGAATACGGAATCGACAAGTTCAACGCCCTCTGCCGCGAGAGCGTCATGCGCTACGTAAAGGAGTGGGAAGAGCTGACGGAACGCATCGGTTTCTGGATAGACATGGACAACGCCTACATCACTTTCGATAACGGCTACATCCAGAGCGGCTGGTGGATCATCAAGGAGCTGTGGGACAGGAACCTGGTCTACCAGGGGTACAAGGTCACGCCTCATTGCCCTCGCTGCGTCACATCCCTTAGCTCCCATGAGGTCTCCCTGGGGTATCAGGAGAACACGGAGGACCCGTCGGTCTTCGTGCGCTTCCCGATGAGCAACGAGCAAGACGACGCTTCTGAAGCTGCAAAGGCGATGGGCTGGAGCGACTCCGGTTGGAGTGGGCCAATCCCCTCCGTGCTTGCTTGGACGACGACGCCCTGGACGCTGACGGCGAACGTGGCCCTGGCAGTCGCGCCGAAGGAAGAGTACGCGATGGTCGCATCGCCCGATGGCGCTGAGCGATTGCTCCTGGCTGCACCGCTGGTAGAAGAGGTGTTGGGCGAGGGCTGGACGTTACAAGCCACCTTCAAGGGCAGCGAGCTTCAGGGGCTCCGGTACGAGCCGCCCTTCGTCAACGCTACTGAGCATGAGGGTCAGCCCTTCCATCACCGTGTCCTGCCCGCCGACTACGTAGGCATGGACGATGGCACTGGCGTGGTGCACACGGCCCCTGCCTACGGTGCAGAGGACCAGGAGTTGGGTCGGACGTTCAACCTGCCCACCATCCACACAGTCGACCTGCAGGGGGTCGTCACTGGCGATTACCCGGGCTCGGGCAAGTTCGTGAAGGAAGCAGACGTCGATATCTCCGCCGACCTAGCCCAGCGAGGCCTGCTCTATCGACAGGAGACCATCCTGCACACCTACCCCTTCTGCTGGCGCTGCGGAACACCGCTGGTCTACTACGCCAAGCCCTCCTGGTACATACGAACCACAGAGTACAAGGATGAGATGGTGGCGCTCAACGGTGACATCAACTGGCACCCGGAGCACATCCAGCAGGGCAGGTTCGGGGAGTGGTTGCGCAACAACGTGGACTGGGCCATCTCCCGTGAACGGTACTGGGGCACACCCCTTCCCATCTGGCGATGTGACACGTGCGGCGAAGACGAGTGCTTCGGCGATCTGGACACGCTGCGTGAACGGGCAGATGTCGACACGAAGGGTTCGCTCGACCTGGACGGACTCGACCTACACCGCCCTTACATCGACGAGGTGACGGTGACCTGCAAATGCGGCGGCACGATGCACCGCGTATCAGAGGTGCTGGACTGCTGGTTCGACTCGGGCGCGATGCCCTACGCTCAGTTCAACGCCACATCAAGCGACGACCCCATGTTCACCGATGGCCACTTCCCTGCCGACTACATATGTGAGGGTGTTGACCAGACCAGAGGTTGGTTCTACAGCCTCCACGCTCTGTCTGTCCTGCTGCGCAAGGAACCGAGCTACAAGAACGTCATCTGCCTGGGTCTCATCCTGGACGATCAGGGTGAAAAGATGAGCAAGACCAAGGGCAACATCGTGGAGCCATGGTCTGTCATCAACGCCCACGGAGCCGATGCCCTGCGATGGTACCTGCTGACAGCGGCACCTGCTGGCAACGCACGCCGCTTCTCCCAGGATCTTGTCGAAGAAACAGTTCGGAAGTTCTTGCTGACCCTCTGGAATACCTACAGCTTCTTCGTCACCTACGCGTTGCTGGATGGCTTCGAGCCTACGTCGGCAGACCCCGGAGAGCCCGTGGCGGAGCTTGACCGATGGGTCATCTCTGAACTCAACCAACTCATCCTCGATGTGACGGCGGAGATGGAGGACTACAACCCCACGGACGCCGGTCGCAAGATAGAGGCCTTTGTGGGCGAGCTGTCCACGTGGTACGTGCGGCGCAGCCGAAGGCGCTTCTGGAAGAGTGAGAACGACAGTGACAAGCGCTCCGCCTACCAGACGCTGTACACCTGCCTAGTCACGCTGAGCAAAATCATGGCGCCGCTGACGCCCTTTGTGGCGGAGGAGATGTACCAAAACCTGGTGGTGGCTTCAGACCCAACGGCACCGGACAGCGTCCACCTGGCCAGCTTCCCCGTGGCAGACACAACTCGCATCGATAAGGAGCTTGGTCACGCCACCCAGCTTGTCATGAAGGTGGTCAGCATGGGTCGCGCAGCCCGACAGAAGGTGCAGGCCAAGGTGCGCCAACCCCTGGCCGATGTGCTGATCCTGCCCAAGACCGTAGCCGATGGCGCTCTATTGCTGCCCCTGGCAGATCAGGTTCGCGACGAGCTGAACGTCAAGTCGATGCTGGTCATCAGCAACGCAGATGCAGCCAAGAACCTGAATGTCAGGCTCAACGGTTCCGTGGTGGGCCCCAAGTACACCGACAAGCTGCCTGACCTTAATAAGGCCTTCGCAAAAACCGATAAAGAAGCAGTCATCAAGGCCGTGCTGGGAGGCCAGCCCGTCACCGTCGGCGAGTTCACCCTCGACGCAGAAGACCTGGACATATCGCCGTCCCAAGATAGTCCCTACGCTGGCGTGCTTGACGGTGGGTACTACGTGGCTATCGACACGCGGATGACGCCGGAGTTGAAGCAAGAGGGGCTGGCGCGAGAGTTGGTGCACAACATCCAGAACATGCGCCGAACAGCCGACTTTGATATCGCAGACCGCATCGTGGTTTGGTACCAGTGTGACGCAGCACTTCAAGAAGTGTTGACATCGGAGGCGATGGGCGAGTACATCCGCACAGAGACCCTGGCGGTGCGTGTGGAAGAGGGTACACCGGACGCTGACGCCCACGTGGAGGCGCTGAAGATAGACGGCATGGAACTGACCATCGGGGTAAAGCGCGCCCAGGGCCAAGGGTAAGCCTTGAATCCCTGCCCCTGACGGTTAACCGACCGACCCATCTCTTCCTATAGGACCCGAACGCCGGGGCTAGGAAATGGGCTGGCTATCGCTGTTGGACTCGCTACCCTGCATGGCTTTGATGTGCAGCGTGTTGCCTTCTCGCGACCACTTAGCGGACAGCAATGTGCTGGACGTCAGCAGCGACTGCAACGTCTTGTACCGCGATGAGCTCAGTTTGGGTACACCCAACACACGCGCTGCTTCAGAGGCTGCCCTGGTGCCGTTCAGGATCCCTGTTGTTTGATCGACACGATTTAACCATCGCTCGTTGATATCCGTATCCCACGCGATGCCATTGGCTATCGAAGGCGTCTCCGGTGCAGTTTCTGAGGCTGGTGTAGGCATCGGTTCAGGGGCCTGTGCAGGCAATATGGTGGGCTGGGGTGGCATCGGTGATTGAGCTACCGGTTGTCCTAGTGAAGTAATGGGTTGCGGTGGAGTCACCGGCTGGTAGGGAGCAGGCGGAGTCGGCGTTGGTTGTGGCGGTACTGGTTGTGGGCGCATCGGCGGTCTTGCAATGGGCCTTCGTTGCGCCGGAGCTTGTCGAGGGGCAGGTCTTAAAGGAGTCACAAGCGGCTGCATCGGTTCAGGTTCTGCTTCTACGACAGCGGGTTTTCGCCCTCTACCACCAAGCAAACTGCCTACAACCGGAATCCTTGAAAGCCCTGTGCCCTTTTGTTTGACCAGGATGTCGTTGGAGTTCTTCTCTTTGGTAATCTGAACAGACGAAGACGACTCAAGGAACTGCGTGAACGTCCGATAGCCCAACTCCTTGAAGTCAAAGCTGGGTTCAATGCGTGTCATTGTCTGATGCAGCTTTGAGCCTACAACTCTGCCATCAGCGTCCGCAGACACCTCAATGGCCCGGAGTAGCAGGCCTGAAACGTCGTTCGCAGCAGACCCAGAGGCTTTGGCAGCAGCCGGGCGTGCTTTCACCGGGCTCTCCAGATAAATATACCGATCACACGCTCGCACAAGCGTCGTCGAAACGACGTCGCGGCGGCCTGCGCCTATGACGGTCTTGCCTGCAGAGCGCAGCTTGCTCACCAACGTCACGAAATCGCTGTCAGCAGACACGATGACGAACGTATCCACCGGAGACCGGTACAGCAGATCGACGGCATCGATCGCCAGACTGATGTCGCTGGAGTTTTTGGCTACCTTGGCTGCGTGGAAATGGTGAACTGCTTCAATACCCAGTTCCAAGACCTGATCACGCTGTTTCCCCGCTGCGGACCAGTCTGCGTATGCTCTCTTTACGATGACGCGGCCAAGATCAGAGAGTTGGTCAAACAATCCCTGGATGGAGTTCAAACCAACGTTCTCGTAATCGATCAGGACCGCGATCTGTGCCTCACTCATATGTTCCTTCTACCTCTTCCGTACCCTATCGGTCAGGCCCTAAACTAGTGGCCTGTTTCGTCGAAGGGGGTATCTTTCAACACCCCTTTATCCAACATGGACGCTACCAGGTTAGCCGCTGCGCGATACACTGCACCAACGGTCGAATCGTCTTCGCCCAGATGCTCGCCATCCAAACGCAGGAGGCAACGTCGCGTCCCGTTCTGCCCGTACGTCAACTCAACCTCAAGGGGGCCGAGCAGTGCGATCGCTTCAAGCAATCGCTCCACATCGATGACCGATACCCAGAGGAGTCCTTCACAGCGCCCACACACCACACGCGCGTCACCTGCGTTCTGAGGAGTCTCTCGGCCAAGCCCCTGGCACCTGGGGCACCAGTCTCGCAGGTCTTGAAGCCAACGGGCCACAAATCCGGCCAGCGTTGGGATATTTGCTACCTGTGCATCTACGTATGTCATAGCCTTTTGTCCATGGTTTCTCCGACCATGCGTCCATTGTACTCCAACTAACGCAAGACCAATTTTGCAGCTAACGTATGCTGAAACCTGTACCAGGTTTGGCCGGGTCTATACCCGTTCCCACGCCGTTGGTGATCCATCCATACTCCTGAAGGATCAGCTGACTGTAGGTTACCCTACCGTTCACCTTCTCAGCAGGCTCCGTGGCCAGCAGCAGGACAGCCTGTGCCATCACCTCTGGTTGTTCACCGTTCTCATCGCCAACATATCGCATTCCACCATGAAACACAGCGCCGGAGGTTGGGACGGTGAGCGACGGCCCTACGGCTGTGACGGCAATCCCATCGTCGGCAACCTCCTGGGCCAGACCCTGGGTAAAACGCTCCAAAGCAGCCTTCGCAGCGCCGTAGCCGCTGGTGCCGGCCAGCCCAGGCTTGGTCAAGTAGGGAGCACGCCCGGGACCCACCGCTCCACCAGAGGAGACGTTTACGATCCTCCCGTGCTTGCGGGGCACCATGTCCTGCAATACAAGCTTACTGAGCATGAATGGAGCGTGGACAATGATCTGGAAGGTCTGCTCCCAGCTTGCTAATGGCATTTCCTGGACGGGGAGAAATACAGCGAGAGCAGCGTTGTTCACCAACACATCTATGGGGCCGTACAGGTTTCGAGCTTCATTGACCAGACGTTCACACTCTTCAAGAGTGGAAATATCGGCGGCGAGGGCCGTAGCTTCTCCGCCCGCTTCACGGATCTCAGACACCGTCTCTTCCAAGGAACCGGGGAAAGGCGTCCCGACCTCTCCCTCACGACCCTGATCCTTCATGTAGTTGGCCATATCGTGGGCACCGGGGTGGAGCGTTCTAGCTACGCAGACGATTTTGCCACCCTCTGCGGCCAATGCCTTAGCGATCTCTGTGCCGATACCCCGGCTTGCTCCAGTAACAATGACGGTCTGTCCGTCTAATTTGCCCACAGTGACCCTCCCCTATGCTTGTCTGTACGATTACAAGGCAATGCGACCCTACGCGCAGGGGTGTCCAGTGTCAAGGGAATGGGGTCTGTGAGTGAAATCAACGAGGATGAATAGCGAAGTGCGGTTTACGTACCGTGATGTGCCGTAGTGTTCAGAAGAGGAAATATGAACTATTTACGAAGCTTATTCTAGACAACCTTCAGCTTTTATGTTGCCGGAGGAGTCTCGGACCACCATTTGGACGCTGTCCTGTGCTAAAACCCTTCCACAGGAACAAATAGAAATCGGCTGCCCCTGGATTCAGGGGCAGCCGATTTTCTTTGCACTCAAAGCCTCAATTTAGGTATTAGCCCAACACCTTCTCCAGGCCCTTCTCCAGTTCCTCTTTGGCTGCATACCCCTCATATTTTGAAGATATGCGCCCGTCGCTATTGATGATGAACACGAACGACTCGTTCCGGTAATTCTCCAGCTGCGTGAACTTCCACGTGTCTATGATGGGAGCGAACCGTGCACGTGATAGGTCGCCCTGTATCTCGGCGGGGTTGTCATAGACCTCTACATGAATGAAGTTTGCCCGGCCTTTGTACTGGTCTTTAAGCTCCTCCACCGTCTCCGTCTGTGGGCCGCACGTAGGGCTAGTACACAGCGCAGGGCTGGCGAAGACCACCAGGAACGGCTGCTCCGTCTCAAGGGCTTCCGCGATTGTCAGCTCGTACAGGTCTGGGTCCGGTGTCGATCGGGTCGTCAACGCCTTCAGGTCAGCCACATCGCGGCTGGTCTTGTTGGCTGCGCTAGGTGGCTTAGAACCCAGCCCCGGAGTAATGCTGGTCTCCCGGATGTTCAAGGGTATCCTGGCTGACTGGATGGAGCCGTCCTCTTCAAGCACATCGATGTCCAGTCGCCAGTCGCCTGGCCTACCGAAAGTAAGTTCTGTTACATAGCTCCCCCGAGACCCGAATGGCCAAAGGTAGAACTCCGCGGTGACAGACTCCTCAACGGCCTCGGTGGCGCCCAGATAGACGGACCTCACGCTAGCTGTGGGTATCGTGACCAGGGACTTGGGGCTGGTCAGCAGGAACGCAATGCGATTGGCTCCGACGCTCAGGTCTTTGGTAGCCAGGATGCCGTTCAATTCCAGTTCAGGTGTATCCACGACGCTTGGTTGGGTGGCGGGTGAAGTTGTTACACCCTCACCGCTGCTGCATGCCGCAGCCACAAGGCTTAGTACCATCGCAATGCCGAAGAAAATGCGCTTCGCTCTACCGTTCATGCTCTCCCAATCCCTTCATTCCTGCGCTATGGCCCTGTGTTGTAGGATCCGAAGGTGAAGGCGAACACTGCAAACTCATCAGAGTTGGATGTGAGCTTCATCTCATGGCCGCCGTATTCAGGGGACTCGATGAGTCGGTACATCCGCTCCCGGTCTACAAAAATGAACGTCCTGCCTTCATCACTTTCTTCGATGTCCGTCCCCCTGTCTTCCAAAGGAATCGGCCCGTCGTCTACGGAGAGGTACACCCTGTACGGCTCGCCCTCGCTCCCCAGGACGACGTTGACGCTGGTACCGAAGTATTTCAACGCAACATAGTCTTCCAGGTCCTCCGTAACCCGAGCATGCTGTGCGCCATCAAGGCCGTTGAGCCACATCCCGTGCAGGTAGAGAAAATGGTTCTGATGATTCCCGGGATCCTCCAGGAGGATCGGGCCTCCTGACGGGAGTGCATAGAACTCTGCTTGAATGATGTACGGCACCTGGGATCCGGCGTTACGCTCCAACCCTGCGTACAACTCACGCGTCTGGCCTGTCTCGATACCGCCGCTTGATGCTTTCTCATTGAACGTAGGGCCGGAGTCAGGGTTGGCTACGATCCCATCGATAGTCGCACCTGCCTCCTGTAGCAGCTTCCGTATCTCCAACTCCGTCTCGTCGTAGGCACCTTCACCGAAGTGCGTGTACTGGATGACCCCATCTTTGTCTATCAGATATTTGGCCGGCCAGAACCGGTTATTGAAGGCTCGCCACGTCTGCATTTCGTTGTCCTGCAGCACCGGCCAGGTGATCTGGAACTGCTCAACCGCCGCTTCCACGTTCTCCCGTACTTCTTCAAACTGGAATTCCGGAGAGTGCACCCCCACGATCACCAGACCCTCGTCGGCATACTTCTCCTGCCACTCCCTCAGAAAGGGCATGGTTCTGATGCAGTTGACGCAGGTGTATGTCCAAAAATCGACGAGCACCACTTTGCCCCGGAGGCTTTCCATGGTGAACGGGTCCGAGTTGATCCACCCGCTGATGCCCTGGATCTCCTGAGCTACTGAGCCCACCTCACCAGGTCTCACACTCAATTCGCTGGAGTCATCAACCCCGGTCGGCAACGTGACCGAAGAGGTGCCACCACCCAGGGAGCCTACTTCCGGTACCGGCGTGGGTGGGTTTGGAGCAACATCGTCGCTACCGCAGCCTACCGCCACGGCCAGAAAGGCAGTCAGCAAGAGTGCTCCGACCATAGATCGCCTGGGAGAGTGACCTTGGTTTAGCATGGATTCCTTTCAGTACATCAGCACGGGTTACACCATCTACTACGCCGATTCTGCCGATTGGGATTGACAGACGAACGCAGCTACTAGCTACCTTACCATGCCCGGGCGGCTACAGGCTTCACGCTCCTTGGCATCGCACCGACAGCTCAACGATGTTTATGAGATAATGGAAAAACAGCAGAGGAAGCGACTACATGGGGGTGGATGATGTTCTTTTGGGTAATATTGTTAATAGCCATTGGAGTGGGATCGCTTTTTGACGTCAACATCTGGCCCATCATCCTCATTGCAGTAGGCGCGTCCATGGTCAGTCGTGTAATGTTCGGTTCCAAGAGCAAAGGTGGTTGGTCCAGCTGGAGTTGCTGGGTTGGACCATCGTTCAAGAAACGGGACCAGGACGAAGGCCAGCGTCAGACCACGGACTAAGCGTCCTCCTGGCGGTACGCAGTGGGAACATTAATCGTCACTAGGCATTCTCTACCGGATGTAGACCCTCAGAAACCCTCAAGCAACTGGCAACTTTCTGAATTGGGTCGTCACCGTGCTATGTTGTTGGCAAATCACCTTCATGACTACGATTTATCGGTAATTGTCACCAGCCCTGAATCCAAAGCCGCAGAGACCGCCTCGGTGATTGCTCAACAAAATCAACTACGGATTGAGTATGCCGATGGATTGAGAGAGCACTCCCGGCTTAATGTTCCCTTCTTCCCTGACGAAGCAGATCTTGATGAGAAGATCCAACTCTATTTCAATACCCCAGACCAGCTAGTATTCAGCGATGAGACGGCAGACGAGGCCCACACCAGATTCACGCAAGCGATCTCCAATGTGATTGATGACCACCCAGAAGGAGATTTGGTCGTAGTTACCCACGGGACGGTAATGACATTATATCTGTCGCGAATTGCTGGCTTGAGCCCATACACATTTTGGAAAGAACTTGGAACCCCATCATTTGCCGTTGTGTCGTTGCCAACCATGGAGTTGCAGAAAATCGACACACCGATGTAGCACCTGCAGGCACTACCTCTGAAATTTAAGCGTCCTCCTGGCGGTACGCCTGATCCAACAGGTCTACCACGTGGCAGACAGTGATAGTCGAGCCAGCCTCTCGCGCCCCCAGTTCCAACTGCATCATGCACCCAGGGTTCGCCGTTGCAATGACCTGCGCCCCCGTTGCCAACGCGTCTTCCAGCTTGTGTGTCCGCAGCTGTCCTGACAGCTCACGTTGTGTCAGCTGATAAGCGCCGCCTGCACCACAGCATCGGTCGGGATGTTCCATCTCCACCAGCGTCAGTCCCGGTATGACGCCTAACAATGTTCTTGGCGGAGCTGTCAGTCGTTGGGCGTGCGCCAGGTGGCACGAGTCCTGATACGTTACCTGGACATTCAGGGGTGTCTTAGGCGACTCAACAGGCAACGATGCCAAAAACTCTGTGATGTCCTGAACCATGCCACTGAACCGTTGCGCCTTTTCGCTGTACGCAGCATCATCACGCAGCAGGTGGCCGTGCTCTTTCATGGATGCACCGCAGCCAGCCGAAGAAGTGACAATCGCGCCCACGCCTGCGCCAAGAAACGTGTCGATGTTTCGACGAGCCATATTCCGTGCGGCGTCCTGCTCCCCGCCGTGGGTGTTCAAGGCGCCGCAACAACCCTGGTCGGCAGGTACGATGACCTCGCAGCCGTTGCGCGTCAGCACCCTGACGGTGGCCTCCATCGTCGAGCCCTGCACAAGCGGCATGACACACCCGGACAGGAGCGCCACACGGTGTTTTACGGTCCCCTTTGCCGGGTACACCTGACCCTCGGCTTTGAAGAACGGCTTGGAGAGGTCTGGCAACCCGGCCTCGGCTTTAGCTGCAGACGGTAATAGTTGTAATATTCGACTCGCCTGCACCAGTCGCCGTATTCCCGATCGCTGGTACACCTGCAGCACCCTCACGAACAACCGCAGCTGGCCCAGGTGAGGTAGAAGCTGTTTATACGCGATCCAGGACACCACGCGGCCTACGATGGACCCTGGCCGTTGTCGCTTGACCTGCGCTTGAGTCTGCTCCATGAGTCGTCCGTACGGTACGCCGGATGGGCAGACTGATTCACACGCTCGACACTGTAGACAAGTATCCCAGTGGTCGATGACACCTTGTTCAAGCCCGACTCTACCTTCAAACACCGCCTTCATCAGGGCGATGCGACCTCTGGGCGACTCCGTTTCCAGTCCGGTCTCAACGTACGTAGGGCACGCATTGAGGCAAAGTCCGCAATGGACACAGCTGTAGAGGTCCTTCTCCTGGGGTGCATCCGGCCCCTGGAACGCGGAAACGCCAACCTTCCAGCTTGATTTTGTCGACACTAGAGCCCTCCCACGTATCGGCCTGGGTTCAGGATGCCGTGGGGGTCATACTGCTCCTTGAGTTGGCGCATCACCGCAAAGCTGTCCGGCGTTGGTCCCCAGGCGTCAACTCCATCAAGTCTCGACCGTGATTCCACAACAACGGTTCCGTTCAGAGCAGTCACGGCCTCACGCAACCCGGCTATATATGCATGCACATCCGGCGGCAGAGCGTCGCTGTTCCAATACGCCTTCACCACTCCGCGTGTCGGGCTCACAGACACTGCTGCATCAGACTCCTGGGCTGCCAGCGCAACAAGCTCAGCACTATGTGCGGGAGTTCCCAGCAACCTCAGCGCAAGGTCAGGTGGCCCCGACTCCCAGCCAAGGTCTGTCACCTTCTTCCACAGGCTCACACTGGCGTCGTCGTTGAGCGACTCCACGTTCGCCACGCCGGTCTCGCGACAAGCAGCAACGCAGGCATCAATCGAGCGCGCAACCGCTGAAGGGCGTCCGGCAACTCTCAGCAACAGCGTGTAGTCGCCATTACCATCATCCGACTGGCCAACTTGGCTCCATGCCGCGCCGTTCAGAACCTCTGCAGCCATCAACGGCAGCCCTTGCGCCGTTACAACGTTACATACGGTGGTTGCAGCGTTCATCGATGAGAACGTTGCAACCACCGTCGCCTCGGCGCGAGGGAGTGGCGTTACCTTGAATGTTGCTTCAGCAATGACCGCCAGCGTGCCCATCGCGCCGATGTACAGCCTGTCCATGGCGTAGCCGGTGACGTTCTTCACCACGATGCCACCGTTCTTGACTATCGATCCATCTGCCAACACAGCACGCATGCCGATAACCTGGTCTCTAGGGGTGCCAACCGCTGTGCTCAATGGCCCACTGATCCCCGTAGCCAGCAGACCGCCCACCGTCGCCTGGGCTGGCAGCGGCGGGTCAAGGGGCAAATACTGGCCAGAATCTCGCAATACGTCCTGGAGGGCCTGCATCGTACAACCTGCCTCCACGGTGACGACAAGGTCTTCGGGGCGATGCTCCACAACACTGCTCAGTCCACGCATGTCCAGGGCAAGGTCGTAGCGACTTGGCGGGTTCCCCAGCCCCATACGTGTCCCACCGCCCCAGGGGACAACGGCTGCGCCAAGCCGTGTAGCTGCGGTCAAGGCGGTCGCCACCCCATCGATGGTCTTTGGTCGAACAGCCGCCAGCGGTGTTGCATCGCCAATTGTGTAGCCGGGGTGGTCGGTTTCTGGCACGGGATCAGCACTTGCCAGCGCCTCTTGCAGCGTCCTCGCATCGATCCGTACATCGCCCCTCACGCTAGACAAAGGCGTCCAGCCCAAGTTTGGCAATAGCTGGATGCTGCAGCAGTTCCACACAGGAGGCGCCGGAAGGGAATATCTTGCCGGGGTTGAAGGTCTCGCCGCTGGCAAAACCGGGGTTCAGCCGCGCCATCGCGTCAAGGTCGGCATTAGTGAAACAGAGGTCCATGTACTCCTGCTTCTCAAGCCCCACGCCATGCTCACCAGACAGCGCTCCGCCAAGATCGAGGCAGGCACGTAAGATAGCACCGCCAGCTTCCTTCGAGCGACGCAGTTCGTCTGGAATCCGCTCATCGAAGAGGATGCACGGGTGAAGATTGCCATCGCCGGCATGGAAGACGTTGGCGATGGGGAGTCCGTATTCTTGAGATATCTCGCGTATCCGGCGCAGCGCATCCAACACACGGGATCGAGGCACCACGCCGTCCAACAGGTAGTAGCTAGGGGCGAGTCGACCCAGCGCGCCAAGGGCTGTCTTGCGACCGGCCCAGAGTCGTTCACGTTCAGCGGGGTCGTCAGCGACACGTACTTCGGTAGCGCTACTGGCACGGCATATCTCCTGGACCTCGGCGGCTTCTTCGGCAACCGACTCCCGTAGACCCTCGACTTCCACCAACAGCACAGCGCCGGCGTCAGCGGGGTAGCCAGCGTGGATGGCTGGTTCAACAGCCTGGATAGTCAGCTTGTCCATCATCTCGATGGCCGCAGGGACGATGCCGCTCGCAATGATGGCTGACACCGCCGCGCCGGCTTCGTCTTCTTCCTGGAAGATGGCCAACATGGTGGTGACCATCTCCGGCAGCGGTTGCAGTCGAACAGCGACCTTTGTAGTCACAGCCAGCGTGCCCTCTGATCCGATGAGCACGCCTCGAAGGTCGTAGCCGATCGACTCGTGCTGACGCCCACCAACCCAGACCACAGAGCCGTCTGCCAGCACCGTCTCCATTCCCAGAACGTGGTTGGTGGTGACGCCGTATGCCAGGCAGTGGGGGCCGCCGGCATTCTCCGCCACATTCCCGCCGATTGTGCAAGCCTTTTGGCTGGAGGGGTCAGGGGCGTAGCGGAGGCCGTAGGGTTCAGCAGCTTTGGAGATATCGATGTTCACCACGCCCGGCTCGACTATCGCGACACGTTCGGCAGCATCGATTTCCAGAATGCGGTTCATGCGAGTCAGGGGCATGAGTATCCCCCCCTTTGCAGGGATAGCTCCGCCGCTGAGGCCAGTCCCAGCGCCGCGCGGCACCACGGGTACTCCGTGCTTGCGGGCGATGCTGACGACACGCGATACCTGTTCCGTATCGGCAGGGACGGCAACGATCTGGGGCGCGCCGCGTTCAACCGAGCCGTCGTATTCGTAGACCAACAGCTCTTCCGGCCGCTCCATCACGTAACGGCGACCCAGGGCCTGGCGTAGCTCTTTGATGAGGGATTCCATAAGCCTGCCTTCTTGATCGATATGAGTGAAGCGAAAGCTTGGAAACAGGATAGCAGGGGACGGTAGTAACGGGAAGAATGAAGCGGGGAATCAGGGTCTACCGTGCAACTTTTCTGTCAATTCATAGTATGGGTGAATTACGTCACATGTACCGATTTTTATGTGGAAGAATGTGAAATAGGACACTAAATTGACAAATTATCGTCAGGGTGATTAATGTAACCTACAACATTGTGCCCCTACTCGTCTCTGGCCATTTTTTCAGGCTCTGGAGCGATAGCGCAATGGAACCTTTTCTTTCACAAACCCAATTGTTATTTGGTCTCAACGAGCAGGAGATTGCTGCTCTAACTCCCCTCTGCCACCCGATTGACACCCTTGAAGCCGCAACTATTTTCTCCGAGGGAGCCCCTGACACACACCTGTATGTCATAACCGCAGGACAGGTGGCTCTTCAGAAGTCCATGCGAGCCCCTCACGCTGTTTGGCCACGTCACACTACCGTGGCGGTCTGCCAGCCCGGGGAACTCATAGGTTGGTCCACCCTGATCGCTCCCTTCCAGTACACGCTTTCCGCCCTGGCGTGGAGCCCCACTACACTGCTCCGATTTGAATCATCCAGCCTATGCAGTACTCTAGAGACGCAACCTGGGCTTGGATTCAAGGTCATGCGATCCGTGGCTGCGGTGGTGTCCAGGAGGCTGAAACAGACCATGGACGCGCTGATCAACGCGAGGGAGTTGCCGATATGGCAGCAATAGGCATCGGCAGGTAAAACAAGGGAAGGGGAGGACATGGCGACTTACGAGACACTGGCAACTTCAAGCCTCTTTTTTGGACTGGAGCGACCTCAACTGGAGCAGATCGTCGCGATCTCCAGCGTTGAGAAGCATGCTCCGGGGGCATCAATCTTCACGCAAGGAAGCCTGGTACCCAACCTGTTTGTTGTCCAGGAAGGCACGATCAAGCTCTCTACAGATGTCCACCTCTGGCCCAAAGAGACACTTCTCCGTACGGCTGTCACCAACATCGGCGCTGGCAGCGCGTTCGGTTGGTCGGCGGTGATGGACCCTCCCCGTGCAACCCTCTCCGCCTGGACGATACCCAACACCACCCTCATAGCCGTGGACGGCACGGGACTGAAACAGCTGATGGATGCCGATTGCACTATCGGGTATTACGTGATGAAGAGACTCCTCTATCTCGTGACCAGCAGGCTCATGGCAACACGCGATGCCGTGACGATGGAGCAGTCAGCGGAAATGTCTCGACAGGCCCTTTTGTCGCGATAGTGCCCTCTCAACCTGGAAGTTCGGAAATCCAGCACTCGAAAACACGATGGGGAGGTAGCAACCATGAAGGTGTTATTGCCGCTGGACAGGTCCGCTGAATCAGAACAGGTCATCCCCCTGATGGTCGCTGAAGCGCCTGGCGATGCCGAGTTCACACTCCTCCGTGTGATACGGCCAGAACCTACGCGGGTCTATGAAGACGCCATTGTCATTGGCCCAGGGACGGTGGCTTTCGGCTCCGGGATCGAAGAGGCAGAGATCGATCAGTCGTTGGCCTATCTATCGTCTGTAGTCAGAAGGTATGAAGTCCTGCCCAGCGGCACTCGATGCGAAGCACACATCGCCAGCAGCAGCTCCCGGGGCATCGTGGAGTTCGCCCAGTCGGAGGGGATGGATCTGATTGCCATGTATGTACGGGAGCGCACCGGTCTTGCCGGTCTCTTCAAGGGGCGAACAGCCAAAAATGTTGTCCGAACGTCCAAGGTGGAAGTAAGAACTTTCAGGCCAGCCTCCCTTGAAGAGACCGATTCGCCACCGATGGCAGACCAACAAGGAGGCGCCGGCCTTGCGGCGTGCCAGTTGTTCCGTACTCTGACGTCTCAACAGCGTGATTCCATCTGGGCCGCCGGGGAGACAGAGAACGTTACGCAAGACCAGGTTCTAGCAAAAGAGGGAACCCTGGGTCTGAAGCTCTACGTGATCTTATCCGGTGAAGCTCAGCTTTCAGCGCCATCGGCGGTCGGCCATATCCCCGTAAGGGTCGCAAAGCCGGGGGACACGTTCCCACTGGCCTCACTCTTGGGCGCCGATGCGTTGATCACCACCGCGAAGGCGATGACTCCTATGAAGGTGCTCTCAATCCCAACCGCCGACCTGATAAAAATTTGTGCGGATGACGCAGAGATCGGTGCTGTGGTGTTCCGCGAAGCAGCAAAGGTGTTTGCCGATAGATACAGCGATACGCTGAGACACCTTGCTAGAGCAGTGGAACGAGAAGCTGACCCTGGTGAGAAACGATGGCCGCCGGCTGACTAGTTGCCCGCTTAAATGTTGGGACGAATGACAACACCGAGTTCAGTACAATAGCTACTCGGGAGTGCGTTAGAAGAGAGGCTGTCCTGGTGGGCCGAGTAAGATTCGAACTTACGACCTCAGCTTTATCAGAGCTGCGCTCTAACCGACTGAGCTACCGGCCCAAGAACAGGCGGCACAAGAGTGTGGACTCATAAGTGCCGTGTACGAAAGTATAGCTGTGGGCTATTTGACGTGTCAACGCGAGCGGCCTACCGCAGCGTCTGATCACCACCCCGGTTCTCCCCGCCACCTCACTAGCTGATTTCCCTTGACACTCATAGCTGGCTTTGCTAGGATGCGGCATCGTAATTCGCGCCATCCGTGACATCAAAATTTGTACTTGGGGAAGATTGATCCCGTGTCTGCATCCGCAAACGTGACGGGCTCCATCTCCGCGCCAGGCTTCTTGGCCAAGTACCAGGCGCTTCTTCAAGCTGCGCTACGTGCCAGCCTTGCATCAAGCGCTCCAACACTCGGCACGATGCTGCGCTACCACATGGGCTGGGAGACCACCGATGGTGTTCCGACTCAAGCCAGTTCCGGCAAAGGTCTTCGCCCAGCGCTCTGCCTCTTCACCTGCGAAGCTGTAGGTGGGTCACCCGACGAGGCGATGGCAGCCGCCGTAGCGTTGGAACTCATACACAACTTCTCACTCATCCATGACGATATCCAGGACCTGGATCTGGAGCGACATGGCCGTCAGACCGTCTGGGCAGTGTGGGGCAAGCCCAAGGCCCTTGTCGCAGGGAATACCATGCGAACCTACGCGGACATTACCCTCCACCAACTGCAGGAGTCTGGAACCACCCCGGAAAGCACCCTTGAGGTACTGCGAGTCCTGACGGAATGCTGTTTGGAGCTCATTGAGGGTCAATTCCTTGACCTGACCTTTGAGTCGCGGTTGGACGTGGCCCCGGAAGAGTACCTGGACATGGTCTCTCGGAAGACCGGTGCCCTTATTGAGGCTGCGATGCACCTGGGTGCCGTCCTCGGCGGCGCTGAAACATCGCAGGTCAACGCTCTGGCACGGTGTGGCAGGCTGCTTGGGTTGGCGTTCCAGGCTCGTGACGACGTACTGGGTATCTGGGGCGACACTGAAGTGCTGGGTAAAGCGACCGGCGCGGATATCCGTCGCAAAAAGAAATCACTACCAGTGGTATTCGCTCTTACCAAGGCGAACAAGAGCCAACGGAAACGCCTTGAAGCGCTGTACATCGCTCCTGAAGAGCTTGGAGACGTCGCTGTTGAAGAGGTGATGGGGATATTAGACAACCTGGACGCTCATGGCTACGCGCAGTCCGTTGCTGAAGAGATGGAGGCGAAGGCTACCACCACGGCGAAGGAAGCGGAGCTTGGCCCTGACGCATCGGCGTCGTTGAACGAGCTTGCGAATTTCATGGTCCGCAGAGACCACTAGAATAGAGGGGGAGAGGATGATGATGGTCACAAAATCGCCTGCAGAACATGAACTCATGGCGACCGCTGAACAGGCGTTGACAGTGTATCGCCCCGAGGGCAACCCTCGACCAAAGCGGCCGGGTGAGTTGGCCTGGAAGACCTTCTCCTACCTGTTCAAGCAGAAGTTCATCCACCGTCGTAAGCGGTTCCCGTTGGTGACGATGTTGGAGCCGTTGGAAGCGTGTAACCTCGCCTGTGAGGGGTGCGGTCGCATCCGCGAGTACCAACCCGTCATCACCAAGACCCTCACCATTGAGCAATGCCTCAACGCTGTGGAGCAATCCGGAGCACCCATCGTGTCCATCGCTGGCGGCGAACCCACCATGTACAAGCACCTCCCGGCCCTCATCGAGGAGCTGGTCAGTCGCAAGATCTTTGTGTACTGCTGTACCAATGGCATCCTGCTGGAGCGCATGATGAAGCAGGTACCCCCTTCCAAGTACCTCAGCTGGGTCATCCACCTGGACGGGATGGAAGAGCAGCATGACATCGCCGTATCGCGGACAGGCGTGTGGAAGACGGCCATGACTGCATCCCAAAAAGCGCTGGAGGCCGGATACCGCGTCTGCTCCAACACCACCCTCTTCAAGGGCTCCAATGTGGAAGACCTGCATGAGCTGTTCACCCTTGTAACAGATATGGGCTTTGAAGGTGTGATGGTCTCTTCCGGCTACGACTTCGTCGATGGGCCGACGCAGGAGATGTTCCTATCGCGTGAGGAGTCGATCAGTGTGTTTAACCGTGTCCTGACCGACGATGCCATCAAACGCATCCGTTTCTACAACAACCCGTTGTACCTGAGCTTCCTTCGTGGCGAGCGGCAGTATCAATGCACCGCCTGGTCCAACCCCACCTACACCGTTCAGGGCTGGCGTGAGCCGTGCTACCCCCTGGCCGACAGGCATACGGACAATGTGAACGACCTGTTCACGGACGCTTTGTGGGAGAACTACGGTGTTGGCGTGAACGATAAGTGCGCCAACTGCATGATGCACTGCGGGTTTGAGTCAGCGACTATCTACAACGCCATCAACAGCCCTGTAGGTGCGGCGGCACTGGTTAAGGGCCTGATCACCAAGCGCAGCGGTGTCGGCGCACCCTAACACCAGGCTGAGCCTGGATCTCAGTTCCTGACGGTTACCTTAGGAAGCGCTGGAGAGGAAACGAGTGGCAGAGAAAAGCGGCAATGAGAAGGGTCCACAGCTAGCTCTCATCTTTGCTTTGCCCGAGGAGGCACGTGGGCTGTTCAAGGATGGCGACTGGCAACGTGTGGCTTCGTCGGCGTCGATTGCGACGTATCTAGGAAGTGTTGACGGTGTGGATACCGTCCTCGTCGTTAGCGGCATGGGAAGGGCGAACGCAGAAGCAGCGACCCGCGAAGTCATTGAGCGATACCAACCTGAAGCGATCATCTCTCTTGGATTCGCAGGCGGGCTCACAACGGGCGGCTCAGCTGGTGATCTGGTCGTCGCCGAGACGCTGATGCCTATCGAGGGTATGAGGCTTACGGGTGAACCCATCGCATCATCCATCATACTGGTACAGACTTCCCGGCATGCGCTTGACGGCAGGAGCATTCCATCACGAGCCGGGCTTTGTTTAACAACTTCTCACATAGCAGCGAACCCGAAAGACAAAGCGTTGTTGGGTCAAGCTATCGGAGCGCTCGCTGTAGAGATGGAGAGCTACTGGATCGGCCAAGTATGCCGAGAAAACAACGTCCCGTTCCTTGCAGTCAGAGCAATCATTGACACGGTGGACCATCAACTGCCTAAATACGTGGTGCACTACGCCCACAAAATGGGAGGCCAGAGTCGGTGGCGACAGGTGTTGCCCGTGTTGCTGCGACCTTGGTGGATGCCAGGCCTGCTGCGACTAGCGGCGGCATCGGCAACAGCCCGGAAAAGTCTGACGGCGTTCGCCGTAGCGTTTATGGGGTCGTACACCCAAGAAGCTATCGGGCATGCCATAGTGGAATCTGAGTAATTGAAGGCCCTGGTCACCGGCGCCACCGGATTTGTGGGCGGGAACCTCGTTCGGGCTCTTGTCGAGGAGGGTGTATCCGTCCGTGCGCTGGTCAGGAACACCAGTAGCTCTCAAGCATTTCAAGGATTACCAATAGAAGAGACTCTGGGAGACCTAGAGGACATCGTCAGCCTGAAAGCTGCACTCCAGGGTTGCACCGTACTCTTTCATGTTGCTGCGTTGAACACCTTCTGGGCTAGGGACCCGGCTCAGTTCTACAACGTGAACATCGGCGGCACTCGGAATGTCCTGGCCGCAGCAGCAGAGATGGGCGTGGAGCGTGTCGTCCACACAAGCACATGGGCTATCATAGGTCGACCGTCAGAGGGTGAGCTAGCCACGGAGGACACCCTCCCGAATCAGGAAGACCTGACGGGGCACTATCGACAGACCAAGTATCTCGCGGAGCGAGAAGTTGATGCTGCGGTGTCGCGTGGTCAGGACGTGGTTATATTAAACCCGACCGTGCCAGTAGGGCCGTGGGACGTGAAACCGAGCCCTTCGGGTCGCATCGTGCTGGATTTTCTACGAGGAAGGATGCCAGCCTACATCGAGGCCCATCTGAACTTGATAGCCGTTGAGGATGTTGCCCAGGGTCACATCAGGGCTTGGAAGCATGGTAGAACCGGAGAGCGGTATATCCTGGGTAACCAGAACATGACGCTGCTCCAGGTGCTAAAAGGGTTGGAGAAGATAACCGGGAAGAAGCGACCTCGAATCAAGCTACCTATGGGTGTGGCTCTGGTAGCCGCTCGATTGGACGGCCTGGTTGAGGGCGTTCTGCTCAGGAGAGAACCGAGGATACCGTTGGAGGGTATCCTACACGCCAAAAATCGGCGGGCAGTGGATAGCTCCAAAGCCATCGCGGAGTTGGGGCTCCCGCAGAGTTCAGTGACAGAGGCGTTACACAGGTCTGTAGCATGGTTCCAGGAGCACGGATACGTTTAGGAAACGATACTCGCAATGGTAGAAACACAAAAGCCGCAGGAGTCTCAAGAACTGCAGAACGCGGTTGCTGAGGCTGTGCGTCGATCGCAGGACTATTTTACCCGTACCCAGTCGCCAGAGGGTTATTGGTGGGGTGAGCTTGAGTCCAACCCAACTATGGAAGCTGAATACCTGTTGCTGACCCATTTCCTGGGCATCGGCGACGCTGAAACATGGCGAAAACTCTCCAACCACCTCTTTAAAACACAGCGAGAGGACGGCACGTGGGGTCAATACTACGGTGCGCCGGGAGACCTCAGCACCTCCATTGAATGCTACTTCGCCCTCAAACTCGCTGGCACGCCTGCTGAAGACCCTCGTATGGTAAAAGCCAGGGAGTTCATCCTATCTAAAGGCGGCGTCCCGCAAGCCCGTGTCTTCACCAAGATTTGGTTGGCCCTCTTTGGCCAATGGAACTGGAAAGCGGTTCCAACCCTGCCACCGGAGATGGTATTGCTGCCATCCTGGGTCCCCATGAACCTCTATGACTTCTCAAGCTGGGCGCGGGGCACCATGCTGCCGCTCAGCATTGTTTTTACTCGCAAACCGGTCTGCCCTGTTCCAGAAAGTGCCGCTATTTCTGAACTGATACCTGCAGGAAAGTTGAATGGGTCTGAACGCCCGGGCTTGAAACACCTGTTCGGCGTATCCGGCGCGTTCTGGTTGGGAGACCGTACTCTCCGCTGGTACAACGCCCTTCCCTGGAACCCCATGAGGCGCATGGCCATCAAGCGTGCAGTCGCATGGATCGTGGAGCATCAGGAGAACGACGGCTCCTGGGGCGGCATCCAACCCCCGTGGGTCTACTCACTCATCGCCCTCAAGATCCTGGGCTATGGGGTAGACCACCCAGTGATGCAGAAGGGCCTTGAAGGCTTCAAAGGATTCACTATAGAAGAGAACGACACCTTGCGAGTACAGGCATGCGTATCGCCGGCCTGGGACACTTGTCTGGCGATGATCGCGCTGGAGGACTCTGGTTTGCCAGCGGACAGCCCCGTATTGCAGCGTGCTGGCGAATGGCTGCTGAACGAGCAGATCACCGTCAGCGGTGACTGGCAGGTCAAAGCAAAGGACACTGCTCCAGGTGGATGGGCCTTCGAGTTCGCCAACGACGCCTATCCGGATATCGACGACACCGCCGAAGTGCTCATCGCCCTCAAACGGGTTAAACTGGATGACGAGCAACGTCAGGCGGATTCCATCAAACGTGGCGCTGAGTGGATGCTTGGTGTCCAGAGCAAGAACGGTGGCTGGGCCGCCTTCGATAAAGACAACACACGGAGTGCTATCGCCAAGATACCCTTCGCTGACTTCGGGGAGATGATCGATCCGCCCAGCGCCGATGTGACGGCTCATGTAGTTGAAGCGCTGGCCAGACTCGGCTACTCAGAGAACACAAAGCCCATAGAACGTGCGGTCAAGTACCTCTGGGCCGAGCAGGAGCCAAACGGTTCCTGGTTTGGCAGGTGGGGAGTCAACTATATCTATGGTACCGGCGCGGTCATTCCGGCCTTTGAAGCGCTGGACAAGGACATGAGCAACCCACTGGTGCGGCGAGCAGTGAATTGGTTACTAAGTCATCAGAATGAGGATGGCGGTTGGGGCGAAAGCTGCGCCAGCTATGCCGATCCATCACTAGCCGGCCAAGGCCCCAGCACGGCTTCCCAAACAGGTTGGGCGTTGATGGCATTGATGGCTGCAGGGGAATTGAAGCATAATGGTGTAAAGAGAGGGTTAGAATACCTGACGGATACCCAGCGGGAAGACGGCACCTGGGACGAGCCGTGGTTTACTGGCACCGGATTTCCAGGTTACGGAGTGGGCCAAAGGTTGAAGAAGGCTCCTCAGCCTGGTGACCAGAAGTTCCAGGGGACAGAACTCCCGGCAGGATTCATGATCAATTACCATCTCTACCGGAACTACTGGCCATTGATGGCCCTGGGACGTTTCAAGCGATATGTCGAAAGAGGAGTGACTAAAAGCACAGAAAATTAGTGACCGCCTCTTCCTTCAGGAAGAACTGTGGAAGAGCTATCAATCATTTGAATGGCATGAGGAGACTTAACAATGAATCCGCGACAAGGTGTTCTTGAGGAGTTGACTTCTTCAACGCAGACCGTTGAAGGCACTATGAAAGTCTCCACCTTCACAGTTTCCATAGAATCGGTCAAAGCCCCAGAGTTTGTAGACATCACTGAAAATGTCATTGCTGCAGTTGCAGAGACCGGAGTCACCGCAGGTGTGGCAGTGGTGTATTCCAATCACACAACCGCAGCCATCAAGATCAACGAATGGGAGCCTCTGCTCTTGGAGGACCTGGAGCGCTTGCTAGAACACATCGCTCCAAGGGACGGGGACTACCGCCACAATGACTTTGCTGTCCGTACGGTGAATATGACCGAAGACGAATCTCCCAACGGCCATGCCCACTGCCAACATCTGACTCTTAGCACAAGTGAATCTATCCCCATCGTTGGTGGCAAACTCCAGCTTGGCACATACCAACGTGTGTTCTTCATTGAACTGGATTGCCCAAGATCCCGTGAAACAACAGTACAGGTAATGGGCGTCTAAAGGCATACGGCATGGCATCGTCAACTGACCGGGGTATACCCAGCGATTTGGAACCGGCGTACCAAGAGTGCATCCGGTTGGCTCGTTCCCATTATGAGAACTTCACCGTGGCGGCGCGGTTCCTATCCAAAGAGGTCCTGCCCCATCTCTCGGCCATCTACGCGTACTGTCGAGGCGTGGACGACCTTGGCGATGAGGCTGAAGGAGACCGTCTGGCCCTGCTGGACGCCTGGGCTGCAGACCTGGAACTGTGCTACACCGGCACACCTCAAGCGCCACACCTACAAGCACTTCAGCACACCATCCGAACCTTTGGCATACCACCGGAACCCTTCCGCAAGCTGATCGAAGCGAACCGAATGGACCAACTCCACGTACGGCATGAGACGTTCGACGACTTGCTTCACTACTGCGAGCGCTCGGCGAACCCGGTGGGCCAACTGTACCTTTACATCTCCGGCTACAATGACGATGAGCGGTTGCGTCTCTCCGACTCCACATGTACCGCCCTTCAACTTGCCAACTTCTGGCAGGACGTATATCGCGACTATGCGATGGGTCGCATCTACCTACCGCAGGAAGACATGACCCGCTTCGCTTACACGGAAGAGGAGTTGGCTGGTGGTATCTGCAACGATGCTTTTCGCACGTTGATGGAGTTTCAGGTAGAACGCACACAGCATTACTTCGATCAAGGGCTACCTCTGGTGAAGCTTGTGGAAGGCAAAGCCCGCCTTCACATCAAGCTCTTCAACCTGGGGGGGATGCGCGTGCTGGACGCCATACGTGGGCAAGGGTACGATGTCCTCTCGAAGCGGCCTGTCGTCGGCAAGTACCGAAAGGCATGGTTGCTCCTCAAGACCTACGTTGGCATGAAGCTCACTCGACAGATATAGTTAGGTACATACCAGCGCCCATCAGACAGAGACACGGAGAAACCATGGTGGCAATCCCAATCCCCACAGAGGCCTACGCACACTGCCAGCGGGTTACCAAGGCGGAAGCCAAGAACTTCTACTACGCCTTCGTCACGTTGCCTGGACCACGACGTCGCGCCATCTACGCCGCCTACGCGTTCTGTCGACTGTGTGACGATATCGCCGACGATGATCTGCCCATCGAAGAGAAGCTTCAGCAGCTGCGTGAGGTTGAGGGCGCGTTAGAGCGGGCGAAGAACGGACAAGCGGAAGGCCCCGTGTACCAGGCGCTGGCCCATGCAGTTCAAGAGTACGGCATCCCTTGGGAAGACTTGATTGAGGTAATCCGCGGTGTTGAGATGGATCTGACCATCACCCGCTACGAGACCTTTGACGACCTCCGTGAATACTGCTATCGCGTGGCCTCTGTGGTCGGTCTGATCTGTATCCAGGTTTGCGGCTACAGCGACCCCAAGGCCCGCGAGTACGCCATCGACCTTGGTCTTGCGATGCAACTCACCAATATCCTGCGCGACATCCGGGAGGATTCAGAGATCGGTAGAATCTACCTCCCACAGGATGAGCTTGCCCGCTTCGGCTACACGGAAGAGCAGCTGATGGCCGGGGAGCTCAACGAGAACTTCGAGAAGTTCATGGAGTTTCAGGTCGCCAGGGCCCGAGAGTACTTCACCAAGGGCAAGCAGCTGTTGAAACTGCTGCCAATGCGTACTCGAGCCTGCCCATCGGTGCTCGGCGGCATCTACAGCCATGTCCTTGATTCCATTGAGGCCAAGGGCTACGACGTCTACGAGCGTCGGATATCCCTCCCATCCCGTGAAAAGCTGTTTCTGACGGTGCGATTATGGTGTCAGAGCTACGTTCCCCTGGAGCGCGTGGCCACTGCGTGGTGATCGGTGGAGGCCTTGCTGGCCTCTCAGCCGCCTGCGCGCTGGTGGATCAAGGTGTTCAAGTCACCCTGCTGGAGAAGCGACCCTTCTTGGGCGGTCGTGCCTATTCCTTCACCGATGCCGAGACAGGCCAGGAGGTCGATAATGGCCAACACGTCTATCTAGGCTGCTGCACGGCGTACACCGGGTTCCTGCAGCAGCTAGGCGTGTTTGACCGCACGACGCTCCAACGGCGACTCCGCATACCTGTAGTCGATCGCAAGGGCAAAGTGGGTCTGTTCTCTGCAGCACCTTTTCTCCCTGCACCTCTTCACCTGATACCATCTTTTCTCAAATTCCCGCATCTAGGCCTACGCGACAAGGTACGTGCTGGGCTCGCAATGCTGAGCATCCACCGCATGGACAAGGAGAAGCATCGCGAAGCGTTGGAAGGGCAGACTTTCAGGGATTGGCTCAAGCAACATGGGCAGTCGGATCGGTCATGCGATGTCCTCTGGAACCTCATCACGCTGCCGATCCTCAATGATTCAGTCAGCGATGTCAGCGCATACATGGGCATCATGGCTTTTCAGGACGGCCTACTTCACGGGAGGAACAGCGCCAATATCGGGTATTCACGCGTCGGCCTCACCGAGCTTATTAGCGATGCCGCCAAGGACTACATCACCCAACACGGTGGTCAAGTCCTGTTAGGAAACGCAGCTACCAAACTTATCATTACACATAGTAATGTCACAGGCGTTGACACAGGTTTGGAGGTTCTGCCAGCAGACACTGTGGTCTCAGCCGTGCCCTGGGACGTTTTGCCTGAGTTGCTCTCACCGGAGTTGGCCGCGGACCGGTACTTCGCCCCGGCCAACAAGCTTGAGTGGTCGCCGATCGTCGGCATCCACGTGTGGTACGACCGTCCTGTCATGGAGGAAGATTTCCTGGCGGCCCTGGACAGCCCCCTCCAGTGGGTGTTCAACAAGTCGCGCATCCAAGGACTGCCGGGCCCCGGCCAATACCTTTGCGTATCCATGAGCGGCGCATGGGAACACGCCCCGATGGCCAAGGAGGCCCTTCGCGCCATGGTTCTACCGGAGCTGGAGCAAGTCTTCCCGGAGGCTGCTACCGCCACGGTGGAGCGGTTCATCGTTGTCAAGCAGCTTGCCGCTACCTTCCGGTGCACGCCCGGTGCGCAGGCCCATAGACTGCCGCAACAGACTCCCGTGGGAAACCTGGTGCTTGCGGGTGATTGGACACAGACAGGTTGGCCCGCAACGATGGAGTCGGCAGTTCGTAGCGGTCGGTTGGCCGCTACTGAAGTTGTGAGAGCCTTGGACGCTGCACTCTCCGAGCCCGCGTCGTCTTGACATCCCCTGGCTGCACATGGCAATCTGGCCCGTGTCCATTTCAAGATGCGAAAGGGCAGCCTCATGGCACTCGTTAGACACTTCACATCCACAGGGTTCGTCGTCCAGGACGGCGCTACGCTGCTGCACTGGCACGCTAAAGTCAAAGCATGGCTTCCGCCGGGCGGCCACGTCATGGACAACGAGGATCCCGTGCAGGCTGTCCTGCGTGAAGTGGAAGAGGAAACGGGAGTTCAGACAGAGGTCGTTCCTACTAGTAATCTAGACATTACAATGGACTATCCCATACAGGTCCAGCCTCCACTCACCATCATGGTGGAGGACATCGACGACCCTGTGGTGGGGTTTCACCAGCACATCGATTTCATCTATGTGTGTCGCCCGCTGCACCAGGTGACCACCATCCCGGACGGTTGGCGGTGGGTAACGGAGGAGGAGCTTGCGTCCGGCATTGCGCTTGAACGAGCAGGCGAATCGGCTGAACCACCACCGGAAGACGTGCGCCTTTTGGGAGCGCGAGCATTCCAACTAACCCAGGTTCAGGCCAAGTAGACCGGAGGCCATAGATGAAGGCCCTCATCCTTGCCCCCTTTTCGCAAAAGTCAATAGACCAGCTCAGCACACGCATGTCCGTCGCCTACGAGCCGTGGACAGAGACCAAGCAACTCTGGGACCCGGCGGAGCTGGCTGTCCGCCTAGCTGAAGAAGCCATCGAAGTAGTGATTGTAGAAATTGACTTCCTCTTCGATGAGGTCTTTGAAGACCCATCGCCGTTGAAGTTCATCGGCCTCTGTCGCAACGCTACGAACCAGGTCGATTTGGAAGCAGCAGTAGCTCACGGGGTCGTCGTAGTAAACACGCCAGGTCGTAATGCCAACGCCGTCGCAGAGCTGACCATAGGCTTCGCATTCGCCCTGGCACGCCGCATACTGGAGTCGCATACCTACGTCAGCAGTGGGCGGTGGGAAGACCCGCTGACACCCTACACCGAGCGTCGCGGCACCGAGCTAGCTGGCAAGACCCTCGGCGTTGTGGGCCTCGGCACTATTGGGAAGCGTGTCGCTCGATTAGGCCACGCGCTGGGTATGCGTATACTCGGCTACGACCCGTACCCCACTGCCCCCAGGTATGTAGCGATGTCGACGCTTGAAGAACTTCTAACACATAGTAATGTTGTAACTTTACACGTTCCCGAGACTCCGGAGACTATTGGCATGATCGGTAAGAGGCAACTGGCGTTGATGCAGCCGACGGGTTATCTCATCAACACGGCCTCTGCGGCATTGGTGGACGAGGCTGCGTTGGTAGAAGCGCTCCAAGCAAGGCGCATCGCGGGGGCTGCCCTCGATGTCTATGAGACTCACCCTGTTGTGCCCAACAGTCCGCTACTGAAGCTCGACAACGTTATCCTAACACCGCATATAGGTGGCGCAACGGCGGAAACCATTGAACGTTACTCACAAATGATCACTCGTGACCTGCTTCAATTTGCTAGGTCGCGATCATGACTCAACAACTGCAAGAAACCCTCCTTGCGATCGACATCGGCACCAGCTCGATAAAGGTTGTGGCCACTGACCAAACAGGCCACGTCCTGGCGTCGTCCCTCGCTCCCACATCATTGGTCACGCCCGACGACGCTTCGGAGCTGACTCGAGAGTTCTTGCCCGACGAGCTTTGGGCTACAATTCTGAATCTGATAAACCAAATATTACATTCTGTAAACATTACAGAAAACTCTATGGCCGCTATAGGTATCACCTCCCAGCGTCAGGGCGTCGGGTTTCTAGACAAAGATGGTCGTGAGCTCTACCTCGCCCCGAACTTGGATTTGCGAGCAGTATTTGAAGGCGCTGCCCTGGACGATGATTTTCCCGACATCGTCTACGCCACCACAGGGCACCTACCTTCATTCTTCTTTGCACCGGCCAAGCTACGGTGGTTCCAGGCCAATCGCCCTGACGTGTATGACCGCATAGCTACGGTGTTTACCCTTGCCGACTGGGTTGCCTATCGACTCACTGGAGAGATCGCAGCGCAAGAGACGTTGGTTGCGGAAGCGGGCTTGTTGGAGATCGCATCCGGAGGCTGGGCTACCTCGCTATTGGAGCAACTGGGCCTACGCACAGACTGCTTCCCGCCCCTGACCAAGCCCTGCACATCCATCGGTAGCGTGACCAAGTCGGTTGCCAAAGCCACCGGCGTAAAACAAGGCACCCCAATCGTTGTTGCTGGCCCCGACACACAGTGCGGACTCCTGGCGATGGGTGTTGTGCAGCCCGGTGACGTAGGTGTGCTGGCAGGATGGAGCGTGACCGCCCAGGCCATCACTGCTGCACCTCAGCCAGATGCTGCGAAGCGCACCTGGGTGGGTCGACACGTGGTGCCTGACCGCTGGATTGCTGAGGCCAATGCAGGCGACGGTGGAAACGCCTATCGATGGCTCCGCGATCTCGTCTTCGGCACTGCCGACGACGCCTATCAGGCCATGGAGGGCATGGCGAACAACGTCGAACCGGGCTCCGATGGCTTGCTGGCTCTGCTTGGACCTGCGCCGTTGGATTTGTCACGACCCGGCTTGCGATCCGGCGGGTTTATCTTCCCCGTGCCGACCACCTTCAGTGACTACGGGCAGGGACACCTGGCGCGCGGTGCAATGGAGAACATCGCCTATGCCATACGGGGAGCCTGCGAGTTGCTGGAAGAGGTGACGGGCGTCCCGGCAAGCAGCATCTCCCTGGGTGGTGGGATGACGCGCACTACGTTGTTCAACCAGATTCTGGCCGATGTGCTTGGTCGACAGATCAACGTCGCTGCTACTCCACACGCCAGCGCCGTCGGAGCCACCCTCGTCGCAGGAGCATCGCTGACCGACGCTGACCTGGCGACAGTGGCAAACATCGACTCAAAGGGGCTGCGGACCATCGACCCGCAACCCGGTATCTCCGGCGAATACGAAGAACACTACGGTCGATGGCTTGAGGCCCAGGAGCGGTTGAAAGGGCTCCTGTAGGAGTAGCCTCGCCCACAATGGAAGACTACAATAGCCGACAGTCAGACACGGGGGATTAGGCAATGGCGTCAGATCTATGGTTGGCCGAGCGCACCGCGGTGCTGGAAACGGCCCAAGAGTTAGCCCGACAGGGCCTTGTCTCCGGGGCCAGCGGCAACGTCAGCCTCCTTATACCTGGTGAGACCCCACTATTGGCCATTACTCCCAGTCGACGCGCCTACCGGTCCATGACGGCCGCGGACATCCCTGTCATCGATTTCGAAGGCGACCCGCTGTACGGCGAGCTCCCACCATCTTCAGAGACTATGCTCCACGTTGCGGTGTACACCGCTCGTCGCGACGTCCGTTCCGTGGTGCACACCCACTCCGTCTACGCCAGCGTCTGTGCTGTCAGCAACATCGCAATACCGCCGGTCATCGACGAGGTGGTGGTGTTGGTAGGTGGCGAAGTCCGCGTTGCGCCGTACCAGCCACCCGGCAGTGAGGAGCTGGCCCAAAGCGCCTGTGAAGCGTTGGAAGGCCGGAGCGCCGCGCTGCTGAGCAACCACGGGCTTGTAGCTGTTGGTCATGACCTGGATGCTGCGATGGACGTGGCAGTGTTGGTGGAGCGAGCGGCACAGATCTGCGTGATGACCAAGCTCTTAGGGACTGAGCGGTTGCTCCCACCCGAAGTAATCTCTGTAGAAGAGGGCTTGTACCAGATGCATCGCACAATGGAAGAGAACGCCTAGTGATCACTGTTCCTGGATTTCTCCTCCGCAGACTTTACGTGAAGGGTAGCTTGCGAGCCACCCCAGAGGGCCTGGCCTTTGAGATCAAGAACTCCCTTGGCTCCGGTTACGCCAGGGGAATGCTACCGCTTACTCTTGATGGGGATGAGATCCCCATGGACGACTCCCACTTCACCGTGGAGGACCGCATCGTTTCTTTCTCCGAGGTCACCAAGGACGTGCCGTTCAGCCTGGCCATGAACCGAGCCACCACCATAACCGCCTCCGGCATCACGCTGACACCTGGCACCCACAAGGTGGGCATGGCGTTCGATGTGCAGGGACTGGGCACACTGCGATTCGATTTCACCGATGTCGTCCCCGATGGCTAACGGCCTGCGCGTTGCAGTCACGGGGGCAGCGGGCTCCATCGGCTCACGACTGGTTGCGAGTCTGGCAGCTTCCGACGATGTAGGCGCAGTGGTTGCCCTCGACGCACGACCCATCGACCTCGTCCACACCAAAGTCCACAGCTACCAACGCGACATCCTCCAACCGATAGACGACCTACTCAAAGACCACGGCATCGCTTCCGTGGTCCACCTGGCCTTTCAACTCAAACCCGGTCGCAACCGAGAGGCTGCTCGTCGCATTAACGTCGGCGGGACTGCCAGGGTGCTGCAAAGCTGCCAATTCGCGGATGTCGACCACATCGTCTACCTCAGCAGCAGTACCGTGTACGGCGCCCATCCTGCCAACGACGCTCCGTTCACCGAGGATTCCCAGGTATGGCCCGTACGTGGGTTTCAGTACGCCGAGGACAAAGCCAGCACAGAGCTGCTGCTTCAAGCCTACGCCTCCGACTACCCCGATACGAAGGTCACGATGCTGCGTGGCTGCGTGGTCATGGGCCCCAATTCCGATAACTTCATCACCAAGGCGTTCTCGAAGCCGCTGTTGGTTCGCATCCGTGGAACTGACCCGCAGATGCAGTTCATCCATGAAGACGACCTGCGAGACGTGTTGGAGCTCTGTCTGAAGGAACGGTTCTCCGGTGTGTACAACGTGGCGGGGGGTGGCACAGTCCCGTATAGTCATATAGCCGCGGTAGCAGGTAGGAGGGCGTTTCCCGTGCCTGCCGCAATCCTGTATCCACTGACGCAGTTCTCCTGGGGGCTCAGGCTTCAAAGCGATTCCCCTGCTTGCGGACTGGACATGATCCGGTGGCCGTGGGTGGCAGACATAGGGAAGCTGCAACGGAAAACAGGCTTCAGCCCCAAGTACACCTCACAGGAGGCTTTGGAAGCGTCCACGCTCGCCAAGAAGCCCACCAACAATTCGTAACGGAGAAAACACAGACCAGTGAGCACAGGTCACCCGCAGCGCGTCCAGAGCATGTTCGATCGTATCGCCAAACGGTATGACGCCTTCAACACCGTTGCGTCGTTTGGTCGCGATGAGGCGTGGCGTCGATTGGCAGTTCGACTGGCTGCGCCTGAGCACGTCGACCGTGCATTGGACGCGGCATCAGGCACTGGCAAGCTTGCAGCAGCGCTGGCTACCCAGGCCACCCACGTCACAGCGCTCGACTTCTCGAACCCCATGCTTCAACGGTCGATGCCGCTCCTAGCAGCGCAAGGTCTATCGACCAAGGTCGCCTCGATTCAAGGTGATGTGCTGGCATTGCCGTTTCCCGACGCCACCTTCTATTGCGCAACTATCGGCTTCGGCCTTCGCAACCTGGACGACATCCCTGCAGGGCTCGCTGAATTCAAGCGAGTGCTCAAGCCAGGCGGTCGGTTGGTGGTGTTGGACATCGTGAAGCCCAAGAACATCGTCAGCAAAGCCGTATACACCATAGGCTTCCGAGGGATGCTGCCGTTGGTAGGCTGGGCGTTGTCCGGGAGTCGAACGGCCTATCAGTACTTGCCGAACTCCGTTCAGCGCTACCTGACCCCTCCAGAGCTTGTGGCTGAGATGACTGACGCAGGGTTCCGCGATGTGAGCTACCGGAACCTGATGTTGGGTAGCATCGCGCTTCACTCGGGAAGGGTGTAACGCTTCACCCACATATCGCTGAGGCGATGGGGACTAAAGAGATATATGGCCTCCGGCGGAGACTGAAGACCGGCTGGCCCACAGGCCAAGCCCCAACACATATCGCCGCGGCGAGGGGACTAAAGTCTTCCTGGCCCGCAGGCCAGTCCCAAACAAGAAGCTCTGGATTCACATTCCTGTCGGACGCTGAAGCTTATCATTATTACAACATTACTATTTATTAGGTGGATTTCTGAAGAGTTGAGAAGGCTGACCAATTAGGCATTCAGTAATCTCTAGTAGCTGGAGAACAACTTGCCCCAGGGTGTCTTCAGGGCCTCACGGATGCGCTTCTTACCCTTGAAGGTGCGCCAGTAGCCGTTGTGGTAGATGTTGGATGCCAGATAGGCCAACGGCACCAACGGTGAGTGGAGCCACAGCTTCTCCAGGAACTTTAACGGCCCCCAGTAGATGAGCTTCTGGCCTCGACTGGCAAAGGTGTTCTGCACCGCCTGGAACCCAAAGTTCACCTCTGAGATGTCCTCACCCACTACTTCTATCTCATCGGGATCGCCGCAACCAAGACCTCGCTCGTGGGCCAGCCGGATGAACTTGATATCCATGGGATTCAAGCCCATCATCTTCGCCGCTATGGCATCGATAGCCACCTGGTCGGCGGAAGCAAGCAGCACGCCAGGGATGTGCCATCGCATCGCCCTTGGGCCAGGGCCATCGCCAGCAAAAGTGCCGTCCATCACCGCGAACAGGCCGGGGTGTATCTCCTGCTGAATGGTCAGCAGGTCTACCAACGTCTCGTGGATTACAGAGTGGGTCCAGTGTCGCTTGCGGTTCAGCAGCCCGCCAAAGGCGTTCTTCATTGCGCCGGTCATGGTAGTGAACACGTGGGTCTTCATCGTAGGTAGCTGGATGATGCTCTTGCCCTCGAAGCTCTCCGGGATGGTGATGCCCTCCGGGAATATCTTGTCGAGCACCAGCATCTCGCCCTTGGGCTTGTAGGTCACCCACTTGTTGGGCTCAACATCCAGGTGGACGGTGGGCACGTTGAGCTTGTCAGTGACCGCCTTGTGCTTGTTGGCGACCTCGCCCACGTACGAGTCGACGACCACCGTGCCGTTGTGCGCTCCGACGAGGTCCGTGTAGCCGTCCTCCCGCAGCGTCTTGACCACCCCTTCAAGCTGCCACGGCGATGTGGAGCACGCGGGGTACCAGTGCTGCCAGGAGATGTTGATCTTGAGGAGGACCTGGGTAGCTGCCGGGAGTATCTGTTGGTAGCCAGCCAGGCGCATGACCTTCCCTACGTCATCCAGCACCGTTTCCGGCGTGGAGCGCACCACGGCCACCACTGATTTCTTTCGCGAGGACTGAGGTTGTGTCGTCATAGGAGCAGTGTACACCACGGGTAGTTGTACATTAAGGGCACTTATCCACTGCTGAAGACGGAGTCGATGGCGCGGAAGCAGCGACCATCGGCATCTTCGCCATTCAGGGAGCCACCTGCTTCTTCCAGCAACTCCCAGCATCGCTCCACAAACGCATCCAGTTCGCCGTCACCACGGTAATCGTAGAGCGCCTCGGTGAATGCCTCTACAACCCCGTCAGCGTAGTCGGTATCTCGCTGCGCCAGATGGCCGTCGATAGCCCGTGCCACCGCGAATGCGTCCCCCATATCAGTCATTAGAAAACGCTCCTACTGGATGGGCCGCGCGGGAACCACCCGGTTTGTGCCGGTGTGGAATACGTACTGCGTCCCTTCCGGTTCAAGCTCCATGGCCATCTTGAATCCCGGGGTGATCACCTGGATGTAAGAGAATCCCGGTTCCGGCACGCCCAGTGAGGCATCGGGCCAGTCCACACGCGTAATATTTGTAATCTTCGCGGAGGACGGGTCGACGCCTAAGGCCTCGGCCAGCAAATCTCGCGCGTAATAGTACACTTCCATGACTTCACCAGGAAAGATATCGTCCGGCAGCGCGCCTTCGGTGAAGCACGCATTGATGGCGTGGATGAAGTTGCACTTATCCAGGTCAACGGTGTCCAGAATGGTAATCGGCGTCAGTCCGCCGGGGTCAGTCGGCTCGATGGTGCTGGGATTGAGGTTGGAATCGACTGGCAGGCTTCCTGAGGGAGGCTCGATTCCTATACTCGCCGCTACATCGGATTCGCCGCTGGAACACGCTACGGCTGCCAAAGCCAGGATTGCCAGGCCACTCATCGGGGAAACCTTTTTCATGTTCTTCACGTCATTGCTCCTTAAATATCTCTCAGGAACAGAGACGCTGGATGTCATCAAGGGGTTCCATCGGCCTCAGGCTTCTGAGCCTCGGGCTGAGATTCGTCGGCAATCGGCTCCTCGATAGGCGCGACAGGGGGGGCAGTCTCAGGTTGTGGCGCGACTGTTGCAGTGGACACTGCGGACGCAACTGGTGTTAGAACCCCTCGCCGACGGTTTCTCAGTGCGCTCAAGAAGGTGATTACAGCCAGGGTGAGTCGCAGAACGAACTCCATCACAATCAGGAATGCCAGGTAATAGAGGATGCTCTCTCTGTTGTCGTTCGATTCTTTCAGCACATCGAACGAATCTGAGACGGTGAAGAACGATGCATCGACGAGAAAGATACCAAGCACGGCGAAGGGCAATATCTTCGCCAGGTCTTTAGACAGGTCCTCATTGTAGTACACGGTCACTCGAATCGAACCGACTACCGCCATGGCCACCATGAGCACGTCAGAGAACGACTGGTCTCTGGAGAGGAAGGTCAAAATCAACGTGAGGACGGCAAACCAGAAGAAGGCGATGATGGGAAACAACAGGATGTATTTCCCCAGGTATAGGACCACATGGAGAAAAGCCCTGACACATCGCAACCGGGACTCTTCATACTTGGATACGTCCAGCTCAAACATGTCCCGCGAGGCAACGAACCGGTAGAACTTGAAGACAAAGATGGCATAAATGCCCAGCCCCGCAATGTATACGGCCAGCGGCCAAAGCAAATCCCAGGCATCATTTATATCCAGCCCGATGGGGAAGATGTCATCGAAATTCATAGAACTCCCTTATCACCAGGGTGTCATCGCTCACAATTCACAATGTTGGTCAGAGGCGTATGCACCGATTAATTGGCCGTATACCTGATGATGTAGGTGCCCGTTAACGTCCCATCGGCGCTTTCTACGGTCACGTAAAACCTATTCGCGTCAGGCGGTGACCACTGAATCTGTGATGCTTGCGTTCCACCAAAATCATCGTTTGTTGCTAACACCGTTGTGCCGTCCGTTGCCCAAATGGTGATTTTGGAATCTGCCAAATTCTCTAGAATGGTGGAAAAGGTATACGTTGTGTTGCGTTGGGGTGCGGTAGGCATAACATCCACCACACGCAATCCTGGCTCCAACTCCGACAAGAGATTCAGAAGTCCCTCCGTTGAGGTCCGCTCATCCCCCGAGACGTTGTAGATATCATGGGCCAGCACAGGAGCATCAAGCACGGCACCAATACCCTCCGCGATGTCGGTGACGTAGGTAATGTCCTCTCGACCTTTCGGTCTTCAACCTCAATCGGCTCGCCTCGCACAATGCTCCCCGTCCAGGCCTTCAACACAGACTGATTGGCACGATGGTCGGTAACGCGCTCCATAGGGCCGTATGGTGTGCCCAGACGCGTACTGACCGTAGGGAAGCCGTGGAAGTGATCCGTACCGACGGGTCAGGAGTTCGCTGGTGTACTTGGTGAGCGCATAGAGCGATTGGGGTCTGGGCGTAGTGTCCTCGACTAGAGCTTCATTGGGAGCGTAGTCTTCCCCGTACACAGACCCAGAGCTCACATACAGGAACCGCTCGATAGGCAGCTGACGAGCCAGTTCCAGCACATTGGTCGTACCCATCACGTTGATGTCAACGATGGAGCGACTTCGACCCGCCTCGACCTCCGGGAGCACTCCGGTTAACACCGCTGCATGCACGACCTTGGTGATACCCTTGTTCAGAAGCTCGCTGAGGTCTTCTTGCTTGAGGATGTCACCCTGGTTGAACGTGATACAGCTCGCCCAAGGCTTGACGTACTCTTGCCGCAATGCGCTTGGTGGGTTGAGATCGAAGCAGACGATCTCGTGACCTCTCTCTGCAAGCATCCTCACGACGTTGCTCGCAACAAATCCGGTTCCGCCGGTCACTAACGTCGTCATCCAGACCCTCCCTCTTCTAATGCGAAAACCAGCTCGCCCCTGGCGAACCAGGAGCCAATAAGTATAGTTTTAGAAGTCTTCCGTCTCCCCCTGCTGCATCACCTCTCCAGCCATCCTCTCAGGACACTCGGACTTGGCGATGTTACAGAACCCGCACTCCATAGGGCTAGGTACTTTCCTAGCCGGCGTCTTGTCAGCTACGCGTCGAATCAGCTCCCCAAGGTTCTCGATGAAGGGCTGATCCACAGCGGTGCTTGGAATGTTCACTTCATGGTCGGTATAGATGAGTTTTCCGTCGAAGGTCACGCCCTTGTACTGGCTCAGAACCCGAGGCACGGCATACATGTAGACCATGACCTGAACATGGTGGGAGGGGCTTGGTTTCCCTGTCTTGGCGTCGTAGATGGTGCCGTTCTTGCCCGACACCGTGATGAGATCAGGCTTGCCGCCCAAGGTAGCGGCGTGGCCCTTCAGGGCAAAAGAGTTCTGGTTCTCCATGAAGACGCTGTTGCCTTTAGCCTCTAGGTCAGTCCGGATGCGGTTGAGCAATGCGGTGTGGTTCAATTGCCAAGTTGTCTCATCGAAGGTGCTGGGTACTTGTTCGTACCTTTGGTAGTGGCCCCGAAACCATGCCGCCCACTCACAGGAGTTTTCACCGACCAACAACTTGGTCAGCCATGTGGCCCAAAGGTAGGGGCTATCACGCTGTAATGCCGTCTTAAATCCTCCTCGGATGCCGACATTGTAGCCCTGCGGTCAACGAATTGGGGGCCATACCATTAAGGAGTCCCAGAAGGTATGGAGGGGATAGGGCTCAGAGTTGCGTGCAATTTCTGGAGGGCAGCAACTAGGATGAACCTGAGCTCTCAGGAACTTCCCGACGCGCTTCCACTTCACTACTGATCCTCAGCCCGTGCACCATGTAAATTACTCCCAGCACAATGAACCCTACAGGGATCCCCATCACCGCAAGGCCTACGCCAAGCCATCTTGTGTCCCAGGTGGTCAGGAACGGGCCGAATGATGCTAGGAATGCTACAAGTGCCAAAGTACCAGCCTCTTGCCAGGGACGGCGTTGAAGGTAGATGGTTGCTCCGAACCCCACAATCGATGCCCCCAGAGCTAAGCATGCGCCGGCCACCAACCACCGATTGGGCTCCTGCTCCAGTCCATATTGCGCTCCCACCCCTGGTGGATTGATGGCGAACGATGTAAACAAAAACCCTGTGAAAATTCCGAACCCACATCCAAATTTCGCTGCTGTTTTCCCCCGATTTAGCCAGCGCCGTGGGGCTATTCTCGGGTCAATAAGGATGTGGATTCTCGGCAATGCGCCAGGAGGAGGACGCACCTCGCGACGCCACAAAAAATCATACACGAGTGTTATGAGACCGAAGATTACCGTGACGGCTACGGTAAAAGCGAAGGGCAGATACTCAAAGACTTGGCCCCAAAAGCCCTCAAAAACTGCAAGAGTGATCATGAACCTACCTTTTTGCTAGCATCTAGCACCAAACAGCTACAGTGAGCCGTCATGGTCCTTCTGCACCCAGTCCCACTGCACCTGTGCCCAGCGATTCTCTCCAAGCATCACGTTGTAGGTGGGGACAGATACCAGGCCGTGTTCGCCCTTCATCTGGCCGTCACGGCTATCTACGATGGTTCTACTGCCTTTGTGTGGCCCTGATATGACTAATACTCTGTCTCCCCGCATGAATCGGTATCGCGTGTCCATTAGACGCCCGTCAGGCATAGGAACTAGGTAGGCTGCTGACTGTTGTGTCATGGCGGAAGTCTAAGCCGAAGAAGTTCTAGAGACAAGGGGACAGTGTCAACCATGGGGAAGTACATTGATGCTGTCCTGGTGATGTACGACGCGGTGCGTGTAGAAACCTTTGAAGGTGGCGTCGCCTCTCTTGCCCCTAGGGGATACCTAGTATCGTATGACGCCTCCGGTGGCCCGGTACCGCCGGTCTCTCTATCCGTGTTGAACCCCATCACTGTTCCTGACACGGCCAGGCTTGAGCTCTTACACCGCCACCAGGGCAGAGTCGGAGCAGCCGCGCAGGAGAGGTGCTCGGCTGGGTGGCAAGCGAGAAGCTGAACCTCAATGTCCACGGAAGATATGCTCTGAAGGATGCCGCTGATGCACATCGTGAACTGCAGGGCCGGTTGACCTCAGGAAAGCTGTTTCTGATTCCCTAGTTGGCCTTTAGGCGTTAGCCCGACGCAAAGGGGAGTCCCGCCACCAGGGAACTCCTACTAGGTTAGATGGGATGGGCCACAGACAGGCAGGGTCCCATCAGGCGAGTGGTCTTTGACATCCTTGAAGCCTTTATCTATATCGATGGTGTACATGAGGTGGGAAACGTGCTGTATGGTATCGCCACCATTTCGAAGTAGCCAAGCATTACTGAACATAACCAGATTAATGGACGGGAGCCCAAACGAAAGGGAGACCATGGACGTAAAAGGATTCAGCCACATCTATCTGCCATCCCGAAACGCCGAAGAATCGATAGAGTTCTACACGAAGATACTGGGATTCAAGCTCTTTCGGAAGTACAAATTGGACGGTCGGTTGTCAGCATACCTTGAGCTGGGCGAAGTGCTGCTTAATTTGGGGTATAGTGCCACCAATACCCCAGACCAGGACGGACGGAGCCTCGCATCGGGCTAGAGGTGCCGGACATTAATGCCGCCATTGCAGAGTTGAAGGCGGCTGGAGTAGAGATCGAGAGTGAACCCTGGGCAGCAATGACCTTCTGGGGGACCCAAGCCACGATCAAAGACCCATCGGGCTACATCATCACACTGCGGGAGTGGCGCGCCCCCGATGGTCCGTACTACATGGACTGGAAGCCTGAACACGATAACGTGGAACGGTTGGAGTAAGCGTACAGGGTAGGATGAACAATGGGCTGATCTGTATACCGTAAACCGGGCCTGACACACCACCATTAAGGCCATAGGTGTTTCAATTGACCGCAGGTATATCATTCTCCGCGTCGACTGGCTAAGATAGCGGAATTGTTCCATTCCAGAGCAAATTCGCTTTGGTTTTTCCCATTGATTGGTTTAGTGGTCAATAAACTAAGAGGTGCGATTTATGCCTGTACAACATCGATTGGCAGCTGCCGATGCCTACGCCAAAGCATTAGCTGCTAGCAGTAGAGATGCAACATTTGAAGCACCAAAACATCTTACTAACGATGTCGTTTCCCGAGTAGGTCAATGGCGAGCAGCTACAGAGGAATGGGATACTTCTACTGCAGAAATGACGATAATGGTAAGGGGGGAATTAGCATCGGATGATGGTGGACCGTCTGTGGTTATTATCTCGTTCTCATTCGATAGTTCTGACGGGATTATCAGTGTAGAGGCGCGTGAAGAAAGAGGCCGATAACCAAAACGGAAACCAACGCTCCCGCCTGACGTGGCACCGGAGGTGCTTCACAGTAGTTGGAAATGTGGTTGTAAAATGGCGAACAATAAAATCGAGCTGGAGTGAAATGCAATATGGCCAAGTTCAATGTGGGCGACCACGTCAAAGTAGTGGGAGAGACAGAGGCACTGAGGGCCCTTTGGGGTAAGACCGGCATCATTGAATCATCTTCAGACCAGTATTTCGGGGCCGATCGCCCCCATCTAGCTGTCTATGAGATTGTCATGGATGCCGACTCGAAGAAGGCCAATTCAATCAACGAAGAATGGTTGATGCTCGCCTCGTAGCAGGCGGACATGTCGTATCCCGGTATATCACATCAAGATGAAGCGCCCTGAACCTATTGTCCGGTAGGCTTCTCTACTTAACGTGATGTGAGAGGCTACTTAGCCCCGACTGCGCTGGCAACCAGCCTCCAAACATCATTGACACCTTCCCCGCTGCCTCCCCCCTACCCCCCATAGAAACAGCAATGCCTCGTAAGTGCGTCCACACCCACCACACTGACCCCCGCGCGGACCCACTTACAGCGGCAGAACGCCTCGCCGCCCAGGAG
>CAJWXP010000016.1 GCA_913049785.1 uncultured Dehalococcoidia bacterium | reverse complement strand
AGCGAACTCCCGGCGTCCTCAAGGATGATCTTGATGCGCTCCAGCACGTTGCGGGTCTGTTCACGGATGTCTGCACCCACTTCGTTGGTTACGGGGTTGCGGCCTGTCTGGCCTGCCACGAATACCAGATTCCCGAACTTGGTTGCCGGGGATAGGTTTGCATTGGACTGCCCAATCGCTGCGGGAATGATGATTTGTTTCTTTGGCAAGGTGTGCTCCTTTTTTCTTTGTCTTAGACCTCTGGCCCAGCCACTCTCGTAGTGACGTGGTCTCCATTCACATATAACTCCGTTGTCATGCGCACTGCTTTGCTCAGGGTGTTGTGGATGTAGCAGTAGCCCTCTGCGTCTGTCGCCAGCTCTTCCAGGCCCTCCGGCGTTATGCTTCCCTCGATGTGCAGTTCATTGACGATCTCCTTGAAGCCTCCGCCTATGGTTCGCTCAAAGACACCCTTCACCGTCATTGAGGAAACGGAGATAGGCAACTCCCTGGTGATCGCCAACCGAATGAACTGGTTGAGCAGGCAGGTTGCCACTCCCGTAAGGAAGTAGGTGATGGGCGATGGGCCTTTGTCGTTGCCCCCTCGATCCTCTGGCTCGTCGACGTAGAGCTCAAAATGGGGTTCCGCTGTCGGCCTCACACGATAGGTGAGGTGCTCGATCGGCTCGATCTCCACACGAAGCACACGCGGGAACGGGTCAGGCGATGGCACGTTCGCTCTGGCGTCCACGCCTTTACGGACGATATCGACAAGCGATGATTCGATGGCCATGACTCCCCCTCTATGCGCACCTGCTCGTTATGACATCTGGACGGGGATGATACCAGAGGGCGAGGCTGCACGGTAGCTCGGCACGTGAGGGGCATCCCATGTGTCCACGCATTGACATATTTAAGCGGAGGGTTACAATTGCAAAATCCAAAACGGAAACTAGGGGAGTGAATCATGAGTCAGCAGACGCAACCGAACCCCGTGGCGCTTTTTGAAGGTGCATCCAGCCGTATGGCCCAGCTTCTAGTAGGGGTCAAAAATGACCAGCTTAACAGCCCCACACCTTGCTCAGAGTGGACGGTCAACGACCTCATCGGCCACATCCAAGGTGGAGCCGAGGGCCTGGCAGCTAAGCTTTCTGGGTCAAGCCCGGAAGGAGCCCAAGGTGGGAACGACGCCGCAGCAAGCTATAAGACCGCAGTCTCTAGGACGCTTGAGGCAGCCAAAGACCCGGCCAACCTGGAAAAGTCCGTTGAGGCAGGCGGAAACGAGATGCCAGGAGGGCAGTTCCTGTCCATCATGTTCCTGGATCACCTCGTCCATTGCTGGGACCTAGCGAAGGCCACCGGGCAGGATACGGCCATGGATACTTCGCTGGTGGATGCTTGTTATGGGATGTTCGTTCCAGCAATCGACCAGTTCAGGAGTGATAGGTTCGCCGCAGCAATGACTGTATCTGACAGCGCCAGCAACCACGATAAGCTCATCGCGTTCATGGGTCGCCAACCCTAAACCAACCCTAAACCAACCCGCCGTCCGGCGCCTTATGCCAGCAGGCTTCTTGTGCGGCCAATCAACCGAGAATTCTGATCTTGGTGAATCCTGCACCAACCGGTTACACCAAATCACAGGAAGTCGGGCTAGTCCTCTGTGCTCATTACGGGTACCCTAGTAGCCACACTTTATGAGGTAGGTCTCATGGCAACTACTGATAAGAACACCAACAGCGTGGCATCTGAGCTGATCACTGACGCGCTCGACTCCCGGAAACGGCTGCTGGAGCTTGTAGTGGACTTTGACGCTAAGCAGATGTTCGGCCCCACGATGGACATCGTGAACCCGCCGCTTTGGGAGATAGGCCATGTGGGCTGGTTCCAAGAGCGGTGGATATCCCGAAATCTGGACAAAGAGAACTCACTTATCGCCAATGCCGACGAGTTGTACAACTCCTTCGAGGTGTCGCACGACTCTCGATGGGAGCTTCAGCTGCCTTCGAGAGAGGGTTCGCTCGAGTACATGCAGTCAGTCATGGACAAAGCGCTGACTCGACTCGAAGCGCTGAACGGTGCCGCGCCTACTGAGGATGATGCCTATTTCTATCGACTGACCACACTCCATGAGGACATGCACGGGGAAGCGCTGACGTACACCCGCCAGACGCTGGGGTACAGGCGACCCACCATCACCGGTATCCGGCCCGACGAGCAGCCAACGCCAGACCTCGCTTTTGAGTTGCGCGATGTAGCCGTGCCGGGCGGTTCGTTCATCCTGGGTGGTCAGATATCGGACAAGGTGCCCTTCGTCTTCGACAACGAGAAGTGGGGCCACGTGGTGGAGCTCGCGCCCTTCAAGATAGCCAACACGCCCGTGACGAACGAGCAGTATCAGAAGTTTGTGGACGATGGCGGCTACGGACGTAAGGAATTCTGGTCGACCGAGGGCTGGCTGTGGCGAGAAGGTCAAGACGCCCAACACCCGTGGTACTGGGTCAATGGACCCGGAGGTACGTGGCAGTATCGTTACTTCGACACCGTGGTTCCGCTGGAACCCCACCACCCCATAATCCACATCACCTGGTACGAGGCAACCGCATACTGCGCCTGGGCAGGTCGAAGGCTACCCACAGAGGCGGAGTGGGAGATGGCGGCCAGCATAGTGCCATCGTCAGACGGCAAGTCCATAACCACCGAAAAGCGCATCTACCCGTGGGGAGACGAAGCGCCCTCCACAGACCACGCCAATATGGACTCCATGAGGCTGGGCTGCGTGGACGTGCGGGCCCTTGGCGCGGGTGATAGCGCGTTCGGACTTCGTCAGATGATGGGCAACGTGTGGGAGTGGTGCAGCGACGCGTTTGGTCCGTACCCGGGGTTCATCATCGATCCGTACAAAGATTACTCGGCGCCATGGTTCTGGACACGCAAGGTGCTGCGTGGAGGAGCATGGGCAACGCGCTCCCGATTGATCCGCAACACATGGAGGAATTTCTTCCCGCCGGACCGCAGAGACGTGCTGGCAGGCTTCCGGACATGCGCTCTATAGGAAGATCGTCACGAAGCAGACAGGAGTAGGCATTCAAACGACTATGCATATTCGGCTTATCTGTCCCGTTCCACGGGCTTCCCGTCATGGCAATATGACCTCAGCGTTGCGCTGGTCGCGCATCCTGAAGGCGCTGGGACACCGTGTGGTCATCGAGGAGAAGTACACGGGCGCTAACTGCGACCTGCTGCTGGCGCTCCATGCCTGGCGTAGCGCAGACTCCATCGAATTGTTCAACGAGCTCCACCCTGATCTGCCCATTGTCCTTGCTCTGACAGGCACGGATATCTACCAGGACATCCACGAGAAGCCCGAGACGCAGCGATCTTTGGAGCTTGCCACACGCATGATGATGCTCCAACCCCTGGGAATGAACGAACTGCCACCCCACGTGCGGGATAAAGCACGAACGATATTCCAGTCGGCGCGCCAGACACCCGGAGGTCACCAGCCGTCGGGAAAGACGTTCAACGTGTCCGTGATAGGGCATCTTCGCCCCGTGAAAGACCCCATGCGTACAGCATTAGCGTCCCGATTGTTGACGAACTCATCGCGCTTGCACGTGCTCCATGTGGGCGGTGCCATGAGCATGGAGTTCCAGACGACAGCAACAGCAGAGACGGAGAGCAACCCTCGCTACACCTGGCTGGGAGAGATGCCGCGTTGGAAGGCACGTCGCGTGATGGCGAAGAGCCAGGCAATGGTGCTGACGTCTCTGGCAGAGGGCGGCGCCAACGTGGTCTCAGAGGCGCTGGCAGACGCCATTCCTGTCATAGCGTCCCGCATTCCGGGCTCCGTTGGCATGCTGGGCGAGGACTATCCCGGCTACTACCAGGTTGAGGACGAGCGCGACCTTGCACGGGTGCTGACTCGACTGGAAACCGAACCCACATTCCTCCAAGAACTCAAGCGATGGTGCACCGACCTATCGTCGATGGTGAGCCCCGCAACCGAGCAGTCCCTCTGGAACGACCTCATTCAAGAGGCAGTCCAGGCAAAGGCGCTTGCACCCACCACAGCATAACTATCTCTACTGCAGGCCGTTTGACAGCCCCCTCAGGAGCCCCCTACACTGCCGTTGCTCTAGCATGACTCAATCTTTTACGGAGGCTTTTCATGGAAGGAAACGAAATCGTTGCAGATGCTCTAGGTCGTATCCAGAACACCATTCGGCGAGTGCTGGACGGTATGACGTCGGATCAGTTGTACTATCGCCCAGACGAGAACGCCAACTCCACAGCCTGGGTCATCTGGCACCTGTCCAGGGTCCAAGACCACCACATGTCTGATATGGCCGGCAAGGAACAGCTTTGGACGGCAGACGGTTGGCACGCAAAATTCGACATGGAACCTGACGTCAAGAACACCGGCACAGGCCACACGCCGGAAGACGTCGCCAAAGTCCGCCCGGACGCAGCGACCCTGCAGGCCTACCACGATGCCGTATATGAACGCACCAAGGAGGTCCTGAGCGGCCTGACAGCTGCGGACATGGATCGAGAACTTGATGAGCCCCAGTTCAGCCCGCTGCCGACTATCGGCGTTCGGCTGGCCAGCATCATCAGCGATAATACCCAGCATGCCGGGCAGGCAGCCTACATCAAGGGTCTGACCCAAGGCAAGCATTGGATAGGCGTCTAGGAGGACTAGTCCTCCACCTATATTCTTACGGTTATCTAAGACAGAACAAGATAATCAAAAGGTCCCTGGATTTCAGGGGCCTTTTCGTTTCACTTAGATAGGCATAATAGTATCTAACCATTAAGCACCTTAGTGATACGCTCGACACCTTCCAAAACCCTTTCAACCGGGGATCGCATCAACGAAACACGCAGGTGGCCCTCTCCTGAATCGCCGAAGCCTGAGCCCGGAGTCACGGTCACCAACGCTTCGTTGAGCAGTCGTTCGGCCAGTTCCGTAGATGTTTCCCCGCCAGGGAATCGAGGGAAGAGAAACGTTGTTCCCTCCGTGATGGGACAGTGGACACCAGGAATGGCGTTGAACATATCAGCAACCTGCAGCCGTAGCTCTCGGCATTCATCACGCCACTGCTGGACATGGTCCTGGGGCCCTCGCAGCGCGGCAACTCCAGCCATCTGGATAAATGGTGCCACAAAGCTGGCTGTGTACTCCTGCACTCGAGTCATTGGGTCGAGAAGCTCACCCGGAGCAACCATACAGCCAAGTCGCCAGCCGGACATGCCGTAGGACTTGTTGAAGGTGAAACTGGTCACCGTGCGCTCCCACATGCCTGGCAGGGAAGCTAATGAGATGTGCTCGTTGGAATCGTAGACAAAGTACTCGTAGGTCTCATCGCACAGCACCAGAAGGTCCCGGTCTTGAGCGAACCGGGCCACATCCTCAAGTTCTGCGCGTGTGTACACTCGACCGGTGGGATTCTGAGGGTTATTGAAGATCAGCAGCTTGGTCCAGGCCGTAGCGCACTCCTCCAAAGCCTCGTACGAAAGGTGGTACTCCTCCTCCGCGCTGAGTGAGACCGAGACCGGCGTGGCCTCTGCCAGCTCAACCTGTTGCCGAAAGCTGCCCCAGACAGGCTCCACCAGCAATACCTCATCACCAGGGCCAACATAGGCATTCACCGCGTAGTAGAGGCCTTGTTGGCTCCCTGGCACCACCATGATGCCGTTTTCAGGGTCAGCGTGAAGGTGATTATGGGCTGAGAGTTTCTCCGCCAGAGCCGTCTTGAACTCTGGGATGCCTAAAGCGGGGGCATGGTTGGTGAGTCCGTCATAGAGTGCCTTAACACCGGCGTCAATGATGTGTTTCGGGGTCACGTAGTGGGGGCTGGAGGGCCCAAGGTCGATGACATCGACCCCCTGTTCGGCAAGGTCGCGGGCGCGCTGGCCCCCCATACGGATTACGGGGGGTTGTATGTTTTTGATACGCAAGGCTGGCGACCACCTGCTCATTCAAACCTCACCTGGCCTAATTATGACTACACTCTTAGGTACCCGCAGGAGCAAAACAGCCTAAGACTGCCCACCGGCTATAGCGGGGAGGTAGTGCACCTCATCGTTCTCCCCTACGGGCTCATAGAGGGCAGTCCCTATCACAACACCGTTGATGACCACGGCAATCCCTGGGCGGATACGGTCGGTCTCGTCGTCCACCAACCGCTCCCAGAACCCGGGGTAGGCCGTGTCCAGGTTGCGCGTAATCTGACGCACCGTCGACCCTGCGACGACAACCGTTTCTACGCCGCCGACAAGGTCACGGTACGGAGTGGGTATCCAGACCGTTGCCATAGTCCTACTTGGTCTTTCCGTTCTTTTCCTGAAGGGCTTTTACTATCTTGTGCGGTGCCATTGGCAGGTCGCGCATGCGGACGCCCACAGCTGCATAGATGGCGTTGGCCAGGGCTCCCAGCGGTGGTACTACGGAAATCTCAGCCACGCCTCGGACACCAAAGGGGTGATCCGGGTTCGGATGCTCTACGAGGATCGTGTCAAGCATGGGAAGGTCGAGCATGGTGGGGACGCGGTAGTCCAGGTAACTAGAATTGAGCATCTGGCCTTTATCGTCATAGAAGTACTCTTCGTTCAATGCCCAACCGATGCCCTGTGCCGTGCCGCCCTGTACCTGTCCCTCCACATAGTCATGGTGGATCATAGTGCCCACATCCTGGGCGGCTGTGTATCGGAGGATGTCTACTTTGCCGGTCTCCGGATCGACTTCCACGTCGACCATGTGTGTGGTGAAGGACGGGCCAGCGCCTCGAGGAGCGACCGAAGCAGCAACGGAGATTGGGCCACCGGTCTCCATCAATTTGCCAGCCATCTCCTTGAACGTCAGTTTGAGTTCCTTCTCCGCCTTGGAGAAGAAGACACCATCGGCAAAGTCCACGTTCTCAGGTTCCGTTTCCCACAGTCGGGCAGCTCGTGCCTTGATCAGCTCGATCGCCTGGTTGGTGACCTCAAAGACTGCCCACCCATTGCGAAGGGTAGTGCTGCTACCGGCCGTGAGGCCGTTGTATCCAATGGAGTCAGTGTCCTTGATGCTGGGATGGACGTCTTCTGCGGCGATACCGAACGCCTCCGCACACATCATTGCGATAGATGTCCGTGAGCCACCGATGTCCGGTGAACCCTCGGCGAGGCTGACTGTGCCGTCCGCGTTAATGGCGATGGAGCAGCTTGCGGGCATTCCTGCGTTGCCCCAATAGCCGGAAGCTACGCCACGGCCACGGTTTGGACCACCAAGGTCAGACTTGTAGTGGTCGCTGGCCTTCAGCGCTTCCATGCACTCCAGGTTACCCATCTCGGGATGCTGTACACCGTCTGCGCGTCGATCGCCCTCTTTAGCGGCGTTCTTGATACGGAAATCCAGGGGGTCCATGCCTACCAGCTCTGCCAGTTCGTCGATGACGGCTTCGGCAGGGAAGCAGGCCTGTGGTGTGCCGGGCGAGCGATAGGCCGCCGACTTCGGCTTGTTGACGACTACGTCATAGCCGTCGATCAATATGTTCTCAATGTTGTACGCGGTGAACATCCCCTGGGCACCTGCGCCCACTGCTGAGCCCGGGAATGCGCCTGCTTCAAAGACCAGCTCCGCGTAGGCGGCAGTGATGCGCCCGTCCTTTGTCGCGCCAACCTTGGCTTTCATCTGGGCAGCGGAAGCCGGGCCGGTGCCTTCGAAGACCTCTGTGCGCGTCATGGTCATCTTGACGGGGTGGCCTGTCTTCTTTGAAAGCATGGCAGCAGGGACTTCCAGATACACCGGGATCTTGCCGCCAAACCCGCCGCCGATCTCCAGGGGGACCATTTTGATCTGAGAGACAGGGTGCTTCAATATCTCTGCCATCAACTGGCGCTGGTTGAAGGTGCCTTGGCTGCTGTTCCAAACCGTGATGTTGTCGTCGTTGTTCCAGTGAGCCGTGGCGTTCTGGGCTTCAATGTAGCCTTGGTGGACCCAGGAGGTGGTGAACTCACGCTCAACGATGAAATCGGCTTCCTTGAACCCGGCATCGATGTCACCGAGCTTGAGCTGCGACCTTCCAGCCACGTTGCTCTTCTCCCCTGTGTCTGTACCTGGATCGAACCGAAAGGCCATGACCTTGGTAGTCTGGTCAGGGTGGATCAGCGGCACATCCGCCTTCATGCCTTCCCTGCCGTTCAGCACCGGAGTCAGCACTTCGTAGTCAACATCGATGAGAGCCAGAGCCTCTTCCGCGATGTGCTGGGTATCAGCTGCTACGGCAGCAACCGCGTGGCCTTTGTAAAGCGCCTTGTCCCTGGCCATCACGTTATCACTGAGATGCATGTAGTTCAGGGAAGTCTCACCAGCCTCAACCTCTATGTCCGCGGCAACAGCCATGTCCTTGCCTGTAACCACAGCATGGACGCCGGGGAGCGCCAGCGCCTTGCTGGCATCTATGCTCTTGATCTTTGCGTGGGCATGGGGGCTGCGAAGGATCTTGCCCCACAGCATGCCTGGCATGTGGTAGTCGATGCCGTAGACGGCCCTGCCAGTCACCTTGTCCGCTCCATCGTGCCGGATGGGCGATGTGCCAATGACCTTGTACTTCTTCTTGTCTACTGTCGTCATTACTTCTTCCCCCCCATAGTGTTCGCCGCGTCCACAACCGCCTTGACGATCTTGTCATAGCCCGTGCATCGGCAGAGGTTTCCTGCCAGCCAATGGCGAACCCTCGCCTCGGACGGGTTGGGCTCCTTCTCAAGAAGAGCCTTGCTTGCAACGATGAACCCCGGTGTGCAGATGCCGCACTGCAGGGCAGCGTTTTCCAGGAATGCCTGCTGGATGGGGTGCAGTCCTTCCGGAGTAGCTACACCTTCAATGGTCAGGATATCAGAGCCCTCAGCTTCAACACCAAGGACAAGGCAGGAATCCACGATGCGTCCGTCCATGTTGACTGTGCATGCGCCGCAGTTGCCATCATTGCAGCCCTCTTTGGTGCCGGTCAGGAAGAGGACGTCCCGTAGGACTTCCAACAGGCTCTGGTTGGGCTCACAGAGATACTCTGTGGCCTCTCCGTTTAGTGTCGTTCGTACGTGGGTCTTTACAGCTGCCATAGTTAGGCCTCCTTCGCGCGCTGGATAGCGGATTGCAATGCCCGGCGAGTCAGCACACCAATGAGGTGGGTGCGGTACTCTGCCGTGCCACGCATGTCTGAGATGGGGGTGGCAGCGGCTTGAGCTGCTTCCGACGCCGCGTTGATGTTTTCCTCTGTGGCCTCTTTGCCTACCAGGGCAGCGCCTGCCGCTGTTGCGTACACCGGTATCGGCGCAACAGACGCCAGGGCTATACGGCAGGCAGTGACCTTATTGCCGTCCAGGACCATGGAGGCCCCGACGCCAACAACAGCAATGTCCATTTCATTCCTTGGGATGAAGCGTATGTAGCACGCTCCGAAGTGGGCTGCTGGTGCCGGAACGCGGATGGCTACCAGGATTTCGCCCGATTGAAGGACCGTCCTACCAGGTGCCGTGCAGAAGTCCTCTACGGGCACCTCACGGTTGCCGCCAGGTCCAGCGATCTCAGCAACGGCGCTGTGGGCGATGAGGGCCGGGATGGTGTCGCCGCTGGGTGCTGCGTTGCAGAGGTTTCCGCCAATAGAGCCTCGCCCCTGGATCTGGATGCCGCCGATTAGTGACGCTGCATCGATGAGGCCGGGGTAGGCGCTGGCGACCGCGGCATCGCCGTAGACGCGATAGCATGGAACCGCAGCGCCGATGCGCAGTCCCGAACTGGCGTTATATGTAAGCTCGTTCAGCTCAGGAATGGCCTTCATATCGACCAGACGGTCAAGCTGCCTTCTGCCACCTCGCAGTTGAACGATAATGTCCGTACCGCCCGCGAGGGGCCGCGCAGCATCACCCTTCTCTGCCAGGGACTTCACGGCTTCTTGCACAGTCTTAGCCGCTACATATTCAATAGGGCGCAATGGCATCCTCCCTTGATTCCAACAGTTTCCTAATACGAAACGTGGTGTGATTATGAGCACGAATTTCTACAAACGAGGACGCAATAGTTGCACTACGGGCTATACGCGCCTGCGAGGAGATTCGTTAGGAGGCATGGTACCTAGCCAGCCTTACCCATGTCAACCAGGGTGAGACCCTGGACCCAAGCTACCTGACGGTTATCTAAGGATGGCGAAATGTATCTGCCATTACCAGTTCGCATCAAAGGTTCAGGAGTTATCCATGAGCTTACGCACCTGGCGGTCTACTCGTAGCCTGTTGGCATATGCCGTTGTAACGATTGCGTTGCTTGCGGTGGCGTGCGGCAGCGACGACGTGACACAATCCTCAGTGGCGCCACCGACAGCGACGTCTGAACCTGTCATTTCAACCGCCGAACCGGTGTCGACGCCTACTGCACCAACGCCTCGACCTGGGCCAGAACTGCCATCAGGGCCACCTCCGCCGGTGGACACCAGCATCCACAATGTTCCGCTGGAAGATGTGGTGTTCGATACGTTCAACGGGGGTTTCGTGCGACTCTCAGAGACTTCAGAAACGCAGATAACGTCGCTGCGTGACCGCCTCCGTCCGGTGTACCAGCCGAACTACGAGGGGCCGGATGGCGGCATTTACCTCTTTCCGGACGAGCTTGTCATCGGCATTGGGGTGAGACGGCGGACTACGCCTACCCCATCAAGTTCCTGAACTTCCATGACCTTGTGAACGACATCATCGATGGTCGCCCGGTGCTCATCAGTTATTGTCCTCTCAGCGGCAGCGGTGTGGTCTTCGATAGGCGCGTGAACGGCGAGACGCTGCTTTTCGGCAACACCAGCGCCCTATGCCAGAACAACCTAGTGATGTTCGACCACCAGACAGGCTCCTACTGGTTCCAGGTAGGCGGCGAAGCGATCGTCGGACCGCTGACGGACACGCGTCTGGATGTGATGCCATCCGTCATGGCGACGTGGAGCGATTGGCTGGCAAAGCACCCGGACACGCTGGTGCTGTCGCGCGACCAGGGCTGGCCGGCGATCACCAATCAGCGATACGAGAGCGACCCGTTTCGCAGGTACAAGCCCCTTGTTGATGACTACCGATTCCCGTTCCCCGTTGACGAAGACGCCATCGATACCAGCATCCCGGCGTCCACGGTGGTGGTCACAGTCAAGATAGGGGACGTTGAAAAAGCCTACCCCGTGGAACTGCTGGGTGACGCGATGTCCACGACACCTTGGGCGGCCAAGCTGTGGTGGTGTTCAGTCGAGAGAGTGGCTCCGGCGGCGCTGTCTACTCGCCGTTTTTCGACGGGCAGTCGTTAACGTTTGTGGCGTCTGACGGCGTATATACCGACCAGGAGACGGGCAGCACGTGGGACTTTTCGGTCGCGCCACAGAAGGGCCGATGGCGGGTCAGCAGCTAGAGCTACTTCCGTCACGTCGCTCGTTTTGGTTCGCCATTTCGCTGTCGCTGCCAGACGCTGAGTTATACCTACCCTAGCCACAAATCCGCCTCCTTTACCCATCTCGTACAATAGCTAGCACAGAGGAGGGACGTGATGCTGACGGTATTTGGCTCAATCGTGGTGGCGATCATGATGGCTTCGTACTGGCTGGAGCCGCGCTCACGGTGGTACGTGCTGGTGTTCGCCCTGGCCTCGGCGGGTACATCGGTCTACAGCGGTCTTTCAGAGGTGTACCCCATCACGGTCATCGAGGCGATATGGGCGGCAGTAGCGCTCCAACGGTTCATGGCGCGAAGTCGCCTAGAGGCACTGGCTTAGCTAAGGAAGCTTTCCATGCTATCCTTCATAAAGGCATTTGTGTGAGGAGCCCCATGCGGACGTTACAGGCCTGGTGTATCCAGTGCGCCTTTGAGTTGACCAAGGATGTCGATCTCAAGGGCAAGGAGCTGGAAAATGCGGCAGACGCTTTTCAGTCGCAGGTGGCCAAACGTCACGCCAAAGAGGCCAACGATAGCCACGTCGTGCGTGTGCAATACTCAGCAGACTTAAGACTCTAGGCAGGCGAATCCATGTCATCAAAACCACCCAAACGAGCGCGGTTCTCCAACAAGCTGGTGTTCGGGCTCATCGGCCTGGCGGCGCTTAGCTGGCTCCTCTGGTTCGCCGCGCAGGGCTAGTCCCGACAGGTCGGGACACCCATATCCCTGACGGTTACTTAAGCAGCATTGACCCCGTGGTACCATCACCCCATGAATCGCGTATTAAAGCGCATAGGTTAATACGTTGCATGGTTTGCCATCATGATCGGCGGTGTAGCGTGTCTGGTTGTGCCCCTGATCTACGGCTTCAGCTACGGGGAGTGGTGGGACCTGCCCTTCCTGATCGTCGGAGCCCCTTCGTTGATATACCTCACTTTCAAGCTCGGCGACAAATGGGACATCAAACTGCCTGAGCTGGATTAGTGAGGGTTAGTCCTGAAGCCAGGCCTTCGCTCTATCCGTCGGTGCTCACGCGGGCTTACAACGCGGTCATTGAGTGCAACACGTAATCATTTGATAGACTAGCCGAAGATATAACGACCAAAGGAGTACCCATGTCGCGGTTTTCAACAGGGCAAAGGGTCATGACCAAGGGCCCCAACGACGACACGACCCTCAGAGAAGAACAATATGACAAGCCCGGCACCATCACGTTGGTGATCGACTCGGGTGTCTCTAATGACCATGCAACGGGCAGAGCCCAATCTAGCCTGGAGCCGCTATACACCATCCTCTTCGATAACGGATTCATAGAGCAGATCTGGGAACGTAACTTGATAGAAGACTAATCGCCGCGGCGCTTCCTAATGTTTTATTGCGTCATCGCTTCCACTCCCCAGTTGTTTCACACCTTTCCTCACTTGATTTCCTCTGTTCGTGTGGGTATCATCCCCGGCATCTCGCTATCTTGAGTTCCAATGCCGTTGTACGAACCTCCCATGCGCGTCTGCATCCGCAACCACCCTGACGCCCCAATGGGCATGTGGGGCCAGGCTGGGGAAGTAGTCGACGTCAACTACATGTCGATTCCACATGGCAAATCCACCGCCGATGCCCAGCAGGTGTACACCGTCCTCTTCGATGGCGAGACCAAGCCCATGAAGGTCTTCGAGTATTGGTTGGATCAGGATTTCGGCTTGTAATTCATTCCCTCCACGTCATCACGTCTGTTCAAGACTTCGACCCATCCGGCCAGGAGTGACCCATGGAACACTGCGGTATCTGCAACAATGACTTTGAAGGCACGCTGGTCGCCCATCTGTCGTCTGCGCACCCCAAGGGCAATCCTTCCGGGACAAAGGTGGAGTGGTGGGTCATCCCGCTTTTGATCAGCGTGGTAGCGCTAGCAGGACTCATTTCGTACCTCATCATATCTGTGGGGCCCAAGCTTACCTCTGTCGATTAACCGCCCGCACCTTCCGCTCTCTTCCCAACTAAAACGCCGTAACAAAGTTGTAACATCCGTGTAATATCGCCGAAACACCTATGCCGCAACATGGACTTCGACCGAAACTCGATGGCATGCCCATCACAGAACGGAGGAGTTCATGGATAGCGGTACTATCGCGTGGATGCTAACGGCATCAGCCCTCGTCTTGTTCATGACGCCTGGACTGGCGTTTTTCTATGGAGGTCTGGTACGAGCCAGAAACGTAATCAGCACCATCATGTACAGCTTCATAGCCATGGCGGTTGTGAGCATTGTGTGGGTGTTGTGGGGATACAGCCTCGCATTTGGGGACGGCTTTGGAGACGGCCGGTTCATTGGAGACTTTAGTCGTCTAGGTCTGAACGGGATAGACGTACAGACCGGGGCAGACGAGCTCATGTTCGTGGTCTTCCAAATGATGTTCGCCATCATCACTCCCGCGCTGATAACGGGCGCAATCGTGGAACGGTTCAAGTTCACCACATACCTGGTCTTCCTGGTACTGTGGATCACCCTGGTCTACGCACCCATAGCCCACTGGGTATGGGCAGGCAACGGTTGGATCTTTGACATGGGTGCCTTGGACTTTGCCGGAGGGACGGTGGTCCACATCAACGCCGGTGCTGCGGCACTTGTTGCGGCGATCATGGTAGGCAAACGAAAGAACGCCGCTTCTGAACCTCACAACGTACCGTACGTTGTCCTTGGCGCATCCATCCTATGGTTCGGTTGGTTCGGGTTCAACGCAGGCTCTGGTCTGGTGGCGGACGGCCTGGCGATCAACGCATTCCTGGTCACCAACACCGCCGCGGCTACGGCAGCCCTGACCTGGGGAATCATCTCCCAGATCCAGACGGGTCGCATGAGCGCGATCGGTGTCGCTTCCGGTGCAGTCGCCGGTCTTGTGGCCATCACCCCCGCATCCGGTTACGTAGGGGTCATGGGGGCAATAGCCATCGGCTTCGGAGCAGGTGTACTCTGCTACGGCGCAGTCCTGCTTCGTACCAGACTCAAGTTTGACGACGCACTGGAAGTCGTCGCAGTCCACGGAGTCGGTGGCCTCTGGGGCGCTCTGGCAACTGGTATCTTCGCGCTAGCGGTAATCAACCCTGCAGGTGCAGACGGCCTCATTGCTGGCAACGCTGAGCAAATGCTGAAGCAGCTGGCGGCCATCGGCGCAACCCTCGGCTACTCCCTGGTTGCAACGGCCATCATCCTCAAGGTGCTTGATGTCATCCCGGGCCTTGGCTTGAGGGTCAGCGAGAATGAAGAGGATCAGGGTCTTGACCTGTCATCCCACGGTGAGCGCGGATACGTGAGTGATGGAGCAGACTAACAACCGGATTCTCACCCTGATTAGGAATAAGGGAAATCTGAGAAGAGGAGCAAATACATGATATGCATTGAAGCAGTGATCAGGCCGGAGCGTATTGGTGCCGTCACCTCAGCCCTTGTAGACGTAGGTGTCCCAGGCTTCTACTACTACAACGTAACGGGCCAGGGACGACAGGCGGGCGTGGAGGTATTCGTTGGCCGCGCCGGTCAGACATCCACCCGGTCGGCAGTACAGAAGACCTGCATTCGCACCGTTGTTGAAGACGGTCTGAAGGACAAGGTCATTGACGCCATCATTGAGGCGTCTAAGAGTCCGGGCGAGGGCGCCATCGGTGACGGCAAGATCTTCGTCACACCGATGCTTGACCTGGCACGGGTCCGCACCAACGAACGAGGGGAGGCGGCACTCTAGCCGTAACCTGGTTCAGCGAGAATTAAATCGTCAGAGGAGGAAGCCCGTCTCACATAGTGAGACGGGCTTCCTTGCTGTGTACGACACGACTCTTGACGCAGCGTCTCCTGCTCCCTAGGCTACCCGTACTGCTGTTACAGCAAAGGAGCATTGCACATGAAGGTCTTTGCCTTTGACCTGCTTCCCTATGGCGAGCACCTTGACCACCTACGAGAAGGAACGGAACTCCCGTGGCCGTTGCCCAAAAAGCACTTCGACCCGAAAGTCGCCGCGCAAACGTACGAAGAGCACTTGCAAGCCTGGGCGCTGATGGACGACTTGGGCTATAACGGTATCGGGTTCAATGAACACCACACATCGCCCTACGGACTGATGAACTCGCCCAACATCATGGTGGCAGCGGCGGCGCAGCGCACCAAGAACTTGAAGCTGCTGGTGTACGGCAACCTGCTCCCCATCCATGACCCGCTGCGACTGGCTGAGGAGCTGGCTATGGTGGATTGCCTATCGGAAGGTAGACTCATCTCCGGCTTTGCCCGAGGCATCCCCCGTGAGCACAACGTCTTTCAGGTACCTATGAAGGACTCGCGCGCCCGGTTCGAGGAGTCATGGGAAATCATCAAACGGGCATGGACCGAGGAGGTCTTCTCTTATGAGGGCAAGTTCTGGACGTACAAGGACGTGGCAATCTGGCCTCGACCATACCAGCAGCCCTATCCGCCCGTGTGGCTGCCGGTGACAGGGAGCAAGGAGACCATCCAGTTCGCCGGGCGTGAAGGGATCCCCATCACCCCCGGGCTAGTGCCGCACCTCGGCGTTCGACACGACATCGTGAACTACTACGCGAAGTGCCTCAGCGAGAATGGCCATCAGATCACGCCGGACCACCTCATTTTGCCGGCCAACGCGTTTGTAGCGGATAGCAGGGCGGATGCCGTTAAGGAAGCTGGGCCGTACTCGTTGTACTTCAGCCAAACGCTGTTCAGCCACGGCAACATCACGGAGGCATCGCTGCAGACCCAGCAGGGCTACATCAACTCAGATGCCTACGACTACGTGAAGCCGGAGAATAGAGTGTTCATGTCCGGCAATCGAGAGAACTATCGGAACATGACGATCGAGGATGTGGAGCGCAACGAAGACTTGGCCTGGGGACCTGCGAACGAAGTGCGGGACAAGTTGATTGAGACCGCTGAAGCCGTGGGGGCCAACACGTTGCTCATCAGCTTCAACCGTGGCGCTATGCCTGGCGATATGTTCATGGACCAGCTTCGGAGGTTCGGCAAAGACGTGCTGCCAGCCCTGCAGGCTCATGAGGTGAAGAAGGTCCCTGTTTCCTGACCAGACCCAGATGACATAGAAAAAGAGGCGACTGCTTTATGGGCAGTCGCCTCTTTTTCTATGTGCGCGGTTAGTAGTTTACCTTACCGTCGCCCGCCGGCCTGCTGACTGAAGCAATCGCTACAGTAGACAGGACGGTCGCCGCGAGGCAGGAATGGTACCTGGGTGTCCTGGCCGCACTGGGCGCAGACCGCTGGGTACATCTGACGGGGACCGCGATCGTAACCGCCGCCGGAAGCAGCACGTCGTGCAGCTCGGCAGGTGGGGCAACGTCGAGGTTCGTTAGTGAAACCCTTTTGCGCAAAATACTCTTGCTCGCCTGCTTCGAATGTGAAATCTGCTCCACACTCTACACAAGTAAGTGTCTTATCCTCAAAAGCCATCGGTGACCTCCTTTCCTAAAAGAATAACCACGGGACCGGTCACCGATGCATTGAGTACGTTTGATTTCATAGCGCACATCGTCATTGGGATCGGACCACCACATAGGAACAATACCACAATAGGTCAACCAACGCCAGCGTTTTATACCTTACGCCGTACAAATATGCTAGCATGCAGGAACCAATGCCATGGACACGAACCGATTGTTATGGGTAGGGTTTTCCCTCACTTTGCTCTTTGCAGCATCGCTGGAGTTACTCCGCTAAATCCTGTTTGATGATGCGCTATCGGCCACTACCACTCACAGCATCGCCGGCGGGAGTGTTGGCGGAGCATTGTTGGTCCTGGCGCTGGGTATGTTCGCTAGGGCAAGTAGCGCCCGCAAAGGGAACTCGAACCAGACCCAGGAGATGCTTGACCTCCAGGCGGAGGCAGACCGGCGGACCGCCGTGTACCCTGAGGTCAGCCTGGGCATCGCCATCGAAATCCAACTCCCTCAACATCACAGGGCCCTTGACAGGTCGCTTGAAGATACCGGTTGAGACCATCTTCCCATCGATTTCGACGACCTGAGGTTTGGAGACGTTGACGGAGAGTACCTTCATTTATTGCTCCACCCAGAGTAGAACTCTGGGAATATTTTTCTTCTAGCGGCTGCACTGGTTGAACAGAAGTACTGTCTCTTACACAATCCGTCCCTCGGCTAGCTAACCAGGCAATGCCCGTTAGTCATAGACGGTAGCGGCATAGGAGTTGGGGTCTATGAAGACTTCGATGACGCTGGGGCCGTCAAGGTTCATTCCCCACGCCAGCGCGTCCTGAAGCGAAGCCTCGTCTGTGACGGCCCGACATGGTACACCGAAGTAGTCGGGTGGCGACGTTGGAGGGTCGCCCAAATACGAACCTCCAAGCCCGAACCCTTTGCCCTCTTGCTTCAGCTTGATAAGGCCAAGCCAGCCATCGTTCAAGACGATGATGGGCAGGTGCAGGTTCAATCGACGGGCCACGTTCAACTCTCCCACCGTCATTTGGAAGCAGCCATCGCCTATAACACCGACCACCGGCTTTTCGGGATGCACCAGCTTTGCTGCGATGGCTCCGGGAATGCCGTAGCCCATAGACGACCACCCGTTGGTGGAGATGCAGGTGCGCGGGAGGTCTGTGCGCCACTGGCTCGCGATCTGGTGGGTATGCGCGCCAACGTCGTAGGCCAGCACTCCATCGGCGGGGAGCCTCTCGCGTAGCGCGTCCAGCACGCGGTGCGCGCTCAACATCTTCGTGTCCGGTCTGAGGGCCACGTCGAACTCGGCACGATGAGTGGCCCAAGCCTCCATCGACCAGTCATTGGTGGCCGACGGCAGCTCCGCGATGCCGCGTATAGCAGCGTCCATGTCGCACGACTCGTTGAACAGCATCTGCACGCCAGCACCGACATCAGCTTCTTCAGTAGCGACGTGGACAATGGGGATATCTCCCACCCACTCTTCATAGTTGATCTCGATAGGGTCATAGCCCACCGCAATAATCAGGTCGGCTTCGTTGATGAACCGTTGCACGTTGGTGCGTCGCGCGCGACCCAGCACGCCGGTCCAGTTGGGGTGGCTCTCTGGCAGCCAGCCCTTGGCGTGCATGGTGGAGATGAACGGGATGTTCTGGCGCTCAACAAAGGATCTGAGCGCGTCGGCAACAACCGTCCGAGTGAAGCCCAGGCCAGTCATAAGCAGCGGTTTCTTGCTGCCCGCCAGCGCCGCGGACACCGCGTCGACGACGGTGGCCGTCTTGGAATCGGCTTTAGTCTCCATCACAGCAGCCGATGGCGCGGAGGCGGCCTCATCCACCTCCGCCTCGCCAACGTCTTCGGGCAGGTCCAGGTGCACGGGGCCGGGCGTCTCAGCACAAGCGATGCTCAGAGCTTCTGCAAGCGTCGCTGCAACGTTGTTGGCGCGTAGCGGCAGCGTGGCCTTGGTTATCGGCGCGAAGAGGGCATGGTGGTCGATTCGCATCTGGATGCGTCGGTCGAGCCACGGTGTAGGCACGTTGCACGTGATAGCGATGACAGGCGCGCCATCGAGCCACGCACAGCCGACGCCCGTGGCCATGTTGGTAGCACCCGGGCCAAGAGTCGAGAGGCAGACACCGGGGGTGCCCGTCAGACTGCCGACAGCGGTGGCCATGAAACCAGCGGAGGTCTCGCTTGCCGTGAGTACATATGAAATCGATGTCTTCTCAAGGGCATTGATGAGTGGCAGCACCGGGCCGCTGGGCACACCGAAGATCCACTGTACCCCAGCCTCTTCTAATGTCTGTGCAATAAGGTCAACATTCTTCATATTTTGCGAACTAGTCCGCAGGCCCGCCGATGCCGCAGTCCTTGAGGAACCGATGCACCAGGAAGTTGAACACATCCGGCTTCTCAAAGTACATGGAGTGTCCGCACTGAGGCACTTCAATCAATGATGCATTGGGAAAGAGCTTGCACGCCAATCCAAGGACCGTCGGAGGCTGGAGCACGTCGTCCTCCCCTCCAATGAAGCGCACGGGCATGGTCACTCGCGCCAGGTCCGCCTCCGTCAGCGCCGCCGTGCTGGGGCCTGACACCGATGCCATAGTGGCTCCGCCAAGCCTGGCCTGGGTTGATGCGTTGAAACCGCTGATCTTCAAATAGAGTTCTGTGCCTACGGGGTCGCGCTCGCGATAGCTGGGGGAGAGCACGCGTTCCGCCTGCGAGAGGCCATCGGTCGCCTTGCGCGTTAATTCCTGCTGGGCCGCCAGAGCGCCGGTCGCCTCAAAGAATCCAGTGGTGGCAGCCATGACCAGGGCGTTCACGCGCTCAGGGCTGTGCACAGCAAAGCCAAGGCAGGTGCGTCCGCCCATCGACTGCGCGATAAGCGACACTTTATCCAGCTTCAGGTAGTCCAAGAGACCTTCAAGATCGTCGACGAAAGCGGCCCGACCCGGGCCTCCCTCCACATCGACGGAGAGGGCGAATCCACGATGGTCAAAGGTGATGACCTGGTACCACTGGGCAAAATACTTCACCTGCTGCCACCAGATGGCGTGGTTGCCGCCAACACCGTGGGCAAGCACCAACGGCGGGCCTTCGCCCATCGTCTCGTAGTACATTTCAAAGCCGTTCACTTTTGCGAGTGGCATACCATCCCCTCCTTGTATCGACGTCGGTTGAGGGGATTGAACATCAGAGGCGTCGGGGTGTCAAGGCACGTTGCTAGAAGCAAGGCATTTGCTGTCGAACCTCCTGGCTGATAACATTCCCCAATCACGGCCAATAACCAGCAATTACAAGCACTGGAGGGGAGCATGGCAACGGTTAAAGCACTAGAAAAACGGGTTCAGGTCAATGGGATCAATCTGCTGTACCTGGATTGGGGTAACGATGACAAGATGCCCCTGCTTTGCCTCCACGGCCACGGCAGTCAGGCCCACGTCTTTGACGAGTTTGCTGAAGCGATGTCGCCGCACTACCACGTATTGGCCCTCAATTCGCGTGGACACGGCGGGAGCGACTTTGCAACCAACGGCTACGCAAGAGACCGGTTCGTAGAGGACCTTGCTGCCTTCGTAGATGATTTGAAGCTATCGCGGTTTGTGTTGGTTGGGCTCTCCATGGGCGGCTGGCACTCAATGCTGTACACGCCGGACCATCAGGACCGGGTTGAGCGGATCATCACCGGAGACATCGCCCCAGAGGCCACTCCGCAGTTCGTGGAGTACTGGGGCAACCGGCCGAACATACCTTTAGAATTTGCCAGCCAAGCCGACGCGATAAAGTGGGGCCGTGGCGCAAACCCCAGGGCCACAGACGAGCGCATCCAAAAGGACGTTCTGGACAAGGTCTATCAACGCGCTGACGGTGTCTGGACCCACAAGGCAGACCCGGCAATTCTGGCTGACCCTCTGGTAGATCTGACAGACCCGTCCATCATCAAGCGGTACTGGGACGGGTTGGCAGCGATCACCTGTCCCATCTTTCACGTTCGCGGAGGCTTGAGCGCTCTAGTGTCGGACGAGGTGAACCAGCGTATGGGGCAGGTGGCCAAAGACTTCACGACGGTAGACATCCCTGACAGTGGGCATCCATTGACCACAGAGAAGCCCGCCGAGTTTATTGCTGCGACACGATCGTTCCTGGGCGTCCCTGCCTAATCATCTAGCTAGAACTTAGGTCATATCCCGGCAGCCCGTATTGATTACGGGAAGCGTGACTCTACGAGTTGCGCTAGTTCCTCTAGTCCTCCTAGCCGCATCAGTGGGTCTACTTCTCCGACTTGCGCCGTGTGCAACGACACGAAGCGGTCTCCTGATCGATACATGATGATGCTGCCCAATCCTGAACCGTTGAACACAACGTTTGCTGAGATATCACCAATAGGTGGGTCCATAAAAATCAGCCCAGGTGTCTCAGACTTCACATTATCGAAGTGCTCCTGGGCGGCATCGATCGAACGAAAATCCATCACGCTGAACGTCAGACCACGGATGGGGTCATTCGATTGGAAGGCCGAGGAGAACCAGCTCTCGATCTCGACGACATGAGACGCATCTACGCCTGCTGCCATTGCTTTCACATCCAGGTATTCCACGGTCAACGTGCCACCACCGACGGCAATAAGGTTGATGTCGTCTATCGTCAGGAGGGCGGTGACGTCTTCCCTCCTAAGCGCTGGTGAAGCAACATCGCCCGTTGAGACAACGCCAAGGGATACGGCCGGAGCCGGCGATTCTCCGCCACTTGATGATGACGAAGCCGGGATGGTGAACCCGATAACGACCCACATGGCAAGGCCTGAAGCAATGAGTCCGGCGGCCAAAGCGCGAACGCCTGAATTTGTGGTTCCCCGGTAGGCCACGATCCCACCGAATATCAACCCTGCCCCAGCTACACCCAAGACGATCCAGACCACTGTGCCCCAGTCCATTCCTGCCTCCTACATGATTGCCACCCGCAGTATAAGACACTTTTTCCCACGATTCGGTTCCCATAAGTCTCAATCCTATCTGCCGGGTGCCTGATTAATCCCTCCGGTTGAGCATGAATTCACCCTCTGCTCCACCGGTTGGAGGATGTCTAGGCTGTGCAGAAATGGAATTATGGTGATGTCAGGTAACTCCAGGGGAGTATCAACAACTAAAGGAGGACACATGGTTACGTCAGAAAAGCAGGTCCTCGCGGTTTCAGAGGCGGCAGCGATGTTGAACGCACATCCGAACTCGGTTCGGCGCTGGGCAGAGATCGGCCTTCTACCATATTTCAGGCTGGGTCTCCGGGGAGACCGACGGTTTTATCGAGAAGACCTGGAACGGCTGATGCAGTCCTGGCAGGAGCCTCAACTGAAGTTGGCTGTAGTCAGTTAGCAGAAGAGGGGAAACAATGACCACTGAGATCTTCCCCAAAGCCAAGACTCTGGTGGAAGAACCTCTGGTGTTGCACACCTATGCCACCAAGTGCTGGCAGAACGTGCGACTCTCAGACATCTTCCGGCTCCGACTCAACACGGAGCGGAACGACTGGCACCAGTACATCGGCCACTTCAACGATTCAAGCGAAGAATCCGCTAGGTAACATCATCGCATGATTAAAGCAAAAAGGGCTTCAGGTCGATGGCGTGTGGCTCCTTGTACCTTAGACGGCAAGCTCCCAAACCTCCTCCACCAATCAATACTCACAAATAAGCTCTTTCCTGGGCTGGGTTGATACCCCAATCACCCCTCAGGGCGTTGTGCCACTATGCTTTCCAATGGCATCCTGCAGGCAGGAATTTCAATAAAGGAGGGACCCCCAAATAATCGCAAAGCACACCGATGATGGGCTCAATAGCACCAGCATCACCACCCTCATGAATTCCTATATGGCATCGCTGAAGGATAAGCCTGATCTGAGCTTCCTGGCGTTCCTAAAACTTGCCCTCCGGGAAAATGATGATGTGAGCGAGGAGTTGACTGGCTGGCTGGTTGAATCGTGGTGGAGTCTCATGTCAGAGGCCCAAGAGCCGAGCGAGTCCGTGCTGGCAACAAGCACCACCAAGAACCGTGGGGAGACCCACACCGCCCCTGAAAGAATCGATCAGGCATTGCTGGCAAGGCGCATGCATATGCGGATCAATAAGCAAGACGAGAAGCCCTACTTTCAGCCAATCCCGCCCTTAAAGATCACTTCTGCCATAAGGAACTTACTGGAGGGTGGGCAATAATCTCCCTAGAACTCATCCAGCTATAGCCGCTCGATGCCTCGGCGTCGAGTCAAGGTTTAATCCCTTGTGGTGATTCAACAATCACCCGCCGTTCATCCCCCCGGACGATGTTCCGCACCTCCCAGAAAGCTAATGTGTAGTTGTAGGGATTACACGGAGGGGAACATCATGGAGAACCACAGACCATTCAGCCTAGATGACCTGGTAAAGACCAAACTTTCCTACAAGGGAAGCAATGTAGTCAAGGTCGTTGAAGTTGGCACTCCGACGTTGAACACTCCCGCAACAGGCGATGTAGATCCACTGGAGTGGTTGCACAACCCGGTGGGCCTAGAGCCCAACCCCAGTCGTAAAGTGACCTGGGCAGAGTCCGGGGAGATCATCAATCCCCAGGTCAAGATCCTGGCCTACGTCATCGCGTAACCAATATCTCGGAATAGCCCCAACGTTCCCCCTCAGCTACGAAGTAGCGGGGATTAATCCTTTTTGATGACCCCGGAATCATCCTTCGTTCACCCCTGCGGGTGATGTTCTCTCATATGCCAAAGGGTATTCTCGTCGTGTACCAAGTACACGGAGGGGGAACATCATGAACAACCACAAAGCATTCAGCATAAACGACCTGGTGTAGACCAAGCTCTCCTACACTGGAAGCCGTACACCCATAGTCGCTGAGGTTGGCACCCCGACTCTGGACACACCGGCGCGAGACGATGCAAATCCGATGGAGTGGCTGACGAACCCTGTAGGTCTGGATGTCACTCTGCGATACCAGGTCACCTGGGAAGAATCCGGCAAGATCATCAACCCCGGCGCCAAGGTTCTTGCCTATGTCATCGCGTAACTGATAACCGCATACTCGAAAGAACGCCCTGCACGATGACCCTCGTCGTTGCGGGGCGTTCTTGTGCCATCAGATTTGAACTCGCCTCGCCCTACAACTCTATTGCCCCAGACACCACGGCAATAAGGCCTGCGGTCAGGATCAGACCCAGGGCGATCCTACGGAACAACGCCTCTCTCACCCATCGGTTGATGACGATGCCGCCGATGACGCCTACCAACGTTGCCGGCAACAGCTGAGCACTGAGCAGCAACGTCTCACCGGTGAGGAGCCCGCTGTAGATGTAGATGGGTATGGTCACGATGTGCATGACCTGGAAGTGGGCAACGATGTTCGCCCGAAACTCCCTGATGTCCATGCTCTGGTTGGCATAGAAAAAGATCACCGGTGGCCCTGATAATCCTGTGCTTGCCCCCAACATGCCGCTTACAAACCCCACAGGCACCGATGCCAAAAGCTCATTACGCGGGGTCTTCCTGTAACCGGCCATCATAGCCAATGCAGCCACTATGACTATGACGCCGATCATGACTCGCAACGGTTCTGCGTCCAGTACCAACAGGATTGCCGTGCCAGCGGGAACGCCTGCCACACCCGACAGCGACAGCAAGCCCATTCGCCGAATACGCACGTGTTTCCGAGCGTGGATAAGGATGAGGGCGCCCGTCATCAATGTCTGAACAAGCAACGCCGGCACCACGATCTCTGGATCTACCAGGATGGTCATGGGTGGTACGGCTACGAGCGCGAAGCCGAAGCCGGTAGTGCCTTGGGTCAACGCTGCCATAAACACAGCAACCAGCAGGGCAGTGAGGATCAAAGGGTCGTCAGGCATAATGCGTCGTTCCTAGCAGATTCAGGCTTTCCGGCTTCAGGTCAGGAGGCCAAGGGGAGCGTCAATCAACATGAACCATGATGAAGTGGTTCTTCCCGTCCCTGTACACCACGTCCATCTTCATATCACTCAGCAGATGGTTCATAACAAGGCTCACCAGGAGGACCTGTTGGCCATCTTGAATGAAGATCAGATCATCGAACTCAGCAGTGTCCAGCTTGAACGCATAATCGTCGTTCTCCCAGACCACGCGCATCACCCGCTCGGCAGGGTGCTCTTCGCGCTTGCGACCTTTCAGAAGGTCTTCAAGTGCGGATTCAGTCACAGTAAAAAACATGGCTCCAGTATATGCCATGTCTAGCTTGGCAGCCGAACTCATCGCTACCGACGAAGGCGCATACAGTTCTCACTGAATTCCCTCCATAACCACACGTAACCCACAATGTATCCACTGTAAATATTGGTATAAATGGAATGCCAGCTATGACGTTATGGAAACCAGGTGTGAGGAAGTGGGGGAGGATGATGGAGAAGAAGGGTGGTCTTTACACCGATCTGAAACGGGCAGCGTTCCTGTATATGCTGGGCGCAGCACTCATTGTGTTGAGCGCATTGACGATCATTATCACGTCATAGATTTAGAGTATGTAGACGAAGTGGGGCATAAAGAAGAAGTTTGGCTCCCCGGGTAGGGATCGAACCTACGACAAATCGGTTAACAGCCGATTGCTCTACCGCTGAGCTACCGGGGAACGAGGGTGGCTGGTCGCGGTTGATGACCAACATGTCATTCTAGCATCGCCAACAGGCCCAATACAAGGCGAAGCTAACGGCCTCGCAACGCTACGTACACACCCGAGAGCACCAACGCGCCCCCAGCGACTGTAGCAACCGGCGGCGCTTCGTCCAGCACAACCCATGCCAGCAGCGTAGCGCCTACGGGCTCGGCCATCACTGCAGTCGCCACCAGGGTCGCCGGTAGGTAGCCCAACGACCAGTTCAGCGAAGAGTGTCCTACCAGCTGGGGAAGCACGCCCACCAGAGCCAGATAGCTATATGTTTCCAGACTGAAGCCGGTCATAGCAGTACCGGTGACAGCCACCACAACAAGCAATATCACCGCCGCGCCGCCGTAGACCGGTGCTATGTAGCCAAAAAGACTGAGCCGCTCTCGCAGACTGCGTCCGGCGATGTAGTACCCAGCGACCGCGACCGCCCCCAGAAACGCTAAGAAATCCCCGTAGAGTCGCCTGTCTCCCAGGTCCCAATCGCCCACCGTTATGACAAGTCCGCCGAACAGCGCCATACCTATACCTACCATCACCGAAGGCGATGCGGCCTCTCGGAGAACCAGCCTTGCGCCGATAGCCACCAGGATGGGGTTGGCGGTGACGATGATGACGGAGCTTGCCACGGAAGTGTGCTCCAGCGATGTTATCCAAAAGGCGAAGTGCGCTGCCAGACATGCAGCGGACACTGCCGCCAGACCCCACTGCTTCAACGTCAGCGAGCGAAGGGCGCTCCAGTCCGTGGCGAGGCCTATGGGTACGACGACGATTGACGCCAGTACCAGCCTGTAGGCGGCGATGGTCAGCGCTGGGGCATCGGCCAGGCGGATGAGGACAGCGGCGGAAGAGACGGCGGAGACGCCCAACGCCAGTCCGGCGTAGACCATGAGGGCTGTCGGTCGCTTTCTGGATTGAGTCAGAAATCGCATTAGGACGGCTGGCTCATGAAGCGAGCAAGCTCGTCTCGAGCAAATATAGGTAGGGCAACAAGCCCATCGGCGTTGCGGATTCGAAGTCCCTCAGAAGCTTCGGTGACGCGCCCAATAACCTGTGATGGGATACCTTCGTTGCTGAGCGCCGTTTGAACGACTTCAACGTCGTCTGATGCCAAAGCCATGAGTAGAGCTCCGGAGGCCAGCAACCCGAGAGGTTCCAACCCCAGAGCGCGACAGACCAACTGGGTCTCCGGCAGGACGTGTAAAGCGTCGGATCTCACCTCTACGCCCACCTCGGCAGCCGATGCCAGTTCCGCCAACCCGGTAGCCAAGCCGCCCTCCGTGGGGTCGTGCATGGCGTGAACGGACGCGACCGTACAGGCGGTCTGCGCAGCATGCACAACGCTGATGCCAGGCGATTCCAGCAACGATGCTGCAGCAGCCACATCGGCATCGCTCATACCACCGTCACGCAGAGCATTTGCAGCCTCTCGAGCCAACAGCGCTGTCCCCTCGATGGCCAGGCCTAGGGTGAGCGGCAGGGTATCGCCGGGTTGCGCGCCACCTGGCCAGACAACGTCCGCTTTCTTCGCCTCGCCGAGCATGTGTCCGGACACGATCGGTCGGGTAAGTCCATAGGTGATCTCCGTATGTCCTCCCACCAGGGCGACGCCCAATTCAGCACACGCATCGGTTATCTCTCTGAATATCTCCTCAGCCAACTCTGGGGCCGCACCCTCAGGCAGCAGCACCGTGGCCAGGAACCACTTCGGCATCGCGCCAAGGCAGGCGATGTCGTTGGCGTTGACCTGCACCGCGTACCAACCGATGCGGTCTGCAGCAAAGGTCACGGGGTCGGACTTCGCTACCAGCACGGTGTCGCCCATATCGATGGCCGCAGCGTGTGCGCCCACGCGAGGACCAAGCAACACACGCGGATCAGTCGTGCTGGCCGTGCTCAACAGCTTCCCCAGCAGGTCCGCGGGGAGCTTGCCGATGTCCAATGATCCCTCCGTGGTGATGTCCATAGGTCGCTTGCGCCGGATTAGCTTGGGGCTATAATACCAGGGCCATTCAACAAACACTGCTTTCAGGAGGACATCATGCCCAAACAGCACTTGAACCCAAGCGGTATGCACACGCCAACGGGGTACTCACACATCGTCAAGGCAGGGGACACCATATACGTCGCCGGCCAGGTTGCTGTGGCACCGGACGGCTCTGTGGTAGGCGAGGGCAACGCTGCGGCCCAGGCTGAGCAGATATACCAGAACCTGCAGAACGCGCTTGCTTCCGTGGGCGCCAAGCTCAGCGATATCGTGAAGACGACCACCTATATTTTGAATCCAGACGACGTCGGCGCAGTGCGGGAGTCCCGATTGAAGTACTTGAACGATAACCCGCCGACCTCCACGTTGCTGATCATCTCCCGATTGGCCCGTCCGGAGTTCTTGATGGAAGTCGAAGCCATCGCGTACGTGGGTTGATGCCCAATCGCTCCGGAGCGTCCTAGCGATGCTAGCAGCCTTCGGGTTGCTGCTTATCCTAGCGTGCTCTGGTGGCGACGATGAGTTTGCGACTTCAACATCTCCGGTCACTGAAAACGTTGCCCCGCTAACGGCTGTTGTGTGGCAGCCTGCGCCGGGGATCTCCTGGCAGTGGCAGATCGACACCGGCGATGTGGATACGTCGTTCGATGTGGCCGTCTACGATATCGACCTGTTCGATGCCTCCGCCGACCTGGTCTCACGACTCCAAGTCGATGGACATCACGTCATCTGCTACATGAGCGCCGGTAGTTGGGAGGGGTGGAGGCCTGACGCCGGTGGTTTCCCGTCCGAAGTCCTTGGCGACGACTACGATGGTTGGGAAGGCGAGCGGTGGTTGGACATACGTAATCTGGAAGCGCTTGCGCCCATCATGGAAACACGGTTGGATCTCTGTGCCGCCAAGGGGTTCGATGCCGTTGAGCCTGACAACATCGATGGCTACACCAACGACACGGGCTTCCCACTCACGTACAACGACCAGCTTCGATTCAACCGTTGGCTGGCGAACGCGGCGCACGAACGTGGCCTCTCCATCGGACTGAAGAACGATTCCGACCAGGTGGACGACCTCATCGCCTACTTCGATTGGGCGTTGACCGAGGACTGCATCGCAGAGGATTGGTGTGAAGACATGGAGCCGTTTTTGATAGGTGGAAAGGCCATCTTCGCGGCAGAGTACACGGACAAGGGGCTTTCCCTAGAGGAGGTTTGCCGAAAAGCCGGGGGCCTAAGGCATAGCGCCATCTTGAAGGATAGGGAGCTAGGCGCAGCCCGTCAGGCCTGCGGGGGTGGAGGTTGAAGCCTAGTGGCTAACATCCGCCGTCTCCGCTTCTTGAGTTTCCATCTCTGCAATTGCAGCGGCCTCAATGTCTGAAGTGGAATAGAAGGTCACACCCGGTAATAATCCGACTTCCGGGTCAACGGCGTTGGGCTCCGCTACATCAATGATGACCATCGGCCCGTGGGCGGATCTTCTGGCGTCTTCGATCATTTCTGGTGAGAGGACGTATGTCGTCCTGCTAGTAGCAGCAATCACCACGTCAACGCCACCAATGACGCTTCCGATTCGCCCGATCGGCACTGGTACGCCACCAATCTCTGACGCCACCTGTGTCGCTTTGCCGAAGGTGCGGTTGGCAATCAGAAGCTCCAGCAGACCCTCGCCCTTCAACGCTTGAGCGGCTGATCTTCCCGCGTCGCCGACCCCGATAACCAATCCACGCAGCCCATGCAGGTCAGGGAACACCGTCTTGGCCAGGTCCACCGCCGTATCGCTAACGAACCCTGCATTTCGACTGATTAAGGTCTTTATTCTAGCGCTTTCACCAGCCTTCATTGCGGTGTGGAACACACGCTCCAAAGGCCCAGGGCAAAGACCCAGTCGGTTGGAAGCCTGAAGCGCCTCTTGCATCTGAGGGAGTATCCCGGCCTCTCCAGGTGCCTTGGAATCTCGGCCACCTGCAACGTCAATGAGGTGCTGGTATGCATCTTTGGCCTCATTAATGTATAGGTGTGGGAATACCTCTTCGGGCTCTATACAACTGTAGCTGCTCAGGAAATCAACGGCGCCGTTTACGCCCTCCTCTACTGAGGATGATTGGAAGTACAACTCGGTGCGATTATCCGTTGAGAGGATGACGCCATTGCTCAGCGATCCTTTAGGGGCCAACAGCGCCTATTCAACTTGGTGCGGGCTCACAGCCAGGCCGACCCTAAGGTCCTCAGATGCTGTCTGGTGGTTCAAGCCCACTGACAGCAAGGCAAAGGTGTCGACCTGTTTTGAAGTGAGGGTGATTCTGTAACGGTTTGCTGTATCACGATTACCTCTCTGACTGCAGTGTGTTGTTGCACCGAGTGGATCTTTTTGAAGCACTGGAGCAGGGGCCCTGAACGGGGCCCCTGCTCCAGTGCAACTGCTATTGCTCGCTTATAGGTCAATGCTATGCGATAGCGGGTTCAGGCTTGGGCTCCGGTGGCGTTTCAAGAATCTCTCCGCCCTGGAGCCCGTCTTTGAGAGTGGAGATTTTATGATCAACTTCGCCCTCAGATTCGTCACTGTGGCCGGTAAAGAAGTGAAGATGACGCCCACTGAGTACAGCCTGCTCAGCGAGTTGGTCACGCACAAGGGCAAAGTAATGACCCACAAGATGCTGTTGCAACAAGTGTGGGGTATCGAGTACGGCGAGGAAGTGGATTACCTACGGGTGTTCGTTAACAGGCTTCGACACAATCTGCAGGACGATTCCAGCAATCCAAGGTACATCCGTACAGAGACAGGCGTGGGCTACCGGTTCATTGTAGAGCAGCTACAGCAGGCCAACGCAGACGCTGCCAGACCGTCAAAGAACGCGGCTCTATCACGCTAGGTCAGGTCAGCAATGGTTGCACCATCGGCGGTACGGCCCTCTTCGGGCGCCCATCGGTTTACTACGTCATGGGATTCCAATCGCTCACGAACGGCCGAACGTAGCGCACCCGTCCCCATTCCATGGATGATCCGTACATGAGATGCGCCATCCAACAGGGCTTTGTCCAGGAACGCCTCAAGCTGGCCCAAGGCCTCTTCCACACGCATCCCCCTCAGGTCTAACTCTGCTGTCGGGATGGTGAGGGATTCAGCATTGGTCAGCGAGGCATCGACCACCTCCGGTGCAGGCGAGACCCGAGGTTTGGGCTTCCGTCGAGCGGGAGTCGGTATCGTCGAAGCAACTCCGGGGTCACGATGGAGCACATGCTCCAAAGGCACCTGCGCCCGCAGGGAACCCACCGCCACCTCGACCATCCCCCGACCATCAGGCTCGGCAATAACCTGCGCCACGCCGGGGAACCCCTGCACACGGACCAAGTCTCCCGCCGCAAGGTTCTGCAGCCACGCCGCCCGGTCTGCACGCTTGGGCCGCCAGGAACGCGTCCGTAATTGCTTACGCACGTTCTGCACAGAGGCCACTGCTTGCTGAATCTCCTCAACCGCCTCAACGGTAGGGGCTGTTGGTGTGTTCTGAAGCACTCTCCCAGCAGCTTGTAGCTTCCCCATCAAGTCCTGAGCCTGGGCCTGGAGGTCATGCCTGGAGGTCTCAAGTTGTTCCACCTCCAACGCGCGCAAACGCTCAAGCTCCTCTTCTGCTTCCCGTCGAAGCTCCTGGGCCTGGGCAAGGACGACCTCGCCCTCTGCAAGTTTGTCCGCCGCGGCCTGCCGTTCCTCTACCACCTCTGCAAGCAACTCATCCACTCGCCGGTGTTCCGGCGATAGCATGGACTGTGCCCGCTCCACCACCTCTGGCGGCAACCCGGCTCTGGCTGCGATGGTCAGGGCGTAACTCCTACCCGGCAGGCCGACTGTGAGGCCATAGGTGGGTTCAAAGGTATCCGGGTCCAACTCCACACTGGCGTTTATCATCCCGTCCGTATCCTGCACGTAGGCGGCAACGCGTCGCAGGTGGGTAGTAGCCACGGTGGTCACTCCCACCTCAAGCAGGCTGTGAAGTACAGCTTCTGCAAGGGCCGCCCCCTCCTCCGGGTCGGTGCTGGTGCCCAACTCGTCCATGAGCACCAGTGAACGTGAGGTGGCCTCGGACAGAATCGACTTCACGTTGGCCATATGAGAAGTGAAGGTAGACAGCGATTGCTCGATGCTCTGCTGATCGCCGATGTCCGCGTATACCCGATCGAAGATGGGCAGCACCGTGCCCTCGGAGGCAGGGATTTGGAGGCCGGTCTGGTGCATGAGTGCCAACAGCCCCAACGTTTTGAGCGTGACCGTCTTTCCGCCGCCGTTGGGGCCCGTGATCAACAGTATTGTTCTCGGGGAGGCTGGGGATTCGTCGTCCGATGTCTCTTGCCTTGATGCCGATCCAAGCTCCAGGGACATCGGCACCACAGCGCCCCTCAGCAACGGATGTCGAGCCGCCACCAACCGGATGTCATGCGAGCCAGGCTCGGCAGTGGCCGCAGGCACAGCGTTCAGTCTCATTGCGTATCGACCCTTGGCCAAAGCTACATCCAACTGAGCAAGCAGGTCCAGGGTCAACCCCACCTCATCGGCGTAATCTCCGATGCTTGTGGAGAGTGCCCTGAGGATGCGATCCTCTTCCCTCTTTTCAGCGAACTTCAGTTCACGCCACTCGTTCCCCAGGGTCACTGCCGCCAGAGGCTCTACAAAGATGGTCTCTCCGCTGCCTGAGACATCGTGCACCAGGCCCGGCATCCGGCTACGCATTTCCACCTTCACGGGCACGACCAATCGGCCGTTCCGTTCTGTGATGAGCGGCTCCTGTAGGACGTTCCGGTCGCGGTCAGAACGGATCATTCTCTGGAGCGTCTCCTCCAACCTGCCGTAGGCGACACGCGCTTGCGACCTGAGCTCTCTCAACAAGGGTGACGCTGCGTCCTCAACCTCTCCACTTCTGCCTATAGACCTGGCGATATTGGTTTCCTGTACTTCCAGGTTCGGTATCTGCCCCGCTACCTCAGCCAACGCAGGGCAGTCCTTCTTACGATTGGTGAACGTGCTCCGCGCCATACGCCCGGCTCGTAGCGTCTCAGCGACCGCTCGCAACTCCAGGCCCGTGAGGATTCCTTCTTTGGCCGCGCGATGGGCCTCAAGTCGCACGTCCGACGCCTCGCCAACATCCATGATCCCGCTGCCCTCGATGAAGAGTCGCGCTTCTGCCGTCTCCTGCTGCCTGCGAGAGACATCGTCATGGTTCGACGATGGCGTCAACGCAAGGGCGGCCTCCCTACCCAGGGCGAAGGACGCATGCCCTCCAAGCTGGGCCAGCACAGCAGGGAATTCCAGCAACTCCAACGACCTAGCGCTCAGCGTTATCGGCAGTAGTAGGGCAGGTGATGTTTCTTCAGTTGGGTCAGAACCTATCGTTTCCACCAATACCTCTTCTTTTCACTCGTCTTTCATTCTACACGAGCTACACCACAGGGGATGAGGAGCCTTGAGCCAGAGAGAGCTGCGACCTTGTCAGTCCCACTTTCGTTGTATACCTTGAGCGCAACTCACCTTGACGGTGCGCTAACCGCTCCCTAGAATGGCGCAATCGTTCAAATCCGTAGCAGTAAGGGCCGTTATGATCTGGATTAGAAGGCTCATCGCGGTTGTATTAGGCATCCTCATGATTCCCCTTCTGGTAGTCACGCTGCTGTCTTTACGTGTGAACGACACATTTCTTGAGGAGCAGTTCTACAAGGATCAGTTGGTAGAGGCAGACATCTACAACTTCCTTTACTCAGATGCCCTTACCGTAGCAATCGACCAAGAGATAGAAGAAGCGGGCGGTCTGCCCCTGGGCGTGAACCTGACGACGGCGGAGATCGTCGAAGGAATCCAGGCAACGCTCCCGCCCGACTGGATACAGCGCGAAGTAGAGCTTGCAATTGATGACGCTGTCCCTTATCTGACGGGTGAGGCGGACACCTTATCGCTCTCAGTGGACCTGGCTGGCAGGGCTGATGTAGCGCTCCAGGTCATTCGAGACCTTGTCAGCGGTATCGACCTGCATGCGGCCCTCTTTGACGAAACGATCCCTGAAGCTATCGAAGATAAACTTGGCACGGAAGTGGACATCGCACTGGGCGTCACCCTTACCGCTGAAGAAGTGTCAGGTGCCCTGGCACGGGTAATCACCCCATCGCTGATGCAGTCCCTCCAGTCGCAAGCGGTTGATGAGCTTGGCCCGTACCTGATAGGGAGGAGCGATACCTTCACGTTCACGATTCCCCTCGAGGATCAGGTGCCAGCTGCTCAGCAGGAGTTCAACCGGATATTGGAACAGGTAGACCTTCAGCCATACATCCTGGACGAAGTGCTTGAGCCTGCCCTGGACGAGTTCATCGTCAATGGAGTCGAGCTTCCTCTGGGTGTCACCATAACGCGAGAGGAAATCCGTCAGGCTATGGAAGCTGCGCTCACTCCGGCGTGGGTGAATCAGCAGACTGCCTCGATGGTGGACGGCATTGTGCCGTATCTGACTAGCCAAACCGAAGGGTTCACGATATTTGTGCCGGTGAGAGACCGGATAGGCGCCGCAGTGGAGATTCTGACAACCACCGTAGACCAGAAGTACACGGCGCTGTTGAACAGTCTCCCTGCATGTACATCATTCCAGGTCATTCAGATTGCCCTGGGCAACGCAGACCCCGCCACGCTCCTCTGTACGGTGCCGGGGCTGACTGTTGAATCGCTCAAAGGCGCACTGGGAATAGACCCTTTGGATTTTCTGGACCAAAGCATCACGGATCAGCTTCCCTCCACCGTGAGCTTTCACGGAGCAGGACCTTCTGGCGACCATCGCTGGCACTGAAGCTGGCAAGGTTTTGGAAGACGTGCGGATGACCATCAAAAATGGCTGGTCCTTCGACGAGATCGACCTCCGCGAGGTACTGACGGAGCAAGACCCTGACTCCCTGGAAATGCTGGACACCATCCGTGAGACCATCCAAGACGGATGGGACTGGACTGAAGTCGACCTGCTTGACCTAATCTATGACGCCAACTCCTTGAACTATAGCCAAGATCGGGAGGATTTCAACGATACGCGGGGCTATATCGATCGTGCCCAATCGTGGACCATTGCCTTACCCCTGATGTCTCTGGTGCTGTTAGGTATCATCGGATTCACCGGCGGGCGCAAGTGGATTACAAAACTAGGCTGGGCAGCTGGCGCGTTGTTCATCTCCTCTGCACTAGTCTTTGTTTTCAGCGGGCCACTCTATGACTCGCTTGCAAAAGACGAACTAGAACTGGAACGTACAGATCGAATCGCAATCGCTGATGACCGACTGGAAGTCCTTCTCATTGAAAAGGGATTTGACACAGGAATACAGATTGGCGATTTATTCTTCTCCGGGCTTAAGAATCGCGCTTTGATTCTGCTGCTCATCGGCGGCGTAGTCATGGGTGGTTCAGTGGTGTTCTCGTTCATTGGAGGAACGCCTTCTCACGTCCGTAAGGCCGACAAGGAAAACATGTTGCCGCCAGAGCCCCAGTCTGTAGCTGACATGCTGCGTGAAGCTGAGGAGAATCTGGGCGAAGAAGAGGACTCTCCGTTCCCTAATGATCCAGAAACCGAGGATGACGAGAGTCCGTCAGAAGACGTTGGGACATCAGACGATGATGAGTCGTCAGAGGACAAGGACGAAGAGAACAAGTAAGGATTTGTCTTAGCCTGTGGCGGGGTCACCTGTTGGCAGCGGTGATAGCCGCCGTTACTCGCCGCCCTTGGCAGCGTTCTGCTTCAACTCTGCTCTGGCCGCGGCCAGCCTTGCGACTGGCACCCGATAGGGAGAGCAGCTCACGTAGTCCAGGGGCAGGGTGTTGAAGAACTCGATGCTCTTGGGGTCTCCACCATGTTCGCCACAGACTCCCAGCGAAATGTCCTGTCGAGCGCCCCTACCCAGAGCGCATGCCATCCGAATTAGCTGACCAACTCCGTCCTCATCCACTACCTGGAAGGGGTTTTCCTTCAAGATACCCGCCTCCTCATATCGCTTGAGGAACTTGGCTTCAACATCGTCGCGACTGAACCCAAAGGTGTTTTGTGTCAGGTCATTGGTGCCAAAGCTAAAGAACTCCGCGGACTTGGCTATCTGATCTGCGGTCAACGCAGCCCTGGGTAGCTCGATCATGGTGCCGATGCGGTACGTCTGTGTGCTTCCGGTGGCGGCCCTGTACTCCTGGATAGTCCCTTCCAGCGTATCTCGCAGCGATTGGAACTCATTGGTATGGCTCACCAGCGGGATCATGATCTCTGGACGCACCACAAATCCCTCTGAAGCTACCTGGGTTGCTGCAGTCATGATTGCCCGGACCTGCATGATGTAGATCTCCGGGTACACCAGACCAAGGCGGCAACCTCTCATGCCGATCATGGGGTTCGTCTCTCGCATTTCGTTCACGGCAGACAGTAGGTTTTCCTTTTCCTGGAGCTCTGTCGGGTCCGTTCCTTTTATGCGAAGCTCAATCACTTCTGCAAGCAGTTCTTCGTAGGGAGGCAGGAACTCATGCATGGGCGGGTCAAGCAGGCGGATGACGACGGGTTTCCCGGCCATTGCCCTGAATATTCCCTCAAAGTCGTTTATCTGGAGCTTTTCCAACTCCGCTAACGAGCTCATGTAACGTGCCTGTGCCGCATCACCCTCTTGGATGGCGATGGTGGCATGGGCCGCAAGCATCATCTCCCGTACAAGGGCCAGGCGTTCCGGCTCAAAGAACATGTGCTCTGTCCTACAGAGCCCTATACCCTCTGCACCAAAGGCGACGGCCATCTCCGCGTCTCGTGGGTAATCGGCGTTGGCCCAGACACCCAGTCGTCGGATTTCGTCGGCCCAGCCTAGTAGCGTGACTAGGTCTGCATCGTCCTTCACCGCCGGTTCCACCGTAGCAATGCCTCCAACGAATACCTCGCCGGTCGCGCCGTCGATGCTTAACTCATCGCCTGCATGAATCGTGATCTCGCCACAGTGGAAGACGCCCTCATCCGGTCGTACATCTACTGTTTCAGCTCCGGCGACGCAGGGTTTGCCTAACCCACGAGCGACCACCGCCGCATGGCTGGTAGCGCCGCCCCGTGCGGTAAGCACACCCTTGGCTGCAATCAAGCCATGGACATCGTCCGGGCTGGTCTCCGGCCTGACGAGTATGACGCTGACGCCACGCTTGCCCTGCTCCGCAGCTTCATCGGCAGTGAAAACCACCTTGCCGGTTGCCCCGCCGGGCGATGCTCCCAGACCCACGGTCACCAGATTGCCAGCGTCCTTTGCTGCCCGCTTGGCGCTCTCATCCAGCCGCGGGAGGAGGAGTTGGTATATCTGGTCCGGTTCAACACGCATAAGAGCTTCTTCTTTAGTGATGAGCCCCTCTTCATACATATCTACGGCCATCTTGATGGCTGACTTGGCGCTGCGCTTAGCGTTCCGTGTCTGCAAGAGGTAGAGCGTACCCTGCTCCACCGTGAACTCCACGTCCTGGGCGTCACGATAGTGCTGCTCTAGCTGCATGGCCATCTGGTCTAGCTGTTTGTAGACCTCAGGCATCTGCACCTGGAGGTGGGCTATCTTCTGGGGTGTGGCAATGCCTGCAACAACGTCTTCACCCTGGGCGTTCACCAGATACTCGCCGTAGAGCTTCTTCTCGCCGGTGGATGGGTCTCTGGTGAACAGCACGCCGGTGCCGCTTGTGTCGTCCATGTTGCCGAACACCATCGCAACGACGCTGACGGCGGTGTACAGGTCATGGGGAATCTTGTTGAAGTTCCGGTAGTCCGTAGCTCGTCGCGTGTCCCAGCTCTCAAACACGGCCCTGATCGCCTGTTCAAGCTGGTACTTGGGAGTGTCCGGAAAATCTTCGCCAGTCTCCCGCTTTACCACTTCTTTGAACTCATTGATTACAAGCTGGAGCGCTTCTGGCGGCAGGTCAGATGGAAGTTTGACGCCAGCCTTCTCCTGGTTCGCTTGCAGAACGGTGTCAAAATGCTTCGACCCGATTCCGAGGACGACGTTACCGAACATCTGGATGAAGCGTCGATAGAGGTCAAAGGCGAAGCGAGGGTTGCCGGAACGCCGGGCGATGCCATCGACCACGTTCTGGTTCAGGCCCAGGTTGAGCACCGTATCCATCATGCCTGGCATAGAGACCGGAGAGCCCGAGCGGACGGAAACCAGTAGTGGGTCAGAGGGGGCGCCCAAGAACCGTCCGGTAGTGTGCTCCAGTTCCTGCAAAGCTTCCAGGGTCTGTGCCCACATCTCATCGGGCATCGTCTTGCCGGACTCGTAGTAGGACCTGCAGGCCTCTGTAGTGATGATGAACCCCGGCGGTACAGGCAGACCGACGGCTGTCATATCAGCTAAACCAGCGCCTTTTCCTCCCAAGAGGTTACGCTGATCGCCATCTGCATCTTGGAAGGAGTAGACCCATTGAGTCTGTTTCGTGGTATCACGAAGGGTCATAGCAACCACCTTGCCTTATCGTTTCCGACACGGTAGCCCTGCCCTGTTGGTCCCAAATCAGCACCCCTTTGCTCTTTTGCCTCTCCCTTTTGGAGGATGACACGTTGGATTGAAGGGATGAATTTGCGGAGAGAACCTCTCCGTCATCTAATACTCATTGCCGCCTACGCCACATAGGGACAGGCGGAGTATAGCACAGGTCTTTGAAGCTCTGCCTACTGTGTTTTTACGAATTTCGACGCAGTTTTCGGCATCAAGCGCGATTGTTGGTCAGCCGTGTGCGCCTTGTTGCTGCTAGAATACTCGTGGCCTCTTGAAAAAGCCGGATTTATCGCTTAAACAAGGCCAGAATAAGATATGCATCTATCACACCTGACCCTCGAGAACTTTCGCAACTACGCGGATACGGAACTGGACCTCAGTCCAGGGTTGTCTGTCTTTCGGGGCGCCAACGCTCAGGGTAAGAGCAACCTGCTAGAAGCGATCTACCTACTGGCTCTAACCAAGTCCACTCGAGCGGAGAACGAGCGTGATGTCATCAGGTTTGAGGCCGCAGAGGAGACGCCATACACTCGACTCATCGGCATTGCGCAGCGTAAGGACGGACAGCAGGTAGAGGTGCAAGTGGACATGGCCATCGCACCGGGCCAGGCCGGTTCCCCTAACGGTGTGTACCAAAAGCGTATCCGAGTGAACGGACTACCGAAACCTGCCGCCCAGGTAGTCGGTTCCATCGCCGCAGTACTCTTCTCAGCTGACGATCTCGAGCTCATCAGCGGTTCGCCTGCAAATAGGCGGCGCTACATGGACGTGTTGTTGTCGCAGGTGGACAGAGAGTACATCAAGGTCTTGCAGCGGTATCAGAAGGTGATGACTCAAAGGAACCAGTTACTGAAGCGCATCCGCGAGGGACAGGCAGGTCAAGACGAGCTTACCTTCTGGAACGATGAACTCAGCCAGCAGGGATCACGCATCACCCAGCGTCGGCGGACAGCTATGGATGCGTTGGCGCCGCTGGCTTCCGAAGCCTATGCGTCGATGGCTGCTGAGGACGGATCGCTTGAGGTCGTCTACGAGCCGTCGATAGACTTGGTAGGGACACCAGAAGAGGTAGCCGCATACATCTCAGAGAAGCTTACAGCGGTACGCACTCGAGAGATACAAATGGCGCAGACCCTTGTGGGGCCACATCGAGATGAACTGCGGACAACAATAGGTGGAATAAACGTGAGCCAGTACGGCTCTCGCGGGCAGATACGGACTGTGGCGCTGTCGTTGCGGCTGGCCGAGGCAGGTTACCTGACCCAGACCCTTGGGGAGGAGCCGATCCTACTCCTAGACGATGTCCTCTCAGAGCTAGACGAGGCTCGCCAACGCCGAGTGCTGGAGGCCGCATGTGCAGCCGAACAGGCTCTGATAACAATGGTAGACGGCGAGCGACAGACCTTTGAACTCCAGGAGGCCGTGGCAAACTTTTGGATTCAGGCAGGAACGGTCACGCAGGAGGGTTAGGCTGCTCGGCCTCTCCTCGACTCGTCACATCCTCTTCAGGCTCGTTGAGCTTTGGCGGCTTTGCAAACAAATAGAGGGTTCCTGCCGCGATCATCGACACGACCGTGACGGTCCAGGCGACGGTGTAGCCACCCCAGCCATCGATTATGTAGCCATACATCGGCGGCCCCAGCCCTCCTGCCACGATAGTTATCGGCAGGATGAACCCACGAATGGAGCCCAGATGCTTCCGACCAAAGTAGCTGGGCCAGACTACGTTCATGAAGTTCATCCCCGCTCCGGCTCCCATGCCCCACAAGACGCTGTGGATGAAGATGAAGTAGTTCTGGCCATCCACAAAGAACAGCATGGGAAGCACGGAAACCACCATGAGGCCGAGCCCTAGTGCGCCGATGAACCGTGGGACAGCCCGCTCAATGATCATCCCAAACACGAGGGCCATGACCACGAATGTGAGGGGCTCGACCGCTATTCCGATGCCTACAAGTCGATCAGACAGCCCGTCAGCCTCGAAAGACCCCACTCTGTGCACCAACGTGCCTGAGCCCACGAACTGGTTGATCCCGAACGCCACCACAAGCATCCACATGACTGGGGCCCGCAGCACCTTCCGTAGTGGCCAATCAACTTCAACCGGTGGAGCGAAGGCACCTGCGCCATCCGACGATGATTCAGCAATGGGCTCCGGCCGTGCTCCGTCCGGGTTGAGGCCCAGGTCTTCCGGTGTACGGCGCATAAAGAGCGCGAACAGCGGCACCATCACAGCCCATAAGCCGATGCCGAATACTACCCAGGCCCCCCTCCATCCCACGCTCTGGATCAACGCCTGCGCCATGAATATCCCAAAGACAGTGCCCAGAGGCGCGCCTGCAATGGCAATTGCCATGGCTCGGCCCCTACGTACCACGAACCACTTGGCCACGGGGACGGCGATGAGCAGACTCCCGCCAGGCGCACCGAAACCCATGAGACCAGAGAGGGCGAATATGAAGTAGAGAGACCAAATGCTATCGACGAAGTAAAGGGCGACCATGGTGGCGCCGGTGTAGACGCCAGCGATGGTGCCCAGCCAACGCGCTCCATGCCGGTCAATGAGCGGTCCCATAAACGGGCCTGTGATCCCTGCCACAGCTATGCGGAAGGTCAACGCCCAGGCGACGGCACTACGGCTGACATCAAGGTCTTCGCTGATGGGGCCGATGAAGAATGCAACGACAACGGCGTTCATGGGCGCAGCAGCCACGTTCACCATGAACGCGGTGGCTACGATGACCCATCCGTAAAAGAAGCGGGGCTCTCTTTGTTGGGGGGTGTTTTCCAGGTTCATGTTCAAAGCTGACTCGCAGTGACAGGCAGCAGTCTAGTCATCACATGGATACTGGACACAAATATATCCTTGTCACGTGAGATAGGGAACTGGAAGGGGCGGCGTACTATTCGCGATCAGGGACGGAGCTGTCCGCAACCTCATCGATGGATGCGTCACGCTTCAACGTCGGCGATGACGCGCGAACGTTGTATGCAGCGCCGTTGTGGGCCGCAGCGGGCTCCGTGCCCTCTCGTAGGTCGATGGCGGACTTCATCAGCATCCGCCGCGTTTCCATGATCGCGATGTCGTTGGGATCTAGCTGTTCCTTGGTGCGGTCAACGATAGCGCCCATGCTCTCTTCAAGCACCAGTGCAAGTTCAAACTCGTTGGAGATAGTCGCCAGAGGGTTGGCCCCGCTGGTCTTTCGCTCAATCAGGTAGTCGTTCTCCTTGTTCCGCTTGCGCTTGTAGGTGCCTTCATTGAGCTCAGGATGATTGCCACCTCCGGCTCGGCGCGTCTCAACCTCTTCGTCCGTCATGGGCCGGTCCGGGTGGTAGGTGATGACATAGACCATCGTGTTCTTATCGTCCACGGGCACCCATGCCAGGCAGCCCAGGAGGCCATCGCCTTCCGGCTTTGGCGTCGTGTAGAAGGGCATGAGGTACTGGTTGACCTGCCACGCGTTGTTCTCTTTACCCTCATCTATCGACGCGCCTACAAGCAGGCCGTAATCGGTGGTCTTGATAGCTACGGTCTGGGACCTTTCTTCCTTCCGCGCCCCCTCGATGCCCTGCACCAGGTGGTCTGCGGTGTTCTCGATAGTCGGTGGGTCGCCGAACAGCATGTCGTACAGGAAGGAGATGCGGGAGCTGTCTATGCCGCCTTCAAGGCCCTTTGCACGCCTTTGATCTGTTTTTCCACCGAAATGTCCTGGGTCGACGTGATTTCCAGGCCCCGGTCCTCGTAGACGGTTTCGTCCGGGTGCTTGGCTTGCCAATCGCGGACGGCCTGATCGCGGGCCTTCAGCAACGCTTCGATGTCGGAACGGAACAACTGCAGCATCGCCGTGATCCATATATTCACCGGCAGCGACGGATAGGCGAGGTCCATGTCGAAGCGGTCCAACAACGAAATCACCGATGGGGCCTTGTACCAGGTTTCGCCGGTGACCCAGCGGTTGGTGGTGAACAGCCGGATCGGAAATCCGGCCCGGTCCATGGAAATACCGACGAAATGGGTCAGTTCGTCATTGTCGCCTTCCGGCTTCTTGTAATCGGGGACCTTTGCCGGCTTGACGCTTTTCGGCATGCCCTTGGGCCGGAGGAAGGTATGGAAATGCCCGTGTTCGGGGCCGTATTTTTCCGCCCGGCCTTCGGGCGGATGGGTGTGATAGTAATATTGGGCATGGGTTTCGTGATCGTAGACGTTCCCCGGCGGGTAATGGTCCCATTCGAAAAATTCGCCGTGGCCCTTCAACACTTCTCCGACCACGTTGGCATCGTTCTTGCCGAGCAGGCGGTAGCACTCCAGGATCCTGTCGCCCGCCCGGGCCATTTTGCGAAGCCGGGTTTTTGGCAGTTTTTTAAAATCGGTCATGGAGTGAGGGGTTTGCCAGAATTACGGCCTGAGAACCAGTGACGCCCGGTGTGACTGGCCGCCACGAATGTAGGCGATGTCGAGGGAATCTCCTGGGCGGGCCATGTGGACGGCGCTGGGCACGTCGCTGACGCGGCGGACCTTGCGCCCGCCAATGGCGGTGATGACGTCCCCCACCTCAAGCCCGGCCTCGATGGCCGCACCCCCCCGGGCGACCCGATCGATGGCGGCGCCGGAAAGAGCTACCCGCTCCCGTTCCGTAAGCTCGCGGACGCCGAAACCGGGCTTTCCCCGAATGACCCGGCCGTGATCTTTCAAATCGTTGACCACCCTCAACACCAGCTTCATGGAAGCGGCGAAGTTTACGCCGATGTTGGCGTCGCTGTCCTTGGTGAAGATCGCCGAAACAAGACCGACCAAACGGCCCTGGCCATCGATCAACGCACCTCCGGAACCGCCAGGGTTGATGACCGCGTCGGTTTGGATAAAATCCTCGATTTCGTTAAAGCCAGTTCCCGTGCGGTGAAGCGCCGAGGCCACCCCGCAGGTGATCGACAAACCCATCCCGAACTGGTTGCCGATGGCGCAGACGGATTCGCCCAACCCTGGATTCCCACCGATGGGGGGGACCGGGAAATCCATCGACGCCTTGATCAGCGCGATGTCGGTCAACGCGTCGCGGCCGATGATTTCGGCCGCCCTGATCCGCCCGTCGTTGAGCCTGATTTTCACCTTTTTGGCGCCGCCGAGGATGTGGTCGTTGGTGGCCAGGTAACCGCCGGGCATGACGGCAACGGCGGTTCCTTCCGGTTCCTTGGGGCGGCTTTCGGCGCCGGGCCATTCCGGCAACAGGCTGACCACCGATTCCATGACCGAGACAGTCGATTCCCCGGCCACTGAGGGCCCCGGGGTAATGGCGGCCACGGCCAGAACAATCGCCGCCGCGAGGGCAGGAGTCCTTCGGTTGATGGTCCGGATACGGCGTTGCATAACTACTAAGGCTCCCGGTGCGCGAATTAGGATTAACCGCTTTTCGACCAAGACGCAAAGCCGCTCCCGGTATATATGTATGAGGCCAAGAGCTTCGAATTAAAGGAAGGCCAAAAAGTGTCCGTTTCCGATTTCCCCCGCGTTTCGCTGGCCCATACGCCGACGCCGTTGGAGTCTATGCCCAACCTGACCCGGTTGTTGGGCGGGCCGGATTTGCTGGTCAAGCGCGACGACTGTACCGGCCTGGCCATGGGCGGCAACAAGGCACGTCAGTTGGAATTTTATTTCGGCGAAGCGATGGCGCAAAAAGCGGACACGGTCATCATCACCGGTGCCATCCAGTCCAACTTCACGCGCCAGACAGCCGCCGCAGCGGCCAAGCTTAGTATGGCTTGTCATATCCAACTAGAACACCGGGTGCCGACGACGGCGCCCGAATACGAAGCGTCCGGCAACGTTCTACTGGACCGGCTGTTGGGCCCGACCATCCATTACTTCTCCGAAGGCGAGGACGAAGCCACCGCCGACAAGGCATTGGACGATATCGCCGATCAGGTCCGCGCCGAGGGGGGCAACCCCTATGTCATCCATCTATCGGCGAATCACCCGCCCTTGGGCGCGCTGGGCTACGTGGTCGGAGCCGGGGAATTCCTCGATCAGGCCGCCGAACGGGGCCTTGCTATCGATGCCGTGGTGCTCCCGTCCGGTAGCGCTGCCACCCATGCCGGCGTTTTGGTGGGATTGAAAAGCCGCAACAGCGATATCGAGGTTACAGGCGTTTGTGTCAGGCGCAACAAGGATCAGCAGTTTGAAAGGGTTTTACGCCAAGCCACCGCTACGGCCGAGATGGCCGGTTGCCCGGGCGCCGTTACCAAGGACGACATCCACGTTACCGACGACTACCTGGGCCCCGGCTACGGCCAATCGACGCCTGAGATGCTGGAGGCGATGACCCTGGCGGCCCGCGAAGAAGGGCTGATTCTGGACCCGGTCTATACCGGCAAATCCATGGCTGGCCTGATCGGGATGGTGCGCTCGGGCCATTTCAAGTCCGGGCAGACCGTTCTTTACCTGCATACGGGCGGCACCCCGGCGGTCTTCGGGTATAGCTCGATATTTGGGGACTTATGAAATTTCCGCGCACCATCCGGCTCGACGTTTCCGACGCCAATGCCTTTCCCCTGGCCGCCGAGCCCGAGGAATGGGCGGTGACGGGAACCTTTGCCTTCGCCGACGCCGACCCGGCGGCAATGACCGGAAAGGAACAATTGGCGTTCAGGAACGGCTGGCTCGGCACGGATAGCTTCGGCCGGTCGACCTTCATCCAGGTATCGGTGATCCCGGACGAACAGTTCGAAGCCATGGTGCGAAACCTGGCTGCGCATCTTCACCAACAATACGGCGCGCCGGATATGTTGGCCGCCGTCGAAGCGGCCCGCGGCGAAGCCGAATACGCGGCCGGCCTGTGCGACCATCCCGCCGGTACTTTGCTCGCCATCGAACGGGAATTCACCGAAGACGGCGTGGCCGAAAGAATCCGCGTCATCCCGAAAACCGACGAAGGGGCGCACGCCCGGATTTGGTCGGTAGAAGAGGATGAGGGGTAATAATCCGCTTTACCCCCGAAAGCGGACTTTCAATGCTGGTGGCGGGAGCAGTCCACTG
>CAJWXP010000015.1 GCA_913049785.1 uncultured Dehalococcoidia bacterium | reverse complement strand
GAAGATGACGATCGCAGGTGAGGCCAGCAGTGGTCATGAGGCCGTTGCCCTAACCGCGAAACTACGTCCTGACGTTATCACCATGGACATACATATGCCTGGGATGAGTGGCTTCGATGCTACAAAGCAGATAATGCTCGACACTCCCACGCCGATCGTGATTGTCTCGGCAAGTACGATGGTTGACGAGGTCGCCTTGGGAATGCGTGCCTTGCGAGCAGGTGCGCTGACCCTGTTAAGCAAACCACCGGGCCCCGAAGCTGACGACTATGAAGAAGCCTGTTCCGAACTGGTCGAGACCGTGAAATCAATGGCAGATGTTAAAGTTGTCCGTCACATGCGAACGTCCTTGTGCGAGATGCAGCCTGCCACGCTGGAGAACGGCGACACAATTGAAGCAGCGAATAAGAAACGTGGCGTTACGATTCATGCCGATCCAACTCTTCGTTCACGCGTTTCCGCCGCATCGGTTCCGGGAATTATCGCCATCGCAGCGTCGACCGGTGGTCCTCCGGCAATTGCCCCCATTCAAACTCGGGACGTTCCGGGGACTCCTCTTTCGGTCCCATGTACGCCCAGATAAGCCCGCCCCACTCCTGTACGCCGTAGGCAACGGCCTTGACGGTCTTCTTCAACTCTTCTTCGTCCGGCTCCATAGGCATTTCCAGGCAATTGCCCTCTACGTCAAACTTCCATCCGCATCGGGCGCACCGGAGTCCGTTTTCCTCGTTCAGACCGTAGGAGAGGTCGACACCACGATGAGGGCACGCGGCTTCAAGGATGCCGAGCCGACCGCTGGTGTCGCGAAACCCAACGATGTGTTCACCAAGCAGCCGCGTGCGGGCCGGCGCACCATCAGGGTCAGTCAGTTCACGGCCATGGAACACGGGGATCCAAAATCGACGGAAGAGATCACCCATTGGCGTGTCAGGGCCGATTTCCGTAACAAGCTTGTTTTCTTCTGGTGTAAGCACCGGCGTTTTCCTCCCCATTCACCACGTAAACTCAAGGTGAGAAACGGGCTATCGACCACTATAGCATACCAAGCCAGGCCGGGCAGCTAGCTACGCTGTTTGCGGCTCTGGACGGCTGACCCTATACTGGTGCGGGCCAAACCCAACCCTCCTATTTGATTCGGTTTCAGGAGCATTAAATGACGATTTATCTGAGCAACGAAGACGTACGAAACCTGCTCCCCATGAACGAGTGCATAGAGCTGACCGAGAAGGTGTTCCGGGACGAAGCCATAGGGCAGGCGATCAACCTTCCAAGAACTCACCTGCCGCTGCCCAAGGGCATGCACAGGACAGTGTTCGGCATCGCCCACGGGTTCGGTGTGTACGGCATGAAGACCTACGGCAGCGACCGCAGGCCCAACGCGCCCTCCAGGACCCGATATTTGGTGATGTTGTACAACCTGGAAGATGGTGGTCTGGAAGCCATCGTTGAGGCGCGAGACCTGGGCCAGATACGAACGGGCGCCGCTGCCGGTGTAGCCACAAAGTTCATGGCTCGCGAAAACGCGTCCACCATCGGCATCATCGGTTCAGGCTGGGAGGCCAGGTCACAGATAGCTGCGATGAACGAAGTCCGCGATATATCGCACGTGAAGGCGTACAGCCGCACAGCAGAAAAGCGAGAGTCGTTTGCCGCAGAGATGCGAGAAGTGCACGGCTTGGACGTAGATGCAGTGGACACTGCCGAAGAGTGCGTACGTGACGTGGATATCCTGATAACAATCACGGGATCAGACGAGCCTGTGTTGGAAGGCTCATGGATAGCGCCGGGCACACACATCAACGGTATAGGCGCAACGGGACTAAACCGCCGGGAGCTTGATGTGGACGCTGTGAGCCGCGCAGACCTGGTAGTAGTGGAGAACATGGAGCAGGCCAGGGCCGACTGCGGTGAACTCATCTATGCCGAAGAGCAAGGCGGGTTCGACTGGGCGAAGGCTGTTGAGCTATCGGCGGTCATCACCGGCGAGGCATCCGGTCGCCCTTCCAACAACGCGATCACCCTGTTCGATGCCCTGGGTGTGGGCACAGAGGACCTGGCAGCCGCCGCGGTGGTGCTTAAGAAGGCCAAAGAACAGGGCATCGGCGCAGAACTCCCGATGTAATGTTCTCCCGCAGATACGACGACTTTACTTTATGTCAGCTTCTGGGCAGAATAGAAGCACGCGTTTTTTGAGGTAGTAATGGACGTTGTAGAAATCAATGAGCTGACCAAGATATACGATAATCGTCTGGTCGCGTTGAATACGGTGAGTCTGAAGCTCCCTCAGGGCTCAATCATGGGACTCATTGGCCCCAACGGCGCTGGGAAAAGCACCGCGCTCATGCTGATCCTGGGGCTGCAAAAGCCCACGGCGGGCAGCGTTTCCGTGTTCGGCCAGCCAATGGCACTCTCCTCCGGGGATCTGCGGAGCCGCATCGGCTTCCTTCCGCAATCGGGTGCATTCCCCCCAGACATGTCATGCATCACGTATTTGGACCAGATCGGGAAGCTCTTCGGCATCCCCCACGAGCTTCGGAAGAAGCGGCTATCATCGCTGCTTCACGCAACAGACTTGCTCCAAGCATCGTCACAGCGCATCGACCACCTCTCCAGCGGGCAGCGGACACGGTTAGGGATCGCGGCGGCGCTCATCAACGACCCTGACCTGCTGATCCTTGACGAGCCTACGGTGGGCCTCGATCCGGAGGGGCGGGCGTTCACCATCTCTCTCATCAGTGAGCTTCGGCGGGCAGGCAAGACCATCATTCTCTCCACCCACATCCTGCCGGATGCTGACCAGGTATGTGACTACGTTGCAGTGCTGAACCAGGGCAAGCTGATCTTCAGCGGGCCGGTAGAGGACATGAAGCGGATTGCGTACCTGAATACCGTAGACCTCACGGTAGCAGGTGAGGGGATAGACGTCGCCATTGAAGCCATAGAGACCAAGCAGCCGGATACCCAGTTCGAGCGATTGGGAGCGGAGACGGTACGGGTGGCCTTCCAGCAACAAGGGGACTTCAGTGAGGCGCTAGCTTACGTCTTGTTGGAGTTCTCTCGCTGTGGAGTGACGTTGCGGGCCGTGCGCCAGGTGGGGGAGTTGGAAGACGCCTTCCTCAAGCGGCTGGCAGAGGATAGGCTCCGAGGGTTCTCACGTGCTATAGGAAAAGAGAACGGATTGGCCCATCTACTTCAAAAGGATGAGGCACAACCACAGGAAACATCATCATGACCACTGGCATAAACGAAGCAGTGCGGGAAGCAACACAGACGCTGACTCCTGTAGGAACGGGAAGAAAACGCTTCATTGCGGCGTTTATCTCTCTCCTGCAATACGATCTGTCCATCCTGTGGAGGTCGTGGATCGTACGGTTCTGGTTCCTGCTTACTATCATAGGCGCTGTATCCGCCGTGCTCCTGGCACGCAACTACAGCGATCAGACATCGTTCTTCATCTCTTGGGCCCTGGTGCTGTATTCAGGACTGGGAAGCTTTGTAGCGCTCATCATAAGTGCCAGCGCCATTTCATCGGAGCGGCCTTTCCTGGGTGTCGCCGTCATCAGTCGAGGGATTGCCCCCACGCCCTACCTATTGGCGAAACTGTTCTCCCGGTCATTGACCATCCTTGGTATGTTCCTCATCGTCATGGTCCCTACAATGTTCATCGTCCAGACGCAGGGGCTCACCAACGACATGGAAACCTCCGGTATGCTGCTGGCCTTGGGCTACTGGTCTCTCATGCTTACGGTGCTGGTGTTCCTGGGCATCACGTTCAGCGTGATGTTCACAAACACCCTGGTTGGCGTGACCGTGCTGGGCGTCTTCTGGTACATGGGCCTCATGCTTCTTGCTGCTGCATACGCCGGAGACCTGACAGCAGACGGCGTCCTGGGGGGTCTGCCTCTAGTCCTGCAAGGTGAATCCCGTTTGGTTGAGATATCCACCATCCTGATCATTGGTGGGATCCCACTGCTGGTGCTCCCCTTTGTGGCGACCCGCATTGTTAACAGCCGGGACATGTAACCCTAGACTCGCCGTACAACGTCGCAACTTACTGCGCCTCAAGTGTCAGATCCAACTGCTCGAGGCCTCGCTTCTTCACTTAGCGCAGGTTCATCATGTCGTCTACCCTGCCCGGGATGGTACGCTCCAGCGTGACCGACGACCCTTTGCCGGGCTTTATCTCCAGAATGAACGTGTCGTTCTCGTCGATGGCCGGGCTGATTGCCGAAAGATCCACTATGATCTCAAACCGCTCTGAAGTCTCCATCAATGTATCTCCATCACCCTTACCCACTTCGGTAGCTGTCCAGGCGATGTTAGTCACCATCTGGGCCTGATCGATGTAGGTGATGACCAAACTGTGGAGTTTGGGAGACTCATCGGAGAGAAGCCCGTCACTGTCTGAATCAACGGTGGGCACCAGGTTCATCGGAGCGCTCTTCAGCAAGTTCGCGATGACGAACAGCATCTGGTCCACAGTATTATTGGAATCCGTGTCCCTCGCAAGGACAGGTCCGGAAAGCTGCATGCTGGCCCTAGCCGTAGACAACCCCGAGTGAATGGCCTCTTTGCCCTTCTCAGATGAGTAAATCCCAGCTGACAGGATCGTATACGCGAACACTGAAGCGACCACGACGAAGGCAATCAGGATGATAGCCGTCTCCAGCCCCGTGATTTCCTTCTGGTCACTACGGAATAGGTTCCACCTTCCATGAAACATGATAATCCCCCTCTTGTAACTCCTCTTTCCCCCGTGGCTTCATCCGTTTGTATATTCCGGATTTGTTGCCACGGAATCAGATTAGCCGTGGGTTGGGGAATAACCCATAAACAGACCGTCTTGCAGCATTAATTCTTCATGAACACCTGGCTGTTTCTCATTCTCAAGGAAGAAAACACCCATAATGCTTCAAACCCACATCTCCGCTGGCACTCCAGCATCCAACCTTCTGACAGCAGCGGAAGCAGCCGAAAACTGCCTAGCGGTCTGCTTTCGAGAGGCGTACTATATGGACGAATCCCAACTTCTCTGGAACACGAGCGAGATATCGCAAGTGCCCGCGTGGGCCGCGCTTTCACGCGCTGACTAAAGAACATTGCGACCAGATTCGGATTCACTGCCACGCACATCTCACATTCCAGGAGCGGCGCATGCCTTACGGCAACATCGACCAACTATCCATCAACACCCTGCGATTCCTTGCAGTAGACGCAGTGCAGAAGGCCGGGAACGGCCACCCGGGCGCACCTATGGGGGCTTCCCCTATGGCATACGTGCTGTGGGATCGGTTCCTCAAGCACAACCCAACGAACCCCAGCTGGCCGGACCGCGATAGGTTCGTACTGTCAGCGGGCCACGCGTCCATCCTGCTGTACGGGTTGCTGCACCTGACCGGCTACGACCTATCGCTGGACGAGATAAAGAACCTCCGACAGTGGGGAAGCAAGACCCCGGGCCATCCGGAGTACGGGCACACCTCCGGTGTGGAAGTCACTACCGGCCCTTTGGGTCAAGGGTTTGCCAACGGCGTTGGTATGGCTATCGCAGAGCAGTGGATGGGCAATCACTACAATCGGGTTGGGCATGAAGTTATCAATCACTACACCTATGCGATCGTATCTGACGGTGACCTTCAGGAAGGCGTCGCCTCAGAGGCGGCATCCCTTGCCGGGACGCTGGGCCTTGGCAAGCTGATCTACCTCTATGACGACAACGACATCTCCATTGAGGGTAATACGGACATCGCCTTCACGGAGGACGTAGCTGCGCGGTTCCGTGCCTATGGTTGGCACGTGGTGGATTCCATCGATGGGATGGACACAGGGGCTGTTGATGCGGCGATCCGTCAGGCGCAGGCAGAGACAGCTAGGCCCTCCATTGTAATCTGTCGTACCATCATCGGCTACGGCAGCCCCAACAAGGCGGGGACCGGGGGCGTTCACGGAGCAGCCCTTGGTGTAGAGGAAGTACAGTTGACCAAGGATGCCCTGGGGTGGTCATACCCGGACGATTTCGCCGAGCCACAAGAGGCCCTAGACCATTACCGACAGGCTATACCGCGAGGCCAGGCGCAGCAGAAGGAATGGGAAGCGTCATTCGCATCCTACCGAGATGCCTATCCAGACGATGCCCGCAAACTCAAACAAGCCTGGGCCGGAGAGCTTTCTGAAGGCTGGAGCAACGATGCGGATGGCCTGTTCAACCCAGGTGACAAACCTGTATCGACCCGAGAGGCGTCAGGCAAGACGTTGAACGCCATGGTGGGTCACGTGCACGGCCTTGTAGGCGGGTCAGCTGACCTTGCGCCGTCCAACAACACTCGACTCAGCGAGGCCGGCGACTTCAGCGCAACGAATCGCTCAGGCCAGAACATGCACTTCGGAGTTCGTGAGCATGCGATGGGCTCCATAGCCAACGGCATGGCGCTCCACGGCGGCATTGTCCCCTACACGGCAACGTTCCTGATCTTCTCAGATTACATGCGCCCTCCCATGCGTCTCGCGGCGCTCATGGGCTTGAGAGTGGTCTTCATCTTTACCCATGACTCCGTGGGACTAGGCGAAGACGGTCCAACCCACCAACCTATCGAGCAGCTTGCAGGACTTCGGGCGGTACCGAACTTGGTGGTGCTGCGACCCGCAGACGCAACAGAGACCGTGGAAGCCTGGAAGGCGGCCATTGAACGTAAAGACGGCCCAACGGTCCTTGCGTTCAGCCGTCAGAACCTACCTGTGCTCGACCGTTCGACGCTGGCCCCGGCATCCAGTGTCCGACAGGGCGGCTATATCCTGTGGGAGAGTTCCAGCACCCCTGACGTGATCATCATCTCCACGGGCTCAGAGGTGCACATCGCCATGGACGCTGCGCAGCAACTCTCAGAAGGTGGCACCGCCGTCAGGGTGGTCTCACTGCCATCGTGGGAGCTGTTCGACGGGCAGTCGCAGGAGTACAAGGACAGCGTGCTTCCACCGAACATTACAGCTAGGGTCTCCATAGAAGCTGGTTCCCAAATGGGTTGGGAACGCTACGTCGGACTGAAAGGCCGCATCATCGGCCTTTCCCACTTCGGAGCCTCCGCGCCGATAGCCACGCTCTACGAGAAGTTCGGCCTTACCGCTGAGCGAGTCGTCGAAGAGGCCAAAGCAGCCCTCCAGCAGGTGAAGGTATGACAAAACGCGTAGGTATCGCGTCGGACCACGGCGGGTACCCGTTGAAGGTCGAGCTGGTGCCGTGGTTACAAGCCGAGGGATATGACGTCGTTGATCTGGGGGCCCATGAGCTGGATCCGCTGGATGACTACCCCGACTTCGCTGATGCGGCGGCGCAAGCCATCGTGTCGGGGCAGGTTGAGCGCGCTATCGTCTTCTGTGGCAGTGGAGCAGGGGCCAGCATTGCGGCGAACAAGGTGCCTGGCGTTCGCGCTGCCGTGTGCCATGACACGTACTCTGCCCACCAGGCGGTGGAGCACGACGATATGAACGTGATCTGCATCGGCGCACGGGTCATCGGTGCCGAGGTGGCACGGGAGCTGATTACAGCGTTCCTCACCGCTCAACTTCTTGACGGAGAGAAGTACCATCGGCGACTGAAAAAAGTGGCTGCAATTGAGCAACGCTCACTCAAATAAACCCCAGGGCTAGATCGGGGGGATTACATGTCCAATCCAATAAAAGGAACACAGAAGCTAGGTCAGTCCATCTGGTACGACAACGTCCGCAGGGGGCTGTTGACCTCCGGTGAGTTGGCTGAGCTCATCAAGACCGGGATCACGGGTCTGACCTCCAACCCGACCATCTTTGAGAAGGCCATCTCCGGCAGCAGTGACTATGATGAGGCGCTTCTGGCTCTCGCTCTGGAAGGCCGTAGCTCTGAGGAAGCGTTTGAGAGCATGGCACTGCAGGACATCCGGGACGTCGCCGACCTGTTGCGGCCCGTCTACGACGCCACCAAAGGTGTTGACGGCTACGCATCACTGGAAGTCAGCCCCACGTTGGCCCACGACACGGACGGCACTGTTGCCGAGGCGCTACGACTGTTCTCGGAGCTTGACCGCCCCAACGTCATGGTGAAGGTACCAGCTACGCCGGAAGGTATCCCTGCGGTGGAGCAACTTATCGGTCATGGGGTCAACATCAACGTGACCCTGCTGTTCCATCTAGGGGCGTATCGCCTCGTTCGAGAGGCTTACACCGCTGGACTGGAACACCTGGTAAAAAAGGGTGGCGACCCCAGCAAAGTAGCTTCTGTGGCCTCCTTCTTCGTGAGTCGAGTGGACTCGGCGGTAGACGCCCTGCTGGAATCGAAGATTCAGAACGGCGAGTCCGGCTTTGAGCATTTACTGGGCAAGGCAGCCATCGCCAACGCTGCGCTGGCGTATCGAGATTTCCAGGAAACCGTAGCCAGCGATAGGTTCGTATCGCTTCAGGCCAAGGGTGCGCAGGTACAACGCCCGCTGTGGGCTAGCACTGGCACCAAGAACCCCGCCTACAGCGATGTGCTCTATATCGAGTCGCTGATAGGCCCAGATACGGTAAACACCACTCCACCGGCCACTCTGACCAGCTTCCTGGACCACGGAAACGCGATGCCGACGCTGGTAGACGCCATTGAAGAGTCCGAGCAGATCATGGTCGATTTGGCGGCATCGGGCGTCAACATTACAGAAGTTACACATAAGCTGCTTGTGGACGGCGTCAACTCCTTCGCTGACTCCTTCAACACACTTATCGCCAACGTGGAAGAGAAGAAGGCGCGGCTGCTGGCCAAGCAACACGCAAGCTCCCAGGTCAGTCTGGGCGAGCACCAGGCCGCAGTCGAATCAACTCTCAGCGATCTGGGTGAGAACGATGTCCCAGGTCGCATCTGGCGCAAGGATCACACGGTGTGGAAGCCAGACCCCACGGAAATCACAGACCGACTGGGCTGGCTGACCGTCACAGACCTGATGGAAGAGCAGGCAGCAAACCTAAGAGCATTCGCCAAAGAGGTGAAGAACAGAGGCGTTAATCACGTCGTATTGCTGGGTATGGGTGGCAGCAGCCTGGGCCCGGAGGTTTTACGCAGTACCTTCGGTAGCGCTCCAGGCTATCCCGAACTCATCATGCTGGACTCCACCGTGCCGGACTGGATTCAGAGCGTGACCGATGTGATCGACCCTGGACACACGCTCTTCCTGGTCTCCTCCAAGTCAGGTGGTACGCTGGAAACGCTGACAGCCTACCGACATTTCAGGTCTATCGTTGATAAGGCGTTGGGGAAGAAGAAGGCAGGCGGTTGTTTCGTCGCGATCACAGACTCAGGCTCGCCGCTGGAACGTCTGGCAAAGTCGGAGGGTTTCCTGCGAGTCTTCGCCAACCCATCGACCATCGGTGGACGTTATTCGGTGCTGTCTTACTTCGGCATGGTGCCGGCGTCGCTGGCGGGCATCGATGTGTCGCTGCTCCTGGACCGTGCAGACCACCTCCGTGAGAGCAGCGCGTCATGCGTCCCCGCCGATGAGAACCCCGGAGTTTGGCTTGGAGCGGTCATGGCAACCCTGGCGAAGGCCGGACGCGACAAGCTGACCGTGCTCACGTCACCGACGCTCAGCAGCTTCGGTCTTTGGGCGGAGCAGCTCATAGCAGAGAGCCTGGGCAAAGAGGGAAAGGGCATCGTACCCGTAGCTGGCGAGCCACTGCTGGCCCCGAAACACTACGGTAACGACCGACTATTCGTGTACCTCCGCATGGACGGCGACGACGCTGCTGATGTCGACGCGGGTGTCGAGGCACTTAGGTCTGCGGGCCACCCTGTCATCCAACTTGATCTACGCGACCGCTACGACGTGGGCTCCGAATTCTATCGTTGGGAGTACGCCACTGCAATCGCCGGGGCAGTCCTCGAAGTGAACCCGTTCGATCAGCCGAACGTGCAGTCAGCGAAGGACAAGACCGCCGAAGTCCTGGCCCATTACACAACGTCAGGTAGTCTTCCTGCGAACACGTCTGCATCGTCGCTCAACGACCTCCTGTCGGGCGCATCAGCGGGGGATTACCTGGCCATCATGGCGTACGTAGAGCAGACCCCGGAAACCGACGCGGCGCTGGCTTCGTTGAGGCAACGGGTGATGGAGAAGCATCACATCGCAACGACCGTCGGCTATGGACCACGGTTCCTGCACTCTACCGGGCAACTGCACAAGTGCGGCCCCGCAACCGGGTTGTTCCTGCAGATAACGACCGACTACATGGCCGACGTTTCTATTCCCGGCGAAGCCTACAGCTTTGGTACCCTGGCGGACGCCCAATCTCTTGGAGATATCCAAGCCCTGGAATCCCTGGGGCGCAAAACGGCGAGGGTCCACGTCACCGGAGACGTTGTAGCGGGCATCGCAAAGCTGCTTGGGTAGTGGAGAGGTTCGGAGGTTGCTATGGAATTCATCACTCAAGCCAAGATCACATGCCCGGTCTGCGGTCACGTCCAGGAAGAGGAGATGCCGCTTGATGGCTGACTCATCTTCTACGATTGCGTGAACTGTAAGTTCGCGCTCAACCCAAAATCAGGTGACTGCTGTGTCTTTTGTTCTTACGGGGATACGTTGTGTCCTGGAAAGCAGCAGGAAGCGGCAGAGGGGATTCAGCAGGCATGATTCGCGCGATCATGTTCGATCTTGACGGCACCCTTGTCCAGAGCGAGAAGTTAAAGGCGCAGTCGTACGCCATCGCCGCACAACGCCTCCTTGGCAGCTCTGAGCCGGACGCTCGAGCCGTTGAGGCCTACCGCGAGATCGTCGGTGCTGAACGTCACGTCACGTCGCGTCGAAGCACGTGATGGAGCAGCTTGAATTCGAACCGTACCTGCGCAAGCAGATGGATGAGCTTGGAGTATCGTCGCCAGAGGAAGCGCTGAGCGCACTGCGGGTGGCCATTTACAGCGAGATGGTAGAAGATCCCCAGGTGTTCCGCGACAACCAGTGGCCGCACACCGTCGGCCTTCTGCGCATAGCAAGGGAAGCGTTCTGTCAGACGGCGCTGGTGACCATGTCACAGAGGCCTAAAGCGCTCAGGGTCATTCGAGCCCTCGACCTCGAATCGACGCTTGACCTCATCCTCACTCGAGAGGACGTAAAGAAGCCCAAACCGGACCCCGAGATCTACCTGCTGGCTGCTAAAACGTTCGATGTCCCGCCGGAAGAGTGTCTGGTGCTGGAAGATTCGCCTACAGGAGCAAGGTCTGCAGTAGCGGCGGGGACCAACGTCGTTGCGGTGGTAACACCCTTCACGGCAGCCGGGCATCAAAAAGAGCAGGTAGTCCCGGAGGCGTTCATGGTGACGGAGCCGGAAAAGCTCTTGGAAGTCGTGCAGCAACGCATCCTCGAACACAACCGCACCGTCCACGGGTACGACGCGCCAGAGAGCCAGGGAGGAGCATAGCTATGGAAATTGGAATCATCGGACTGGGCCGCATGGGTGGCAGCATGGCCCAGCGACTACTCAAAGGCGGTCATCGTGTGGTGGCCTACGACCTACGACCTGAAGCGGTCAAAGAGCTTGAGGGGGAAGGAGCCGCAGGGGCTTCCTCTCTGGCTGACCTGGCCGGGCAGCTAACCACTCCTCGCGCCGTGTGGGTCATGGCCCCTGCTGGCGAGGCTACGGAGCGTACGCTGACGGCGTTGGCCGGTGCGCTCTCTGAAGGTGACGTCATCATCGATGGTGGCAACGCCAACTACAAGGACAGCATTCGACGTGCCGCCATGTTGAAGGAAAAGGGCCTAGATTTCCTTGACGCCGGCACCAGTGGGGGCATCTGGGGCCTCACAGAAGGCTACAGCCTCATGATCGGCGGCGACAAGAAAGCGTTCGAGCGAGTGGAGCCTATTTTCCAGACGCTGGCTCCATCACCCACCACCGGCTACGGCCATGTGGGACCCGCCGGAGCGGGCCACTTCACTAAGATGGTCCACAACGGCATCGAATACGGCATGATGCAGGCGTACGCAGAGGGTCTAGAACTCATGCACGCCAAGGAGGCGCTGAACCTGGACCTGGCGCAGATAACCGAGATCTGGCGCTACGGTAGCGTGGTACGCTCTTGGCTGCTTGACCTCACCGCAGACGCGCTGAAAGAGGACCCGGAGATGTCCACGCTTGAGCCGTACGTCGACGACTCCGGTGAAGGGCGATGGACGGTCGAGGAATCGATTGACCTAGCAGTGCCAACACCGGTCATGACCCTCGCACTACAGATGCGGTTCCGCTCTCGGCAGGATGACTCGTTCAGCGCCAAGCTCCTGGCAGCGATGCGCAACCAGTTCGGCGGCCACGCAGTCAAGAAGGCCGAGTAATGGCCAACGACACTACGACCATGGTTATCATGGGCGCTACGGGCGACCTGGCTCAGCGCAAGCTGCTTCCGGCGCTGTTTGAACTGCGCTGCAACGGTGGTTGTCCCGAAGACCTTCGCATTGTTGGGTTCGCACGGACGAAGCTCTCTGATGAAGCGTTCCGTGAGTACATGTGGAAGGGTGTCCAGGATTTTGGCGTTCTGGCAGTACACAAGGACGAGTGGGACGACTTCGCTCAGCACCTCTTCTACGTAGCCGGCAGCCTTGACGAAGAGCCGGACATGGGCAAGCTCAAAAACAGGCTTGAAACGCTTGAGGGTCCTGAAGCAGGCGCAACGAACAGGCTCTTCTATCTGTCTATCTCGCCGACACTCTTCGAGGCCACCCTCACCAACATGAAAGCGACCGGCATCGCAGATGAGCATGACGGCTGGCGTCGCGTGGTGATCGAGAAGCCTTTTGGCAGGGACTTAGCGTCAGCCCAGGCGCTGAACCGCACCGTTCACAACGTGTTCCGAGAGGATCAGGTATACCGAATCGACCACTACCTAGGCAAGGAGACGGTGCAGAACCTCATGGTCTTCCGGTTCGGCAACACCATGTTCGAGCCTATCTGGAACCGCCACTACGTAGATAATATTCAGATAACCGTCGCAGAAGAGGTATCGGTAGGCGAGCGGGCTGGCTACTATGACCAATCGGGCGTCATCCGGGATATGATCCAGAACCATTTATTACAGATTCTTACAATGATTGCTATGGAGCCACCGTCCGGGGTGGACGCTGATTCGCTCCGCAACAGAAAAGTGGACGTGCTGAAGGCCATCCGTCGGTGGACGCCTGAGGAAGCGACAAAAAACGCCGTCGCTGCCCAATACGAAGGCTATCTGAATGAACCCAACATTACAACCGATTCCACTACTCCATCCTACGCTGCACTACGACTGTATGTAGACACTTGGAGATGGCAAGGAGTCCCTTTTTACCTCCGGTCGGGCAAATCCATGGCCGACAAGGTCTCGGAGGTCATCGTTCAGTTCAAACGCCCTCCGGCTGTAATGTTCGGGATGGAAACAGACACCGACCTCAACCCTAACCTGCTCACTATGTGCCTGCAGCCCGATGAAGGCGCCCACCTCAGGTTCGAAGTGAAGGTGCCCGGTCAGGGAATGAACATGCGCTCTGAGGATATGGAGTTCCACTATGAGGAAGCATTCCCCGATCACGCCATCGCTGACGCCTACGAACGACTCCTACAGGACGCGTTGGAGGGCGACCCCGCGCTGTTCATCAGGAGCGACCACATAGAAGAGGCGTGGCGGATCGTGGACCCGTTGCTAGAAGCATGGGAGTCGTCAGGTGCCCTCAAACCCGATCGATATGCACCCGGCACCTGGGGCCCGGCGACGGCTGACGCCCTGCTGGCGGAGAACGGCCACACGTGGATCACCGTTTGCGGGCAACACGATGATGACGCATGAAGACCTCCATGTGTTTGAGACGCCACAAGCAACAGTTCAGGCCGTGTTCGGCGTAGCGCTCATCGTGCTAGCGGCGTTCATGCTGTGGACCAACCTGCGGCGCGTTGAGACCGTTGTAAGTGCCGCAACAGCACTAGCCACAAGTCACGTGACAGTGGTGCAGGCGCGGGACGGCAGGGAGTACCAGTACGTCCGACCCAGTCGAGGCATCAGCCAGGGTCTTTGTGCGTTTGGAGCGTTCATTACCGGGCTCATGAATTCCGGGCTACCGGAGATCAACACCTCACAGCTTGTGCTCAGGGGTCGGATACCCCTACGCATCGCCGTAAGTACATCCATCACTATCCTCACGGTCACGGTGTTCTTCGCGGCAGGCATCCACGCCATAGCCGGTGAGCCCGCGTGGCACGTGGTGGTGTGGTCGATTCCGGGCGTCATCACCGGCGCACAGATAGGCCCGCGCATCCAGAGTAAGATACCCACGAACATCGCAGAGCGGATGCTAGCAACGGTGTTCGTAGCGGTGGGCATCCTGGTCATCGCCGTGCAGATCTTTGATTAGCACCCTGACATGTACAATAACCCTCGCTATACTTGGTGCAGATGGACGTAGTTGAATTCCTAGAGGTCTTTTTTGCTGCCATGACCCCGGCGGGCGAACTCCGGTTCTCCGTCCCTCTGGGCATCTACACCCTGGATTTGCCGTGGTACCAGGTGCTCCCCGTATCCATAGTTGGCAACATCATTCCAGTGCTGTTCATCATTCCGGGCCTGCACATTGGCGCTCGGTTGCTGCGCAAGTACCCCACATTCCTCACGCGGATGCTGGACTGGCGCACAGAGTCCTTACTACGTACGTATGACAACAAATTCGCCAAGTATGGTCCAGCCTTCCTGATCGTGCTGGTAGCCATCCCCCTGCCCATCACGGGCGCGTGGACGGGCTCTCTGGCCTCCTGGGCTTTCGGGATACCGGCAAAGAAGGCTATTCCCCTCATCGCACTGGGAGTGGTAATCGCCGGGGTGATTGTAACGGTGCTGACGGTAACGGGCATCATAGTCGGCGACGCCCTGACATGACGACGAAATCTCGTCGATAAACATCTTCCAGCCCCAGTGCTCGCCCTGCTATACTCCATTGACCCCACACCCCCTTTTAGGAGAAGCCATGCCCACCTTCGTAGAGATGCTCCAGGCCGCTGCGGAACGCAACAACTCCCTGCTGTGCGTCGGCCTAGACCCTGACCCTAAGCTGATGCCCGTACCAGACGTGGCTGAGTTCAATCGCGCGATCATCGAGGCGACGTCCGACCTTGTGTGCGCCTACAAACCCAACCTGGGCTTCTACGAGGCGTTGGGCCCTGCCGGCCACGAGGCGCTGGAGCAGACACTGAAGGCGATACCTTCATGGATTCCGGTTATCGGCGACTCCAAACGCGGCGACATCGGCAACACGGCAACGGCCTATGCCCACGCGATGTTTGACGTGTGGGGCTTCGACTGCGTGACGGTGAACGCCTTCGGTGGGCAGGACTCGGTTGAGCCGTTCCTGGACTACCACCATAAGGGTGTGCTGGTGTGGTGCCGCTCCTCCAATCCCGGCGCTCGGGAGCTGCAAGACCTGATCGTCACGCCGCCGTTGGGAGGCGATTCCAGGCCCTTCTACGAGTGGGTGGCCATCTCCGCCGCTAAATGGAACACACATGGTAATGTTGGCCTTGTCGTAGGTGCGACGTACCCCGATGAGCTTGAGGTCATCCGTGACCTGTGCCCTGACATGCCCATCCTGATTCCGGGCGTCGGCGCGCAGGAGGGCTCGCTTGAAAAATCGACGATGGCTGGCATCGACGTTCAGGGTCGCAACGCCATGGTCAGCGCGTCGCGTGGGGTACTCTACGCTGGCAACGACCCGGCCACCTACCCCGACGACGCTCGTAAGGCTGCGACACAGCTACGAGACCGTATGAACGTCATGCTGGAAGACCGCGATCTCGGCTGGCCGACTTAGTCGGCTTTGTGGGGGGACACCGTGGGCTTCAGTCTTGATATGTGGAGACTACAGCCGGGGCGATGTTTACACGAGGCTTAAAACATGCCGGAGATTCTGGACGTTCACCTGGGCGATGTGCTCACCCTTAAGAAGAAGCACCCCTGCGGCGGCTTGCAGTGGGAGGTGGTGCGGGTGGGCATGGACATCGGCATCGTGTGCACCACGTGCAGTCGCCGGTTGACGCTGATCCGTAGCGAGCTTAGAAAGCGCGTCAAACGCATCTCGACACCCCAGAGCTAGCTACTCCGGAGGATAACGTGCAGACCCAGCCACTTGGTCGACGTATTGCCATTTTCGGCGGTAGTGGCAAGACATCGCTGGCAGACGCTCTTGCTCGGAAGCTGGGCATTCGCCACATCAGCCTCGATTCCATCCAGCACGGCCCCACAACAGCATCATTACATTTCCTAGATTTAGGTAAAGAATACCAAGCATACGTCACATGGTGCAATGGGGTTAAGGAGTGAATTGCGTAGGGTCTCGCAAACAAGAGAAGAGAAGTGGAGCGGAAGAGGAGATTCGAACTCCCGACCTCCTCCTTGGCAAGGAGGCGTTCTACCGCTGAACTACTTCCGCTCGCATAGCCATTATAGGGAGCGGGCTAGGTGCTGGTCAATGGTGTGGGTCGCTTTATGCGGGCATTGGTCGCTGCCAACAACGGGGAGTACAGAGGGGTTCCCCTCTGGCAAAGGGCTCCGGGGGATGTGCTCCCGGCATATGTCGCTGCGGCGGAGGGGACTAAAGGCCTAGCCAGTGACGGCATTAGGCACCGGGGCCCCGGTGCACGCAGCTATGGCGTTCTCAGCGGCCAGCATCGCCATGCGGATGCGAGTGGCATGGGTTGCGCTGCCAAGGTGTGGCGTGATGACCAGGTTGGACTGCTTCAGCAGGGGGTGGTCGGGTGGGATAGGCTCCGGTGCCGTCACATCGATACCCGCTCCGGCAATCGCGCCGTCTTGCAGGGCAGCTAGAAGCGCGTCCGTGTTCACCACATCCCCTCGCGACGTGTTTATCAGGTATGCGGTCGACTTCATCGCCCGGAACTCCGGCACGCCTATGAGGTCGCGTGTGGCGTCGGTTAGCGGCACATGCAGCGATACGAAGTCGCTCTGGCCCAGCAAGTCGCGCAGGTCCGGCACGTACTCGGCGCCCACGGCGGCCTCTGTCTCAGACTGTCGATTGCGGGCCGTGTACTTGATGCGCATATCGAAGCCCCCTGCTCGACGGGCCACAGCGCTACCTATTGTCCCCAGGCCTACAATGCCAAGCGTAGCGCCATGGACATCGTTCCCCAGCCAGAGTCCTGGGTGCCAGAGACCCCAGTTGCCAGCGCGGGTATCGGCGTCTGACTCTACCACACGTCGAGCGACGGCCAGCATCAGCGCGAAGGCCATGTCAGCAGTGGTCTCTTCCAGCACGTTGGGCGTGTTGGTGATGACCACTCCCCGTGCAGCAGCGGCGGCGATGTCCACGTTGTTGTAGCCCACCGCCATGTTCGCCACCACCTTCAACGTAGGAGCGGCATCCAGCAACGCTGCGTCAACGCGGTCAGACACCATCGTCAGCAGCGCCACGCACCCTGTCGTGCGCTCGGCAAGCTCCCTGGGCGCCGGCGGCCCGTACGGCTCCCACACGTCAACCTCGCTGAACTCATCGCGCAGTCGCTGGATCACTGGCGGCGCTAGGTCCCTGGTCACGAACACTCTGCCCGCTATCTTTTGTCCATCTGGCACGTGTCACCTCTCGTCGAACTGCACACATTCTACGCACAGTGCCGCACATGGTCATCACCTAGAGGGGAGCCTGCTTGGTTTGTGATCGTTTTTCCCTTTAGGTATCTCTATGCAACCGCGTCGAGTATGATATGCGCAACCTTCGATAGGGGACGCACCAAAGGCCGGTGAACATCACGTTTAGGGAGGGTTCCGACAATGCCATCAAACAATCCCAGCATCGCATACAGCATCACCATAAGAGCTCAGTACGCCAACGAAGCCGGTATGCTTGGAACCATCTCCTCGGCTATTGGCGAGGCCGAAGGCGACATCGGCGCGATAGACACCGTCAGTTCCAGTCGAAACACGATGGTCCGTGATATCACTGTAAACGCCCGCGACGTTGCCCACGGCGAGAAGATCGCCAAGAGCGTGCGCGCTGTACCCGGAGTGAAGGTGCTCAACGTGTCTGATCCGGTGTTCCTGAAGCATCTGGGCGGCAAGATCGAGATAGCCAGCCGAACCCCCGTGAAGACTCGAAACGACATGTCCATGGTGTACACACCGGGCGTGGGACGCGTCAGCATGGCCATCTACCATGACCCATCTGCTCTCTGGACATTGACAGGCAAGGGGAACACCGTCGCAATCGTGACGGACGGCACCGCGGTACTTGGCCTGGGCGATATCGGCCCCGGCAGCGCTATGCCCGTCATGGAGGGCAAAGCCGTGTTGTTCAAGGAGCTGGCTGGCGTGGATGCGTGGCCCGTGTGTCTGGACACCAAGGACGCTGACGAGATTATAGCCATCGTGAAGGCGATGTCCGTGGGCTTCGGCGGCATCAATCTGGAAGACATCTCCGCACCCCGCTGCTTCTACATTGAGGACCGACTCAGGAACGAGTTGGACATCCCTGTGTTCCACGATGACCAGCATGGCACCGCCGTTGTGGCGATGGCAGGCCTGATCAACGCGTTGAAGGTCACGGGCAAGCACATGGATGACATCAAGGTGGTGGTGAACGGCGTGGGCGCCGGCGGCATCGCTTGTGCCAAGATGCTCATGGCTGCGGGAGCCAACAACATCATCGGCGTGGACACGTCCGGCATCGTCTATCGTGGTCGCGACAACCGAGGAAACACGGCCAAGGACGAATTTGCAGAGATCTCCAACCCTGACAACATCGAGGGTGATCTAGCCAGAGCCATGCAGGGAGCGGACGTGTTCCTGGGCCTCTCCGCCCCCAACACCGTGACGCCGCAGATGGTATCTGACATGAACGATAACCCCATTGTCTTCGCCATGGCCAACCCGGATCCAGAGATATGGCCAGAGGAGCTCAAAGGCGTCGCCAGGGTTATGGCTACGGGTCGCTCGGACTACGCCAACCAGATCAACAACGCCCTCTGCTTCCCCGGCATGTTCCGAGGCGCGCTGGATGTGCGGGCTACGACGATCAATGAAGAGATGAAGATGGCTGCCGCCCAGGCGATTGCCGCAGGGGTGCCGGACAGTGACCTGAACGAGGACTACATCATCCCCGGCATCTTTGACCTAAGCGTTGTTCGACGAGTCGCAAAAGAGGTAGCCGCAGCGGCCCAGAAGACTGGCGTTGCCCGGAAGTCGGCCAAATCGGTTATGTCCTACTCACCGCCCAAGGCACGCACCCGAGCTTAACGCCATGCGGGCCAGAGGGCTTTAGTCTCCTCGCCGCAGCGAAATAAGTGGTGGGCGACACAGGACTCGAACCTGTGACCTCTTCCGTGTGAAGGAAGCGCTCTAACCAGCTGAGCTAGCCGCCCCAGATTTCGTCCTCGGGCTTTAGTCCCCCGTATATGTTGCTGAGGCAAGGAGACTAAAGTCTTCGCTGCCCCTCAGGGCAGTCCCCAGCATTGTGGTACGTTGGTGGCAAGGATAGGATTCGAACCTATGACCTAGCGCTTATGAAGCGCCCGCTCTGCCGCTGAGCTACCTTGCCCCTAACAAATAGCAGCCTTCCATAGAGCTCAATGCTCTGTTTCCAGCTACCTCTCAACTATAGCGGGCGTCTCCTTTGAGTGTCAACGCAAATCGTTCCTAACCCAGCGCAATCGCAGCAGAGACGGAGCCTCCATCCCTTGTCCGGTTATGTAGCCTTGGGGTAGGATAGAAGTAGGAGCCCGCTACGATTTGCTGGTGCCCTCCCCTTCTTTGCGGCCCTCCAAAATCTCATTCGATAGGTGTAGGGAATGACCACCCACTCCAACCTTCTCCAGGCATCACCGGAAACCAGGGACTTAAGGTTTCGCATCCGCCACTCCACCAGCCACATCATGGCAGACGCGGTGATACAGCTGTTTCCGGAAGCTAAGTTCGCCATCGGTCCTCCAACGGACGACGGTTTTTACTACGATTTTGAGGTCTCACGGCCCTTCACGCCGGAGGACTTGGAAAAAATCGATGCCCTGATGCGTGAACGCATTACCGCAGACGTGCCGTTCATTCGCACTGAGATCAGCCGTAGCGAGGCTCTGGAGGCCTTCAGCGATCAGGGCTTCAAGCTAGAGATCATTGAGGGCATTCCTGAAGAAGAGGCCATTTCCACCTACCAACACGGTCCCTTCACCGATCTGTGCGAAGGGCCTCATGTGGAGCACTCCGGCCAGGTAGCTGCTTTCAAGCTCCTATCTGTAGCCGGGGCCTACTGGCGTGGCGATGAGAACAAGCCGATGCTCCAGCGCATCTACGGCACCGCATGGGAGTCGCAGGACGCGTTGGATGAGTACCTCGTCATGTTGGAAGAGGCAGAGAAGCGCGACCACCGCAAGCTGGGGCGAGACCTTGACCTCTTCTCCATATCTGAACAGGTGGGGCCTGGCCTCGTCATCTGGCACCCGAAAGGCGCTCGAGTCCGGCTCATCATTGAAGACCTGTGGCGGCAGGAGCACCTGAACCGTGGCTATGAGATGGTCTATACGCCCCACATCGGAAAAGAAACCCTGTGGCGCACCAGTGGTCACCTGGATTTCTACCAGGAGAGCATGTACAGCGCTATGGACATCGATGGGCAGAATTACTATCCAAAACCCATGAACTGCCCGTTCCACATCCAGGTATACCAGGCCAACAAACGGTCATATCGTGAGTTGCCCATGCGGCTGACGGAACTAGGTGCCGTGTATCGGTACGAGCGAAGCGGTGTGCTCCACGGTCTCATGCGTGTGCGCGGCTTCACCCAGGACGATGCCCACATCTTCTGCCTGCCGGACCAGGTTGAGGAAGAGGTCATTGGCGTACTCGACTTCACGTTCGACCTACTGGGGGCGTTCGGGTTTACCGACTACGAGATTTTTCTGAGCACCAAGCCGGAGAAGGCTGTTGGCGCGGACGAAGACTGGGAGCATGCAACCGAGTCGCTGCGCCGTGCATTGGACTCAAAGGGTTTACAATATGAAGTGGACGAGGGCGGCGGTGCGTTCTACGGCCCCAAGGTGGACATCAAGATCCGGGACGCCATCGGTCGCTCGTGGCAGTGCACCACCGTGCAGTTCGACTTCAACCTCCCGGAACGGTTTGACCTCACCTACGATGGAGCGGACGGCCAGGAGCATCGACCGTACATGGTGCATCGGGCATTGCTGGGTTCCATTGAGCGGTTCTTCGGCGTGTTGTTGGAGCACTACGGAGGCGCGTTCCCGCTGTGGCTGGCCCCCGTTCAGGCGGTGGTCATCCCTATCTCAGATCGCCACATAGAGTACGCTGATACCATTGCAGCGCGATTGAAGGCCCAGGGCTTGCGAGTAGAAGTGAACAGCAAGTCGGAGCGGATGAACGCAAAGATCCGCGACGCGCAGATGCAGAAAGTCCCATACATGTTGGTTGTAGGCGACAAAGAGGCCGAGGCCAATGCGGCGGCTGTTCGTTTGCGCGATGGGACAGACCTGGGAGCAATCCCGATGGAACAGGTTGAAGAGCGGATGACCTCAGAGGTAGCCTCTCGTTCTTGATCTTTAGCCTGACCCTGGGAATATGAAAGGCCCAAAGGAGAAACAGAGACCACGATGCTAGACCGACTTTCCATGATCGAACAGCGGTTCCGGGAGCTTGGCGAAGAGATGAGCAATCCCGAGGTAGCCGCTGACTATACAAAGATGCAGTCCATGGGCAGAGAACGCTCAAGGCTTGAACTCGTTGTGTCTCTATCAACGCGCTATCGGGCGGTCCTGAGCCAGATCGAGGACGCCCAGGCCATGTTGAAGGATGAGACCGACGCCGACCTTCGCGCCATGGCCCAGGAAGACCTGGATTCCCTGGAATCAGAACGTGGGACGCTGGAAAAGGACATCCAGATCGGCCTGATTCCGGCAGACCCCGATGATGACCGAAACGTCATCGTCGAGATACGCGCAGGCACCGGTGGCGAAGAAGCAGCGCTGTTCGCCGCAGAGCTTGTCCGTCTGTACACCCGCTTCGCTCAGCGAACCGGCCGAAAGGTACAGATCCTGAGTCTCAGCGATACCGGCATCGGCGGTATCAAGGACGCCTCTCTGGAGATCACCGGCAAGGACGCGTTCAGCCGACTCAAATTCGAAAGCGGCGTCCACCGTGTCCAGCGCGTGCCTCTTACCGAGACCAGTGGTCGCATCCACACCTCTACGGCAACGGTGGCTGTATTACCGGAAGCAGAAGAGGTGGATATCCAGATCAGCACAGAGGACATTCGCATTGACACCTACCGCGCAGGCGGCAACGGCGGTCAGAACGTCCAAAAGATCGAAAGCGCCATCCGAATCACCCACATCCCAACCGGTTTGGTGGTGACCTGTCAGGACGAGCGTTCTCAGGGACAAAACAAGATCAAGGCGATGACGGTGCTGCGTTCCCGACTCTACGAAATGGAACGTCAACGCAAAGAGGACGAGATGACCGCTGAGCGCCGCTCACAGATCGGCACCGGAGAACGTTCGGAGAAGGTCCGCACCTACAACTACCCGCAGAACCGCGTGACCGACCATCGCGTCAACTTCAGTTCCCACAACCTGGAGGGCGTCCTCGACGGCGATCTGGAGGACATCCTTGACGCGCTTGTGCAAGACGAGCGTGAGCGCAGGTTGATAGCGGCCCTGGCCACTTCATGACCGCGACCACCCCGCCCACACCTCGCCACTCCCGCTCCGGCTCAGGAAACACGGCTCCCTCCCAGGAATCGCTGCGCTCAACTGTTTCCACTGTCATCCAAGCCACGCGGCTGACGTTAAAGGAAGCAGGTATCGAAGAAGCTCCACTGGAAGGTGAAGTCCTGGTCAGGCATGTTGCCGGCATCGACCGTGCCTCGCTGTACTCTGACCCTGACCGAGCGTTTTCATACGCTGAAGCACGACAGCTTGCTACGTTGGTCGCACGTCGATGTAAACGTGAGCCATTGCCCTACATCCTGGGCCACTGGGAGTTCTATGGCCTTGATTACATCGTGAACCCGGCGGTGCTGATACCCAGGCCGGAGACAGAGACCCTGGTCGAAGAGGCCTTAATCTTTGCCCTTCCCATGGCTCAGGGGAACCGACCCATCACCATCGCAGACGTAGGCACCGGCAGCGGCTGTGTAGCCATCTCCCTCGCGAAGCGACTGCCCCATGCCACGGTAGTTGCTACGGACATCTCGCCAGACGCTCTGGAAATTGCATGGCAGAACATCGAACGACACGACGTCGCAAACCAAGTTCGCCTCCACGAAGGAGACCTTCTCTCGAGCTATGACGGCAAGCTAGACCTCATCATCTCCAATCCACCCTACATCCCGGACGGCGAAATCCCTGGCTTGCAGCCGGAAGTCGCGCTCCATGAGCCCTCAGCGGCGCTGGGCGGCGGTCCTGACGGTCTATCGATCATCCGTCGGCTCATGGAACAGGGGTCAGAGCTATTGGCGCCAAACGGTGCGCTTATGATCGAGTTCAACCCACCCCAAAGCAGTGTGCTGCTGTCAGAGGCTCATAGTCTCTGGCCGAATGCAGAATGCCGGGTGGTCAAAGACCTCGCTGGTCTTGACCGTGTGTTGGTGGTAGAGCTAGAGGGACAGGCCTCCGCGTGATCGTCCTCGACGTCTTTACCGACATCGTCCTGCCTGTGGTAATCGTGATTATCCTCGGCATGGCGCTGCGGTTCTTTAGGAAGACCTCCGTTGAACCTATAAGTCAGGCAGCCCTGTACTTGTTCAGCCCCGCCCTGGTGTTCCTAGGCTTGGCCCAGACGGACCTCCCTCTAGAGAGCATGGGCAAGATCGTAGCGTTTGGCCTGCTATTTTCTATCGCCATGTACCTGATTGCCAGAGCGTCCGGCTTTGCGTTGCGGCTTGATCGCAACGTCCAGAGCAGCCTGCTGATGTCTGTCCTATTCATGAACGCCGGCAACATGTCGCTGCCCATTGTGAAGCTGGCATTTGGGGATGCGGGACTGGACCGCGCTCTGGTGTTCTTTGCGTTGATAGCCCTTCTCGTCGCAACGTTTGGGGTATACATCGCCGCCCGAGGGAATCAAGGTGGTATGGCATCGTTGAAGGCGGTAGCCGTGCAGCCCATCGCTTACGCGGCAACCGCCGGCCTGGCTCTGAACGTGCTGGATGTCTCCCTGCCGGAACTAGTTCTGAGGCCGACAGAACTCCTGGCTAACGCCGCGTTCCCTGCGATGCTGCTGGTGCTGGGCGGGACATTGGTGGGCCTGCGGACCATCCACGAGTGGAAGATGGTGACAGTAGCCACGGCCCTCCGGCTTTGGGTGGGGATGGGAATAGGCTTCCTACTATTGAAGTTTCTGGGAGTGGACGAACTCACGCGGAACGTGTTGCTGGTGCAGGCGTCTGCTCCCACGGCGGTGATTGTGATCGTGCTTGCTACGGAGTTCAACGCCAGGCCTGCAATGGCCACAGGCGTGGTGGTGGTCTCCACCATCCTGTGCATGCCGACCCTGACCATCTTGCTGGCGGTGCTGACAGGATAATAGGCCTTGACCCTCTCCTGTATGTACCCCTAGACTGTAGCTGCGAGGGCGGTTAGCTCAGTGGCCTAGAGCACTGCGTTGACATCGCAGGGGTCAGAGGTTCAAATCCTCTACCGCCCACCACACTCATTCCAGAGGCTAAAGTACGTGGAGGGCATCCCAACGTGTCGGGATGCCCTCCTTCAACTAGCTGCCTGCGGGTGCCAGGTATGAGACTGCCTCCTCAAGAACATCTTCGCCTTGCGGCACATTGAAGCGGCGACTCCGCATGTGGTAGAGGTTGGGATTTGACGTGGTGGGTGGCTCTTTCCCTTCCATCAGGTCACGTGCCAGGCCCAGCAAGCGTTTGCGTATCTGGATGATGGCATTATCGCTGGTAACCAGATGCTCGTTGTTCCGATCCATGATCGCCCCACGTTGATCTTCGATCAGGGCAGTGTCCTGGGTTGAGAAGGACCGGATACCGGTAAAGTTGAAGTTCTTCTGCATCACCCTATCGATCTGGTAATCGTTGTGCTTGTTCGATGTTGGCGTGAACGTCCCCGGGATCAAGGGCGGGTACACAAAGTTGCTGTGCTTGCACTCCCAAAGCTCCTTTTCCGTCAGCGGGGCATCGATGTCATGGCGGATGCGATAGAACTGACAATGCTCGTCGTCGATGGGTACGCGGATGTTCTGCTGGCCAACACCCTCGGCAGCGGAGCCCAACGTGAAGCATGGCATCAGCCAGCTCCCCGTATTCACCATCTGGGTGCCATCGCCTCGATTCACCACAGTAACGTGTCCGACGCCGTATTCGGTGTCCTCCAGGTGTACATACTGCGGGACGGTGCCGGTCAGGCGATCAGGGTCAGCATCACGATGTCGCACCTGCGGGTTGCTGCGGACATCACCAAGGACGCTGTGCAGGAAGTTCACGTGACTGCTATCGATGTCGCCTTCCATGGACTGGAAGTAGTTGCACTCCAACTCCATCCGCCACACGTAGCGATGGCTTGCCGGAACGCTCATAAAGCCTAACTCAGGAAGGGGTGGCTGCTTATCCTTGGGCCCCATGTACGCCCAGATGACGCCGCCCTTGTCTACGCCCGGGTACGACTTGATGGACACCTTGTCCTTGTACGTCTCCCCCTCAGGGGAGTTGGGCAGGTCTACGCAAACTCCGTTCACGTCAAACTTCCAGCCGTGGTAGACACAACGAAGACCGCACTCCTCGTTGCGACCAAAGAACAATGGCGCGCCGCGATGGGGGCAATACGCATCAAGAATACCCACCTCTCCGTTGCTGTCACGGAAAGCGATCAGGTCCTCGCTCATGATACGGAGTCGCTTGGGAGGACCATCCGCTGCGGGTATCTCCTCTGACAGCATCACCGGCAGCCAGAACCGACGGAACAACTCGCCCATCGGTGTACCTGGGCCGGTCTGGGTCAACATCTTGTTATCTTCAACGGTCAGCACTGATTGTGCTCCTTTCAACTGGGAGGCTAGCCTCTTCAAATTCTGACAAAAGGATAGGTTTCGTTAGGTGCGGTGTCAATGAAGGGGGCAGCGTGATGACGGCGCGTGTCCGTCGTGGCTACGAGAAGGAGATCAAGGAGTGGCTGGGCATCCCTGACGAGTACGTGACTGCCTGCATGATCCCGTTGGGCTTCCCGAAGGACGGCCGCCGCTACGGGCCGACAACACGTCGACCGGCATGGGAAGTCACTCACTGGGACAAGTGGGTGAGCAGCAGCCGGAGAGTTAACCCGCAGCTTTGGCAGGATCAAAGGTGGACGTGATCTCCTGGTGCCCACCAGACTCATTCAACGCTTCTTCACGCTGAAGGTCGAAGGCCTCCATGATGGGCATGTCGTTCATGGAGAAGAGGTAAGCCGGGGTATCTGCGTCGTTGACGTGCTCGTGCCACGCCCATGACGGGATGACAAAGCAATCCCCCTGCTTCCAATCGAACCGCTGCCCATCGATGACCGTGTGGCCGCTTCCCCGGTGTACGTGATAGACCGAGCTATGGGTGTGCCTGTGGGCCGCAGTGTGCTCCGCAGGTCGAAGCATCTGCATCCAGCAACCCATCGTGCGCAGTGCGTGGCCGTTGTTGGGTCCAGCGTACTCAATAGCCACGCCGTCATAGGGGCTTGTGGTATCGGTCGCTGCCAGTCGATCGAGCGCAGGCTCTACGTCCGTCCACCGATAGACCAGGTGTTGGGGCGCTGCGGTATCCGGCTCCAACGCTACAGGCCGTAGCAGGCTCTGGCTGTTGCCAGCGCTGGTGATATCGCGGGGTTTGGTCTCCGGCAGGTACACGTCGGGATGCATCTCGTACACCGCTGCGCTCAGGCCGAACACGAAGGGCGTGTCCAGCCCATCGAGCCAGGTGACCTTCTCGGTACCCTCGTTTCGATGCTCATGCCAGAGCCAGTTGGGCGTCAGCACAAGGTCGCCTACGTGAACTGGGACCACCTCGCTCTCAACGTTCATCATGGCACCCTCGCCCTCAATGATGAAGCGAAGTGCTGACGGGGTGTGTCGGTGGGCTCTGGCGACCTCGCCCGGTTGGATCATCTGGATGGCTGCGTATAGCGTCTGGGTGGCCCCTGCCAGGTGTTTGAGAGCCGGGTTGAACAAGAACACCGCCCTTCGTTCGCCCAACTCCTCCATCGGCAGGAAGCTACCGGCCTGGTTCACCAGACGGCTCATGACGTCCCAACGCCAGAGGTACGGCTTCACCTCCGGCACCTCACGGGTCATACGCCACAGACCCTCCAGGTTGTTCTGGAGCATCTCCGTGTAAACGGCCTCAAGCTCTACGGCTGCGTCCTTGTCGTCCATACGGCCCTCCGTTGCCAGCTACGGTATCAGCAGCAGCTTCCCCGTTGTCAGTCGGCCTTCCAGTTGTCGATGCGATTCTGCGGCCTCGCTCAGCGGGAAGGTCTGGGAGATGCTGAGCTTGAGCTTCCCCGACGTTATCCAGTCGAAGATGGCGCCGGACCGCATGCTAATCTCTGCTCGATCGAGGGTATAGCTCACCAGTGTCGGCCTGGTCAGGAAGAGCGACTTCGGATTCAGCGTCGCCAGGGGCACCGGCGGCACCGGCCCGGCAGCTGCGCCATAGGAGATCATGTAGCCACGCACGGCCAACGACGCGATGCTCTGCTCAAAGGTCGTCACACCCACAGCGTCGTAGGAGACCTGCACGCCTTTGCCGTCTGTGATGCGCTTGACCTCTTCTTCAAAGTTCTGGGTGGAGTACATCACCACGTGGTCGGCACCGGCTGCCTTCGCGATCTCGGCTTTCTCGCCTGTGGACACAGTGGTGATAACCTCAGCGCCCCGTATCTTCGCCATCTGGATGAGCAGCTGCCCCACGCCGCCAGCACCTGCATGGATGAGCGCCGTGTCGCCTGGCTTGAGGGGGTAGGCGTCATGGCTAAGGTAGTGGGCGGTCATGCCCTGCAACATCGCAGCTGCGCCCTGCTCGAAGGTCAGAGCTTCAGGTATCTTCATGAGTCGCCACGCCGGTATTGCACCGACCTCCGCGTAGGAGCCGGGGCCGCTGGAGTAGGCGACGCGATCGCCGACAGCCACCTCAGTCACGGCCTCACCCAGCTTGGTCACCACTCCAGCCGCTTCGATACCCGGTATCGCTGGCATCTTGGCCGGATGATTCACACCACTGCGGGAATAGACGTCGGTGTAGTTCACCCCTGCAGCCTTGATGGCTATCTGTGCCTGGCCAGGGCCGGGCTCCGGAGCAGCGACTTCCGTGTACTTCATGACCTCCGGGCCGCCGACCTCTGTCATCTGTATGGCTTTCATGGTTCCTCCAATGTTCTAAGAAATGGTCAATTACCAGGATTGCTTGTCTATGACCCATCTATCAAGGCTAGTCAGATACTCCCGGAACAAAACGAGTCGCATGGCCACCGCTCGACGTGCCGCGTCCTGACTCTCTGGGGTTATGGCGTAACGTGCCAGGATTTCCTTGGGAGCGCTTCCGTGGCTCTCTTCGTCTTCTGCGATGCGTTTGTACGGTGCTTTTATCCAGTCGGGCACGCTGGGTGCATCAAGGGACTTGCGTATCAAGTGCATCGCCACCGATTCACCCGCCAGCGAAAACCCTGCGATGCGCTGGCACGTGTCCCGCAACCCTTCAAGGGCGTTGAACATAGCCGTCTGTGCGGGCAGAGGCTGGTAGTCGAAGGGGTCATGGCCCATGTCTCTGATGCGCCCTGCGAGTATCTCCGCGTGCTCCATCTCCTCATAGGCCGACTCCGCCATGTGGGCCTTGACCTCAAACTCAGGTGTGGTCTTAAGCCATCCGCCGTACAAGTCCGCCGCTCGCTGCTCATTGAACAACCTGCTCTTCATGATGAGCACGCGGTCGTCATCGGAGGAGAGGGGGACGTAGCTGTAGGCCGGGGGTGCAGCATCCAGTGTTTGGCAAAACGCGTCCACCATCCCTACTAACTCCACTACAAACGCATCGCTTTCCATGTCGCTACTCCTTCCGGCTACCTATGGGAAACGTGAACATGATACGTGCATGGAGGGTGCTCGCATAGATGTGCGCTATCGCCTTTACGGAGGCTGCCCTGCCTGCATGATGATCCCCTTCAACCTACGCCACATGCGGTTGAGCAGGCGCAAGTCGTCGCGCGCAGGCTCCTGGCCTCCGTAACGGGATGCGACATACGCTTCAGTGATAGCGTCCAGCGCATGTTCCTGGGTCGTGTCCAGAGGCTCCATGCGGCCCTCATACTCGTATGGCGTCTCCGCAGTGCGTCGTGGTCGACCGATAGCCCCGCCCTCCCACAGGAGGCCTTGGTATATCTCTTTGATGGTGAATTCACGCAGGTCTTCGGCGCTTGCTGTGACAGACGCCGGCACGGGCGGAGGCTGAGTTGGCGGGTCTCGCTTTCGTCTGAACAAGCCCAGTATCGTTGCAAGGAACGTCCGAAGGTCGCCCCTCATGCCTTCCCACGCGCCCAGTGACTCGCTGTCACCCTCCTCGTCCTCATCCTTGGAGCCCCTGCGGAACTTGGAGAGCGCTTTACGAAGGATCAGGATGACGATGATGGCGGCGATGATGCCCACAGTCCACTCTATGGCCAGCACGACACTGTCAGGCAGCATATACCCGGCGTTCTCTTCGGGAAAAGACGGCCCTTCTTCTGTGAGTTCCGGTGCACCTCCGACACCGTCAGGCTCCGGCTCAACCGTGCCCCCAAGCTTCTGGAGCAACCAGATGAGCCCGCCCGCTACAAAGCCCAGGGGCCAGATGATGCCGTACAGGATGATGGCGGTGACACCCTTGGCCACCAGAGTTATGGGAATCAACAGGAGAGCCGCGATGTCAAAGGAGAAGACAGCGGAAACAAGCAGGGACACGATCACCATTGTAGCAACCACCACAACGGGGAAGACCATCCACTGTCGAAGTGAGGGTGCGGAATCGTCCGAGCGACGCTGCATCTCACGCCTGATGTTGCGCAGGTTGGCCAGCGCGACCGATAGCATCCCCGCGCCGAAGTAGGCCACGCCGTACACGCCCAGGGACACCAACGGGTGGCGATCGTCGCCGCTCTCGTCTGTGACCATGGCTAAGACGAATGCCATCAACACGGCCATCAGCCCCAGCAGGAAGCGTCCGTGCAGGGTCTCCATTGAGGGCAGTTCAGCCGTGACGGAAATGCCGCGCCACAGGAGGAAGACGCTGTAGGCCGCTGCGCCGACAACGAAGGAGATATCGCCACCGATGTAGCTGAACCAGTCGAAGACGAAAAGGCCATAGCCACCGGAAAGGTCGATACGGACAACCAAGATGAGGGCTATCACCTGCACCGGTAGGATGAAGGCTCGGAGTCGTTCAGCCGACCACGCACCGCTCTCGGAGAGCATGGCCGGTGCCAGCGCTATCGCCACTAGGGCAATCGCGCCATACAAGCTGATCGGCGGGCTGTTCCAACCTATCCAACCCCACTCGCTCACGGCTACCAGTGCCGAGTAGCTCCACAGCAACTCCATCAGGACGATGACTGCAGGTAATAGCCTTGTCATGCCGTGCCCACACGTGTCTTCACCGGGCTGCCACCTCCAGTGATTTTGTATGCGGTCGGTGGACCTCGTCTGAAACGAAGTGCGTTGGGACATCCCGGGGCGCTATGAAGCCCGTAGAGTTACCCACCTGAATCAGCGACACACTCCGGCCTGCTCGCTTGAAGCGCCGTATGGAGCCTATCAGCAGCGCTGTCGGTGTAGGTGTGACGATCACAATGCTGGCGCCCCAGGGGAGGCTGCGGCCCTCCGTGGTCAACATGCGCTCAATTGCGTACAGCGGCCAACCCTGGGGGTGCGCCAATGCCACCAGTATCCGCTGTAGATGGTCCGGGTGCCGCGATGGTGCCAGGCGAATGGGCTCCCGTGTTCCTCGATACGGCTCATTCACATAGAGCCCGACGTTATGACCTGAGTTGATAGCGTGACTGGCAATGGAAGCGGCCACGGTGATCGAAGACTCCAAAGGGCCTTCCATCGGAGCCTGGAACTGTGTCTCCATGGTGTTCACGTCAAGGAAGATGACCAGGTTGGGCGTGGTGGTACTCTCCAACACCCTGGTCTGAAGATGGCCTCGCCTGGCCGTTGCCATCCAGTGGATGCGATTGAGGGGGTCGCCCTGCACATAGTCCCTGCTGCTGACGATGCGTAGTGGGTCTTCAAATAACTGTCGCCGTATCTTCCGCTCGCCAAGGATGTCCGTAGAGGGCAGGCCCAACTCTTTCAGAGGAAGGATGCGAGGGTACACCAGCAACCTGTCTAATCGCGGGTTCTCCGCCTCCTGACTGGTGAAGCCGAAGGGGTCACGTACCGTCATATACGATGGTCCGAAGGTGTAATACCCACGCTTGGAGCACTCCACCTGGTAGCGACGTGTGACTTTGTGGTACCAGCCCATAGAGAGGAAGCTGGAGAGGTTGATGCGAAAGGGGTCTGTGGCAGCAGGGATGACGGAGCCGCGCAGTACTTTCAGTTCTTCTGGCGCTTCAATGCCTATCTCCACCACCGGTAAGGGAAGCATCTTTCGATTGGAGACGCTTACCTCAACGGTGATGACGTCTCCGAAGAACGCCTGCTCAGCGCTCAACTGATGCTCATGGGTGATCCTTGCCAGGGCGAAGTGGCTCCATATCCTGATGAGCAGTCCGCTCAGGAACACCAGGAAGGTTACCAATAGGAGGGGGATCTGTTGGGTAATAAGTGAGACGATCAGGAGTACCAAGGTTATGAGTAGCCAGCTCTCCCCGACCAAGCTCAGTCTCCGGAGGCGGCAGTGGCGGCAGGCTGTTGTTCCACCGGGGCTGCTACAGAGTCCACGATCTCTTTGAGCACCGCTGCCACGGAGTCACCACGCAGGTTGCTCTGGGCCTGCAGGCTGATGCGATGCTCAAACACGGCAGGGACAAGTTCCTTCACATCGTCAGGGATGACGTAGCTGCGACCACGTATAGCCGCCAGGGCTTGGGACGCGTGAAGCAGGCCCAGCATCGCACGAGGGCTAGCACCAAGCTCAATCTCCGGGTGGTTTCGGGAGGCCTGGGTGAGTTTGCTCATGTACTCTCGAACATCCGCTTCCACCGTCACCTGGCGACATGCGGCCTGCAGGGAAACCAGGTCTTCGGCAGACAACACTGATGCAAGCTCTTCAATGGGGTTGTCCTGCATGAAGCGATCAAGGATGACCGCGTCCTCTTCCTCTGTGGGGTAGCCCATGCGGACGCGGAGCAGGAAGCGGTCTAGCTGCGCCTCAGGCAACGGGAACGTGCCTTCCAGCTCAATGGGGTTCTGGGTGGCCAGCACCAGGAACGGCTTGGGGAGGGCCATGCTCTCACCGTCTGCCGTCACCTGCTTCTCATCCATAGCCTCCAGCAGCGCGGACTGGGTACGGGGGGTGGCGCGGTTGATCTCATCAGCAAGCAAAACCTGAGTGAAGACAGGCCCCTGTCGGAACACGAAATCGCCTGTCTTCTGATCGAACACGTGAGTACCGGTGATGTCCGACGGCAGTAGGTCCGGGGTGAACTGCACTCGACGGAAGGTGCAGCCCAGAGAGCGGGACATGCATCGGGCCAGCATGGTCTTCCCTATGCCGGGCACGTCTTCGATAAGCACGTGCCCATCGCACAAGATGGCGACCAGGAGTAGCTCGGCCACACTCCGTTTGCCCACCATGACCCGCTCTATCTGGTCATGGACTTTCCGCGCCGCCTCCGCGACGGCGTTTATGTCAGTACCTGCCATTAGTTTCTATAGTGCCTTTATGTTATTGGCCTTCCGCATCTTGGGTAGAGGATGTCAAGAACTCAAAGAGCGGAGCGTTGGAGTCCATCACCAGGGTATCGGTGTTAGTCAGGAATACTTCGTAGGCTTCCAGACTCCTCAAGAACCGGAAGAACTCCGGATCACGCTCGAGGGCCTCTGCGAATATCTCAATGGCGCGACCCTCAGCAAGACCACGGATCTCCAGTGCATCACGGTTGGCAGCAGAGAGGATCTCCACCACTTCCCTATCGGCATCTGACTCCACGCGGAGCTTGGTCCGCTCGCCCTCGGCACGCTCTGAGTTGGCGATTCTGGAGCGCTCTGCGTTCATTCTTGCGAACACGGATTCAGCAATGGACACCGGGAAGTCCGCGCGTTTGATTCGCACATCAACAATTTCTATTCCCAGGCTGGTGCCATTCGTGCCGGTTGTCTGTGCGATCAGTTGGGCGGCAGCCAAGACCCGCGCCATTACCTCTTGCCTGGTCTCTGAGATGATGTCCGACTGGTTATCGCTGGCTACTTCCTTCTTCAACTCAGAGTTGACGATGTCCCCGACCTTGGGGCCAGCGGCGTTCAGGTCAAAGAGGTTCTGAAGGAACATTAGAGGATCAGTGATCCTGTAGCGAGCATACGCATCGATCACCAGGTTCTTCTTGTCCAGGGTGATGAAGTTCGCCGGCGGGATATCGAACCGCTGTAGCCGGTTATCGAACTTCCTGACCGATTCCACGAACGGGGTCTTGAACTTCAGTCCAGGCGATGTGTGGCTATTCTGGAACTGGCCCAACCGAGTCACTACGGCCACTTCAGTGGAGTCCACAACGAAAATACTCTGGGATATGATAACAAGGGCAACAACCAGTCCGATACCACCGATGATTAGGTATTTCATTATTGGCCACTCCCCTCTGTCTGGAGTCCCGTTAGGGGCAGGAATTGCAGCGGGGCGTTCCCAGATTCACCGTCCAGAATGAACTTACGGACGTCCGGCAATATCCGCTCCATAGCTTCCAAATAGAGTCGCTCACGGGTCACATCCGGCGCCTTGGCATACTCCTCCAAAATCGCTAGGAACTCTGCGGCTCTACCTGTAGCCTCGTTGACGCGTTGAGCCTCAAACGCTCGGGCTTCGTTCAGCACTCGATCCGCGTTGCCTTGAGCACGGGGAACGATGTCTGCGGCGTACGCCTGAGCCTCGTTGTCCAGCCGTTCTTTGTCCTCTTTGGCGCTCACCACGTCATCAAACGCGGCCTGCACCTGGTCTGGGGCACGTACGGTCTGTAACTGTACCTGTTCAACCAGGATGCCCGCTTTGTACAAGTTCAGCAGCGATACCATGCTCTCTTTCACTTCTTGCTCAATGATGCCACGTTCAGCGGTCAGCACGTCGTCGATAGGACGCTGGCCGATGACGCCACGTAGCGCCACCTCTGCAACGTCTTTCAACGTTCGGCCATCCGGCCTGTCGCCGATGCCGCGATCCAGTTCACCCGGGTCACGCACGTTGAGCACGAAATTGCGGATGCTGGATATGCGGTACAGGACCACCATCTCAACGTCCACAATGTTCTCGTCACCGGTGATCATCAATGCCTCAACCGGGTTTGTGCTGACAACGCCGCTGGGTTGGCTTCTGAAGCCGACCTCCATACGCTGCACCTGCGTCACCTTGACTGTGTCATGTTTTGCTATCGGCGCCGGTGGGTGCCAGTGAAGCCCCGGGCCAGCAACGTCCGTGACTACGCCGAAACGACGCACTAGAGCCTGTTCGTCAGGGTCTACGGTGTAGATACCGGTTGCTAGCCACAACAGCAGGAGTATCAATATCCCACCGAAGAGGAACGCCCCTTTCAGCACTTTGCCGACATGAGAAGACCAGTTACTGAACCGGTCTCTGCCCTGTCGTAAAAGGCGCTCCCATTCTTCTCCTGATCCGCCTGGTCGTTGCATAGGTTCTCCTTTATTTGCCTCTGCTTAGTGGCCTACGACCTTTGCCGCAGACACGATTATTCTCAAAGGTCTTGGGTACGAACACATAGGATACACGAAGCACCCTTCCGTGAATAGTAAGCATCAACGTGTATACGCTCTCCAGAAGGGTCTAGATGCCATCCGATCCCTTGCAGATCACGCTGGCAGCTTCCTCTAGAGGCACTTGCCGTTGGTCACCCGTTGCCATGTCCTTGAGTTGGGCTGTTCCGGCCTCTACCTCTGTGTCTCCAATGACCAATGTGTATCGGGCGCCCAGCGCTGTTGCGTGTCGCATCTGCCCCCGAAGGCTGCGTCCCGGCTGGGCCAACACAGCTCTGAGCCCACTGTTACGCAATTGAGATGCCAGCTTCACCGCTACGGATGCAGCAGCATCGCCCATGCTGACCACCACTGCGTCCACAACCCCAACCAGGTTCTCGCCGATATCTACGGATTGTCGCTTCACGTTCAAGACCAACCGCTCTAGCCCGGAGCCGAACCCGACACCCGGCGTTGAGCGACCTCCAAGTTGCTCGATGAGGCCATCGTAACGGCCACCACCAAGCACGGTGCTCTGGGCACCCTCTTCCGGTGGTTGTATCTCAAACACCGTCCTGGTGTAGTAGTCGAGCCCTCGCACCAGACTGGAATTGACCTGGAAGGGGATTCCCAGCGAAGTTAGATAACCCTGCAGCTTCGCAAAGTGATCCGCACAGCCGTCGCACAGGTAGTCCGCCATCTGCGGAGCTGCAGCGATGTGCTCCTGGCAGGCGAAGTCCGTGCGCTTGCAGTCAAGCATCCGAAGCGGGTTGCGCTCAAACCGCATCCGACAATCCGGACAGACCTTCTCAAGGTAGGGTTTATACGCCGCTTTCAGCGTTTCCAGATACTTGGGTCTGCACTCCGGGTCACCGATGCTGTTTATTACAAGCGTGAGGCCCTTGAGGCCCAGCGCCTCCGTGAACCGCCAGCCAAGATCGATGACCTCGGCGTCCACCGAGGGGTCGCCGTCACCGATGGCCTCCACGCCGAACTGGTTGTGCTGACGGAAACGACCGGCTTGGGGTCGCTCGTAGCGGAAGATGGGGCAGAAGTAGTGCATACGCACCGGCTGGGGCATGTTGGACATCCCATGTTCCAGATACGCTCGGCAGACTGGCGCAGTCCCCTCAGCCCGCAACGTCATCATCTCGTTGCTGCGGTCCGGAAAGGTGTAGGTCTCCTTCTCAACGATGTCCGTGCCCTCGCCAACGCCTCGCTCGAAGAGGCCGGCCTGCTCGAACACCGGCGTGTCTATGCGGTCATAGGCGAACCTCCGTGCCATCTCCTGGGCCGTGGAGGTCACCAATTGCCAGTAGGGTTGGTCCTCTGGAAGGATATCCTGGGTACCCCTGGGGAGTCGGAACTGCACGGAGTCCTCCGATACGATTTTGGATACAAAGTAGCAAAGCCAGCATAGCGTACGGTACGTGCAGCGTAAAGGCAGCCGCCGCATGGGGGCCGCCTCCCCTATGCAAAGGACATAATTCTAGCTACACTTGGGCTATGGGTCTTGAGCCCGCTTGCCGGAGGGGCAGATGGCCGTTGAACTGGCCGACTTGCTAGAACGAGCTAGAACCTATCTTTCAGAAGACCGTCTCCTGTTGGTGGAGCAGGCCTACGAGTTTGCCGCCGCACAGCACGATGGTCAGCTTCGTATGTCCGGTGAGCCCTACATTGAACACCCCCTCAACGCTGCCCTCTACCTTGCCGACCTCAAGCAGGACTCCGCTACGCTAGCCGCCACCCTTCTTCACGATGTCATTGAGGACTGTGACCTTTCAAAGGAAGAGCTGGAAGAGCGTTTCGGCGCCGAGGTATCGCGATTGGTAGACGGCGTCACCAAGCTGACACGCATCGACCTCATCTCCGAAGGCCGTCTGGACGAAGAGATTTCCGATAGCCATGCCCAGGCTGAGAGCGTCCGCAAGATGCTGGTGGCCATGGCAGAGGATGTCAGGGTCGTCGTCATCAAGTTGGCCGATAGGCTCCACAACATGCGGACACTGGGCGCGCTCCCCCTAAAGCGACGTCGCGCCGTAGCCCAGGAAACATTGGACATCTACTCCCCGCTTGCCCATAGGCTGGGTATGTGGGACATCAAATGGCAGCTAGAAGACCTGGCATTCCGTGCTATCAACCCTGTGGAGTACAAGGACATCTCCCGTCGGTTAGCTACACGGCGTGTGGAGCGTGAAGCGTATCTGGAGCGACAGTGTCAGTCGTTGCGAGAGACGCTAGAAGCAGCAGGCATCACGGCAGACCTGAACGGACGCCCCAAGAGCATCTACAGCATCCATCGAAAGATTCAGAAGTACTCAGCCCAGGGCAAAGAGTACGACGAGATATACGACCTCTACGCCATCCGCGTCCTAGTTGACACCAACGCTGATTGCTACAACACCCTGGGAGTAGTCCACCAACTCTGGCATCCCGTGCCGGGCCAGTTCGACGACTACATCGCCACACCGAAAGAGAATATGTACCAGTCCCTGCACACCACGGTAATGTGCGAGGGCGGCATACCTCTGGAAGTCCAAGTGCGCACCTTTGAGATGCACAACCTTGCCGAGTACGGCGTTGCCGCTCACTGGACGTACAAGGAAGGCAGGTCCAAGGACGGCCAGTTTGAAGAGAAGATGGCCTGGCTGAGGCAATTGCTGGAGTGGCAGCGAGAAGTCGCAGGTACGGACGAGTTCCTGGAGTCTGTGAAGACAGATATCTTCCGTGACCAGGTGTTCGTCTACACCCCCAAGGGCGAAATCCGAGAGTTGCCGTCGGGCTCGACACCCATTGACTTCGCGTATCACATCCACACAGACCTCGGCCATCGCTGCATCGGCGCAAAGGTCAATGGACGCCTCATGCCCCTGGACACCGTCCTGCAAAACGGAGACACCGTTGAAGTCGTCACCAGCAAGGTAGCCAGAGGCCCGAGCATGGACTGGTTGAACTCTGCTCTTGGCTACGTCAACACGGCCTCCGCCCACCAGAAGATACGCCAGTGGTTCCATAAGCTGGAACGCAGCGCACACATGGAGCAGGGACACGAGCTGCTGACCAAGACCCTTCGCAGGCTCCCACGCCACATCACCGAGTCCGACGCGATGAAGGCGCTGAAGTTCGATACTGTAGACGACCTGTATATCGCCCTGGGAAGCGGCAACCTAAGCGCGGCGCAGCTAGAGAATCGCTTGAGCCCCCAGGTGGAAGATGCTCCGGCTCCGGCTACCTACCACACTCAGCCGCCGGAAAGCCCTACCACGGGGATTCAGGTGCTTGGCGTTGGTGATTTGCTGACGCGGACAGCCCGCTGCTGCAACCCTGTACCCGGCGACGAGATCATTGGCTACATCACCAGAATTCGGGGCATCACCGTTCACCGGACCACCTGTCCCAACGTCATCAACGAAGACGAGAAAGAGCGGCTTGTCGCAGTAAGTTGGGGCCCCTCCCAGGACCTTCACCCCGTTAGAGTGGAGATCACCTCCTGGGACCGCGTTGGCCTCCTGAGGGACATCACTACGATGGTCTCAGGTGAGAAGGTGAACATCGCTGGCGTCGTGACCGCTGAGCCGGGCGACGGCACTGCTGTGATAACCCTGACGCTGTACACTACCGGCGTATCCCAACTCAGCCGCCTCTTCTCCCGCCTGGACGGCATCAAAGGCGTCCTCAACGTCAACCGTGCAGCAGCCGGGACCACACCCTCAACCAACCCATAATTCCCGTTCAAGCACTTTAGGAGTCATAGGGGCTGTCCACAACCCGCTAATTCAGGTATAATGCCTTGGAACAAATCAGGAGGATGTCTGTAGTGTCACTTCAAAGAGCTGCCAGGGTAAATCTTCGTCGGTTTCTTCGGAACCGCTCTGTTAAGCGGAGTCTTCGGACGTCCCGCACCAAGGCCCAGCGGGTTTTGTCCACCGGCACTGCAGAAGAGGCGCAGATAGCAGTCAAACAGACCATCACTGATTTGGACATCGCTGCCCGCAAAGGAATCATCCATCGCAACAAGGCAGCCCGCACCAAGTCACGCCTGGCCAAAAAGCTGAACGCAACCGTCTCAGCAGCGTAGGCACCCCCGCTTTTTAGCGCGATGCACACAGTCCAAGCCATCGCCGTCGTCATTGCAAACCCGCAAGATGCTTCCCTTGTTCTTATTGTCCGGGGTCCAGAGGACGATGACGACCTCCCCGGCATTTGGGGTCTTTCGGCCACCTCAATCAAGCTTGATGAGTCGGATGCCGATGCAGCCCATCGCCTGAGGACCCGGAAGCTGGGCGCAGAACTGACCCTCAACGCTGTGCTGGCCGAGGGGAACCAAGATCGAAGGACCTACCAGCTGGCAATGCGACTCTACACGGCATCACACTGGGCTCCAGCGCCCCAGCTTCCTGAACCAGAGAACCACATTGATGACTCCACGTATTACACTGAGTGGAAATGGGCGCCGCGTGATTCACTGCGTGAGGGTGCCCGGATGGAGTCGCTCTGCTGCCAGCTAACGCTCCAAAGCAATCAACAGGAAAGTGTGTAACCACTCATGGAACAGCATGTACTCGTCCGGTTCTACCATGAGATCGCCCTGAAGGGCGGCAACCGTCCGTGGTTCCTTCGACAGATGGCCAAAAATTTGAAGCGCGCCCTCACTGGTACTGGCGTGTCCGGCATCAAGCGAGACTCCATGATGGCGACATTCAAGCTGAAGTCCGAAGACCAGTGGCCGTTGGTGAAAGAGCGCCTTGAGCACGTCATCGGCGTTGAGCGATTCAGCCGTGCGTACCGTGTCGACCCCACGATTGAGGCGATCCAGGAGGCCGTTCCAGCGATGTTGGAGGGGCACAACCCCAAATCATTCCGCGTCACAGCACGACGGACCGACAAACGGTTCCCGATGACCTCACCGGAGATCAATCAGCGGTTGGGAGACCAGATCAAATCCGCGACCGGGTGGCCTGTTGATCTCAAGAACCCTGACTTCAACCTGCAGGTGCAGACCACGGGCAACGACGCGCTCCTAACCACTGAGGAGCTGAGAGGCCCTGGTGGCATGCCGGTAGGCGTTGGTGGACACGTTGCGATGCTGCTGTCGGGCGGCATCGATTCCCCGGTAGCGGCATATCAGATGATACGGCGTGGCTGCAAAGTGACCTTTATCCACTTCCATAGCTTCCCGCTGGTTGAAGGGACATCCAAGGAGAAGGCCGCGGACCTGGTGGAGCTGCTGAACCAGTACCAACAGGACTCGCTGTTGCTGATGGTGCCCTTCGCAGCCGTGCAGCAGCGCATCATCGTCACCGTGCCTCCGGCCTACCGCGTGACCATCTATCGACGATTCATGCTTCGCATCGCCCAAGCTCTAGCACTCAAACACGGCGCAGGAGCGCTGGTCACCGGCGACAGCCTGGGGCAGGTCAGTTCCCAGACGCTTGAGAACATGACGACCATCGGCGCAGTCGCGGACAAGCTTCCGCTGTTCCGGCCTCTACTGGCCATGGATAAACAGGAGATCATAGACAAGGCGCGACCGTTGGGCACCTATCCCATCTCCATCATTCCGGACCAGGACTGCTGCTCGCTGTTTGTCCCGAAACATCCCGTCACTAAGAGCAGGATTGTGGACGTGGAGAAAATGGAAGAGGAACTGCCTGTAGACGAGATGGTGCAAGAAGCACTGGCCGAAGTGGAAGAGCATACCTATCATTGGCCGTCCTCCGAAGCATCAGCCAGGGTAGCGGAAGAAGCCCCTACGGTCTGACTTCCATTATCCAGATTCCAGCAGAAATCCCACCCACTTTGCCCTAATAGCTATTGACATGTTCTTTAGGGCTTTGGTAACCTAAAGTCAGAACATCTGTTTTTAAACATAACCTATTAAATCAATCTGTTTCCTGGAGGAGCCCATGGTACCTGCCGCTCGCAAACTTTCAGATCGACAGAGCAAAATGCTCGAGTTCATCAGAGGTTTCCTAAAAGACCACCCCTACCCACCTTCCGTCAGGGAAATACAGTTGGGATGTGCCATCAGTTCCACCTCCGTGGTGGATTACAACCTACACATCCTACGCAGAGAGGGCTACATCAAGCGGTCTCCTGACATCTCCCGTGGCATTGAGCTTCTTGACGACAACAAAGGCCGTGGCGCTACCGCCCCTGGCTCTATCTCCATCCCTGTGCTTGGTGCAATTGCCGCTGGCGAGCCGTTGATGGCATTCCCGGATTCAGCGACTTCCGACGCGGTAGAGACCATAGACCTCCCCACCTCCCTGCTACCGAAGACAGATTCGTTGTTCGCTCTAAGGGTAAAAGGGCAGTCCATGATCGAAGACCTCATTGATGACGGCGACGTGGTGCTGTTCCAACGGCGTGATACGGCCCAGCCCGGTGAGATGATTGCAGCCTGGCTCAAGGAGCGCCAGGAAGCCACGTTGAAGCGGTTCTTCCCTGAAGGCGAGAAGGTCCGGTTGCAACCCGCCAACAGCAGCATGTCCCCCATCTACGTGGACGCTTCAGACGTGGAGGTTCAGGGCGTAGTGGTCGGCGTCATCAGAATGTACAACTAGTCGATCCATATACCAACTCATAAAAGAAGCCCCCGTCCGATAAATCGGACGGGGGCTTCTGCTTTTGCTAGCTACCTGGGCCTTACCCTTCAGTGATGTACCGGTACGCTGACAGCGCAGCGGTGATGCCATCGCCCACGGACGTGCCCAGCTGCCTATCAGAGTATTGCCGCACATCACCCGCGGCAAAGACGCCAGGTACGTTCGTCTCCATCCTAATATCGGTGATGACATGACCGCCTAGATCCAAAGTTACCGTCTCTTGCAAGAACCCGGAGTTCGGATGGAACCCAATGTAGATGAACACACCAGACGTGGGGTGCTCGTACTCTTCGCCGGTCTTCAGGTCTTCCAGCAAGACGCGGTCGACAGAGCCGTTTCCACGTATCTCCTTGACCGCATGGCTCATTTTGAAGCTGACGTTCTCCGTTTTGAACGCACGCTCCTGCAGCACCTTGGTGGCGCGGAGCTCGTCGCGACGATGAATCACAGTAAGGCTGTTCACGATACGGCTCAGGTACATACCCTCGTCGATTGCAGCGTCGCCGCCACCCACCACCACGGTGTCCTGTCCCTTGAAAAAGTTGCCGTCGCAGGTTGCGCAGTACGTCACGCCACGTCCGGCAAACTCGTCTTCACCCGGCACTCCTAGCTTGTTGTGCTCACCGCCGGTGGTGATGATGATGGTCTTGGCGGTGTACTCCCGCTCTTCGCCAACCACCACCTTGGTGTCACCCTGCACCTTCAGCCCGATCACCTGGTCGAAGGCGAACTCTGTCCCGGTGTTCTCAGCCTGCCGGTGGATAGCCATCCCGATGTCCGGGCCCAAGACCCCATCAGGGAAGCCCGGATAGTTCTCAATGTCGGAGGTGTTGAGTATCTGTCCGCCCGGTGCCAGCTGCTCCACAACCAGCGTTTTCAGCTGTGCCCTTGTGGTGTATATAGCGGCGCTGAGCCCTGCGGCCCCTCCGCCCACTATAATCACATCGTATTCTGAATCCATGTATGTCTTCCTCATTCCAAGGGTTTTCTGTCAGTACTATTGTATGTCACTACGTTAGTCTCGAACAGGTCGTTCCCAATTGCGATTACACAAGCTTTGATGCAACAATGGGCATGCCAGATACTACGGCCTCCTGGCGATGTGGTGGTGAACACCCCATGAACTGGGCCCAAATTACTCACTAGAACGGCTTGACCACCTTCCTAAATATTGTTACGCTTTCCTAAAATAATGAACGAGAAGTTATTGCTCCGTTGTAGCGGGGCACACGCCCAAGACAAAGGCGTAGCGAGTTTCCAGAGCAGCCGGCGAGCCAACCCGGCAGCAAACTCGCAAAAATGTAGTTTTACCACCCTTCGGACGTACCGAAGGGTGTTTTTTGTGGCTTCTCGCAGAAAAGGGTGCCATTCCCACCAAATACCTTCACTCCCATCACAGTTCTTAGCAACAGCCAACAAGAAAGGAATTAATCTATGCGACTTGCGTTTTTACCCAGAGAAGAGAAGTTCTTCTTCCTGCTCCACCAAAGCGCCATGAATATCCACAAGGTGGCCATCAAGCTCCAGGACCTGATGGAGGATTACACCAACGTGCCAGCCAAGGTAGAGGAGATAAAAATCCTTGAGGAGTTCGGCGACGAGGCCATCCACCAGATCATGCAGGCGCTTCACCGCACCTTTGTAACGCCACTGGACCGCGAAGACATCGCACTGCTGGCAGAACGACTCGACGACGTTGTAGACGCCATCGAAGAAGCCGCGCGCACGATGCTGGAATACCACGTTGAAGCGCCTACGCAATACGCGATTGAGATGTCCCGTGTCATCACCCGCTGTGGTGAGGTGCTGGAAAAGGCAGTCGGCCTGCTGAGCGCCCGAGGTGGAAAGCTCAAGGAGATCCTTCCCCATGCTGTGGAATTGAACAGCCTGGAAAATGAGGGCGACCAGATCAACAGCCGTGCCATGGGCGCATTGTTCAACGACAGCAACGATACCATCTTCATCCTGAAGTGGCGCGACATCTACTCCTACCTTGAAGACGCTACAGACCGGGCTGAAGACGCGGCGAACGTCCTGGAAGCGATTGTGCTGAAACATGCATAAAACCATGAAAGAAGGGAGGGCTACCCCCGATGACCGACTCCAGTGACTTGTTACTGGTCATCACGATCTTCCTGTCCTTGGCCTTCGCTTATTCCAACGGCATCAACGACGCCGCCAACGCCATAGCCACAGTAGTGTCTACACGGGCGCTTCGTGCGTCCCACGCTGTCATGTTGGGCGCCACCATGAACTTCCTGGGAGCGCTTACCGGCTCAGCGGTAGCAGCTACAATCGGCAGTAAAGTCGTGCGGCCTGAGTTTGCCACTGAGACGACAGCCCTTGGCGCAATAGGAGCCGCAGTCCTCTGGGTCTTTACGGCCACCCGATACGGTATCCCGGTCAGTGTCAGCCACTCTCTCTTCGCGGGGCTGGTTGGGGCGGGCATTGCCAGCGGTGGCTTTGATGCCATCGTTGCATCAAGCGCGATCAAGATCGTCATCGCCCTGGCGGCATCACCTATTCTCGGGTTTATAGGCGGCCTGTTGCTGATGCACATCATCTACTGGACATTCAGACGCAACGCTTATTCCACAGTAAACGCCATCTTTGGGCGTCTGCAGGTCCTTTCGGCTGGCTGGGCCGCATATGCCCACGGGAAGAACGACGGGCAAAACGCGGCGGGCATCATCACCTTCGCCCTGGCGGTCCACGCTGGAACCATGGCAGCCGACGTAAGCGTCCCCTTCTGGGCCATAGCCGTGAGCGCCCTGACCATCGGGATGGGTACCGCGCTAGGTGGCTGGAAGGTGATCCAGACGCTGGGTATGCGGGTGACCAAATTGACCCATGTTCATGGCTTCTCCGCGAACACCTCGGCAGGCAGTGTTATAGAATTAGCGTCGCTCTTTGGCCTACCGGTCAGCACAACCCACACCATCACGGGGTCCATCATGGGAGTGGGAGCAACAGAGCGGCTCTCAGCCGTACGGTGGGGAGTCACACGACGCATCATGGCCGCGTGGATGATCAGCTACCCGGTATGTTTCGCCCTAGGGTTCACCATGGTCAAGGGGTTTGACCTGGTTCTGTAAATCGAACGTCAGCTAATCACCCCAGGCCCCATCGTTGGAATACCAGCGGCGGGACTTTTCTTTTGCCTTATGCGAGGGGTGTTAGAAGCCAGCCTCATTGCCCGCCGAGCGTGAGCCCAGCAATGCGCCGATCGTACCGAGCCCCGCTGTCCAGATCCCCGCCGCCGCCGCCGCCAGGAGCCAGAACGTATCGATGCTAAAAATCAGGATGACTATACCGATAACCGCCGAAGACGCCGTCGCGATAGCAGCGCCCATCAGGATTCCGATACCCATAGCTTTCAGTGCGTCAGGGCTCTCTAATGCTTTCGCGCCTATGTAGCCGCCTGCAAACGACCCAATGGATCCCGATATTACGTGGACCAAGGGGATAAGCCATGCACCAAGAGCTATCAATGTTCCTACAATGGCGCCTTTAAGCACAGGTATCCTCCAGTTATGACCTTGTTTGATTATCGATCCGGGTTACCCGGCGGGCTGCAGTTTCGCCAGGGATTGAAGCAGTCGCTTGACGCCGCCGTGCACAAACGCGACTGACACCTCAAAATCGTCATTGACGGCTTTGCAGCTGACTACGATGCCGTCCCCGAACTTGCCGTGGCTCACTTTATCGCCAGCCTGGAAGGGCGGTGGCTCAGGCTTGCCAGCTTCTCCGTCCGGCGTATCGTTCCCGTTCATGCCACCTATACGGGCAGAGCCCATAGTGGTTTTCGGCTTCGCCTCCTCAGTAGGAGAAGCAAGCAGCTTCCGGGGGATATCGTTCAGGAACCTTGATGGGATACCCGGCAGGGTGTTACCGTTCACCCTTCGCTTGAACGCTCTCGTCAGGTACAGTCGCTCCTTGGCGCGAGTCATGCCCACGTAGCACAGGCGACGCTCCTCCTCTAATTCCAGCTCCTTTGCCAGGGAGCGTTGGTGTGGGAAGAGACCTTCCTCCATGCCGGTGAGGAACACCACGGGGAACTCCAGACCCTTGGCGCTGTGCAGCGTCATCAGGGTGACCATGTCGGAGGCGTCCACCATCGAGTCGAGGTCACTCGCGAGCGTGACGGACTCCAGATACCCCGAAGCCGTGGGGTCCTCAGAGCGCGCCTGGTACTCCGCCGTGGCTGTGACGAGTTCCGCCAGGTTCTCCAGTCGTGCGTCGTCCTCGACCCGGCCGCGGGCGACGAGGTAGCGGGGCGACTCGGGGATCGTCAGGGCGAGCACGCCGTAGGAGATCGCGGGGACGACCTCGGTGAGGAACATCCAGCGCCAGGCGGTCTGGCCGTACCAGGAATTTAACAAGGCCGTCCCTTCGAGATCGGCGGTCAGATCACGGGCAATCAACCAATTGACGACTTGAGCTGCGACAATACCGATCACAATGGCAAGCTGATTGAGCGAGACCATTTTGCCGCGGGTCTTTGCCGGTGAGACTTCGGCGATATACATCGGAGAGAGATTGGAGGCCAGTCCGATGCCAATACCGCCAACCAGACGAAAAACAATAAAGGCAGTGAAATCATGAACCAAGCCGGTACCGACCGCCGAGAGAGTAAACAGCAAGGCTGCCAGAATCAAAAGCTTCTTGCGGCCGAAGCGATCGCTCAAAACGCCGCTGGTGATCGCGCCGAGCATGCAGCCAACCAGGGCACTGCTCATTGCCCAGCCTTTTGTGAGTTCATCACTGAGGTTGAAGTAGAGTTCATAAAAGGGTTTGGCGCCAGCAATGACGACCCAGTCATATCCGAAGAGCAATCCTCCCAAAGTCGATACCAAGCAAATCCGCCAGAGATAGCTTTTGTTGAAGTGTTCTTGCACGTGTGTAACGGACTTTCAGCAGATGTTTGTAGCAGGCGTAGGTTGGAAAACCGGATTAGTCGATTGCCCTGCCTCAGTCGGAACTGGAATTTCTCTTCGCAAGCGTTAGCATAACGCCAAGCGAAGAAAGATTCCATAACGGATGATTATAATCATCGGAGGTTGCACGGTACAATCGGTTACGTGGCGCCTGCCGACAAACTTGCCGGAAGGGAGCAAGCGATCTTCGACGAACGAGATCGCAAGCTGACTGAGGCGAGAGAGCGGCGCGCTCAAAAACGCCAACGAGAACTTGAAAGCACAACAGCAGCGTGAGCAAGAACAGGAGAAGGGGCTAAGCACGGGGGGCGCAAATTGTTAGAATAGGAAACATTCCGAGCCTGGATCGGTTCTAGGCGAAA
>CAJWXP010000014.1 GCA_913049785.1 uncultured Dehalococcoidia bacterium | reverse complement strand
AAACTTCCAGCCGTGGTATCCGCAGCGCAAGCCGCATTCCTCGTTGCGACCGAAGAACAAGCTGGCTCGTCGGTGCGGACAGTAGTTGTCTATGACACCCACGTTCCCATCCGTGTCTCTGAACGCGACCATATCCTCGCTCAGGATGCGTATCCTTACCGGGTCGCAGTCCGGATGCGGGAGTTCTTCGGCCAACAGCGCCGGCATCCAGAACCGCCGGAACAGTTCACCCATGGGTGTGCCGGGGCCGGTCTGCGTTAGGAGCTCATTATCCTCTTTGGTAAGCATGTTGTTCTCTCCCGATGCTCTCTAGGTTTTGCTATGGTCATGCCTTGGCCTTGGCCTCCTCTGAAAAGACGTCAAGGAATTTTTGGAAGTCCCCTTGTGGGCTGACGATGTCCATTGAACGGACGCGGTAGAGGTCACCCTGGTTTGCGATGGCAGGCTCTATCCCTTCCTGCAATTCTTGAGCCATTCTGAGGAGCAATCGCCGTGCCGCAATGGTTGCTTGGTCTGCGGTACCCAAATGCTCTCTTGAGCGGTTTACCGTTCTTCCCATTCCCTCCTGGAGCCCACGATCTTGTTCGTTGATTCCCCATATGCCGGTGTAGTTGTCAGTTCGCTGCATTTCCCGATCAATCAGAAAATCGTTCCCCTTATTGGCAACGCCAAGGTTATGGTCAATGACATAGCCGTCTTTGAGCTGGTGGGTCCCGCGTTCAACTCTGGGTGGGAATGCACGGCCCGACTCAATGAGTTCTATTTGTTCATCAGTAAGAGGCGCTTCCGGGTTGTAGTTGTAGCCGAAGACGGAAGTATTTTCGTCGTCGATAGGTACCCAAGCGCGACCACCACGGGGCCACTGCGCTCCGGCAATCATGCTGTACATGGGGAGGAGCCACTGGGTGACCCGCCAGTAGTAATCGCCTTCGCCGGTGTCTCGGCGGGCACCGTACACGAATCCGTAATCGGTACGGTTCAACGTGAGCTTTGGTGCGCCGTCCACCAGGGCCAGGTTCCGGGTCGCTCCCTGCCGAGTCGGCCTCTTGTCAGGATTGTCTCGCAGGTACGGAGTGAGGCCGCCGTGGAGGAACGAGATGTGGGATGTATCAATCTCGCCCTCCATCCCTTGGGCATAGTTGGTCTCTTGCAGCCACCTTGCCAGGTGGCGATGGGTCTCCGGCACCCTTGCCCACTCGAATTGTGGCAGCTCAGGTTTCAGGCTTTCCGGGCCCATGTAGATCCAGATGAGCCCACCCCACTCCTCCGTGGGGTATACGGTGATCCTCACCTTGTCCTGGAACCTGTGTTCAGGAGGCTCGTTTGCCATCTCAACGCAGTTACCGTCAACATCGTACTTCCAGCCGTGATACACGCACCGCAAACCGCCCTCCTCATTGCGGCCGAAGAAAAGGGGTGCGAGCTTGTGTGGGCAGAAGGCATCGATGATGCCGACTCTGCCGTCCGTGTCCCGGAAGGCCACCAAATCCTCATTCATGATGCGGAGTCGGACAGGTGCCCCGTCCGAAGTCAACTCATTGGGGATGAGGGCAGGAAGCCAGAAACGCCGGAAAAGCTCGCCCATCGGTGTCCCGGGGCCCGTCTTGGTTAGCAGTTGGTTCTCTTCTTGTGATAACAATGTGTTTCTCCTGGTGTGTTGTGTGGGTGTCGGTTGCTTAAAGACCGTACATCGCCTTTGGATTATCACGCAGGATCTTTGTCATTGCCGATTCGCTTATGGTGCCTTGCTCCTTGAACACCGAGATGGCGTCGACTTCGCTTGAGGGGTCGAAGTGGCCGTAGTCTGTACCGATGACGATATTGTCCTCTCCGGCGCATTGCAGAATGTAGGGAATGTCGTCGTCCGTCTGGCAGGTGACATAGATGTTGTACTCCTTCAGGACGTTCTCAGGGAACTTCCTAGCCGCTCCCTGGTAACGGTTCTTGGCCTCTGTAATGACCCAAGGGACCCAACCAGCAGACGCTTCGATGAAACCCCATCGCAGCTCTGGGAACTTCTTAGGAATGGGGCTCATGATGAGGGCGTGACAGGCGGCCACTGTGGGGATTCGGAAGATACCAAAGGCAGAGCCGGGGTCTTCCGGCGTCCGCAGAAGGTTGACCATGTTGGGGTTCCCGTTGGCGATGTGGACTGCAACGGTCAGGTTCAGACGGATGGCCTCTTCATAGAGCGGGTAGAAGTATGGATCTAGGATGGTCCTCTCGCCTTCGATAGGCCGCATGGTCATGGCGACTGCGCCGTTCTCCTTGGCGATGTTCATCTCCTCGATGGCTGCGTCAATGCTCATCCACGGCGGGACGCATGACCACAACAAACGACCTTCGCTCTGCTTCCAGATGTCGCCCACCCAGTTGTTCCAACCCTTGCAGATGGCACGCTCCACTTCGGGTTCTTCCGCTACTTGCTCGATCCAAAGCGTGTGGTGGAGCACCTGCGCATCTATGCCCAATCGATCCATGTCCTTGAGGCGGAGCTGCACGTCGTCGAGCTCCCGCGCAGCCTGGGGTGTAGTGATATTTCGACCGCGGCTCGACCGCTCCTGCAACTCCATATCGGTGAGGGTCGGAAACCTGAAACCGCGATTCTTGCCATCGATGACCCAATGCTGGCGCTGGGGGTCATTTGGCGATTGCTCAAGCGTCGGCCGGTACTTGGCGTCTGCGGGGTCCATGAAGTCCCAAGTGCGCTCCGTCTCCACTACGTGGGCATCTGCATCGATCACCTGAAAGTCTTTCGCTGTCATCATCTCAAGCCCCTTTTGCACCATCGGAGAGCATACCTTCGCTTCCTGAATAGAGGACTGAATCCTACAGGCTGTACAACGTCTTGGGGTTGTAGTAAAGGATGTTGTCCTTTTGTTTTTGGCTGACGCCCTTCATCTGGCCCACTATCTCAAGTGTATCCAACTGGCTAGACGGGTCAGCATGGCCGTAGTCAGACCCGGTGATGAGGTTGTCGTCCCCGGAGTATTGCAGGATGTACGGCAGGTCGTCATCGGATTGGCACGCCACATACATCTGATACTCATTCAGGACATTCTTTGGAAAAGGCTTCCCCGCGCCACTGTACCGGCGCTTTGCTTCATTGATTACCCAGGGTATCCACTGGGATGACGATTCAACAAAGGCCCATCGTAACTTTGGGAAGCGTTGGGGAATCTCACTCATGATGAGTGCGTGACATGATGCCACGGTAGGAATCCTGAACCGCCCGAATGGAGCTCCAGGGTCATGGGGCGACGCCAGGGCATCGCACATAGCGGCATTCCCGTTTGCTATGTGTACGGCGATGGCCATATCAAGGTCGCTTGCCAGTTCATAAATCGGATAAAAATACGGATCAAGGAGCAGGCGATTCCCCTCCATTGGACGCATGGAAATGGCAACTGCGCCGTTGTTTCGCGCGGCCTTGATCTCCTTTTTGGCGTTCTCCAAATCCGTAAAAGGAGGAACGCAAGACCAACGAAGTCTTCCTTTGCCATCCTTCCAGATATCGGCTAGCCATCGGTTCCAACTGCGGCAAAGGGCCACATCTATCTCAGGCCGCGTAGTGACTTCCTCAATCCACAGTGTGTTATAGAGCACCTGGATATCCACACCGAGTTTATCCATGTGTTGTAATCTAGCAGATACGTCTTCCATCTCTCTCGCCCCTGCTGGCGTGTCCACGTCCCTTCCAGAACGTTCCGAGATTTCTGCAAGCAGTCGCTGGTCCGGCGCCGCTGCTCTGTGGCCACTCACCTTCCCATCGATCAGCCAATGGAGCGTTGGTTTGTCGTCGCCCGCAGATACTAGAGTAGGCCGATACTTCCTGTCTGCTGGATCCAGGTATTCCCATGTGCGATCACTTTCCACTACGTGAGTGTCTGCATCGATAACCTGAATGTTTCTCTTGGTTGTCATCGCACTTCTCCAACTTGAGTTACATGGCCAAGAACACAGGGGCCTAGTACAGGGCGTCCCCGCCGTTAATGGTGATCATCTGCCCGGTGATGAAATCGCTGTCGGTTGAGGCGAGGAACACCATCGTTCCCGTCAGATCGTCCGGGGTCTCAGTCCGGGGGATCGAACGCCCTGCCCTGGTTGGCGAAACGGGTGCATCGTCGCCTCGATCGATCTTCGCTCCGCTGTCGGTGCCTCCTGGTGCGAGGGTGTTCACGTTGATGTTGAACTGGCCCAACTCCTTGGCCAATGTCCGGGTCAGGCCCATGACAGCAGCCTTTGACGAGACGTAGTGGGGAACGCCGGGCATCCCCTGGAGCCAGATACCGGAACCGATGTTGATGATCTTGCCGCCGCCCTGCTCCTTCATGTAGGGGAACACTGCACGACAGCAGAGGAACATGCCTTTGACGTTTACCTCATAGACCCTGTCCCACTCTGCCATGTCCACGTCCATCATGGGTCTGGCGGTCAGTCCATCGAAGATGCCAGCGTTGTTCACGATGCAGTCGATGCGCCCGAACCGCTCAACGGTCTGTCGGGCCATTTTCAGTGTGTCCTCTTCCTTGGTGACATCAGTGATGAGAGGCAGCACTTCCCCGCCGGCTTCCATCACCATCTCTGCCGTGGTGCCGCAATCGAGGATGTCGCAAGCAACGACTTTGGCGCCTTCTTGTGCCAGTCGCACCGCGTAGGCCTGCCCTATGTGGGTTGCTGCCCCGGTGACGATGACGACCTTGTCCTGTAACTGCATGACGCCCTCCTGGAAGTTCATATGAATCAGAGTTTAGTTTGGCCGCATTGTACAGGGTGTCGCGCTACTCCTCAATAGGCGTCTGGGTAAGCAAAGGGGTGAGCAATTTGCCCACTCCTTGTAGAGTCTTTGTTGTCGCTAGATTTAAAGGAGGTCGCGACCCAGCGTGAGCCAGTAGAACACGATGTATGCCCCAGCGAGGATCATCACCGTGGCGCTGATGGGCTGGATGAACGGCAGCAACTTGCGTAGCGCGCCTACCATTGCGCCTTTGAATATCGCCATGCTCAGCGTCAGCGTCAGGATGACCGTGCCCATGCCCAATCCGTAGAGCAGGAACTGGCCTGTGGCGACGAAGAAGCTGGTGGTTGTGCCGAACCCGACAACCGCGATGAAAATCGGCAGCGTGCAACTCAAGGACGCCGTGCCATAGCTTAGCCCGAAGAGGAAGTAGCTCTTTGGGCTAACTTCGCGGGCGTCGCCCATGTGAGATGCCGCGCGACTGAATACGCCGATGTTGAGCTTGCCGCCCATGAGGACCCAGGCACCGCCGAATGTCAGGACGCCGCCGATGACTAGCCCAAGCCAGGGGATCACGGAGCGCACAGTGGTCAGCCCCGCTGCCAGGATGACCCCTACGGTCCCGAAAAGGAGCATCACACCCAAAGTAACCAGAACGCCTACGATGGTTGCCTGCTTGAAACGGACTGCGGGGTTTGCTCGCGCCTCTTGGGTATCTGCGGCACCCAGGTACATTCCCAAATACGCCGGGAGCATGGCGAAGCCGCAGGGGTTCACGGTGGATACCATGCCTGCGCCAAAGGTGAACCCCAATAGGCCAATGCCACCTAGCCTGGAGCCGGAGCTACCCGACAGCGATTCGATGAACCCGTTGACGCCACCCGTCGCGTCGGCTCCCGAGCCGGAGAGTATCGCGCCGACCACGGCGACGCTGATTGCCAGCCCCCCGATGAGGAGTGGCAAAAGCAGCGTTTTGATCCATTGGTTCTGCGCGGATTCGTTGTATGCGGTCGCGTCCATGAAAGTCCTCCAGGTTTCTGCCTTCATTATATGTGATGCATTTCCTGGTTGTTAGGTACTACGTCCCCGGAGTCGGTTCGGGTCGCCCACACTGAAAACGTGTACACTGCACCCCTATGGCTTCTCCTCAACCCGATACTCCATCGCCAAATACCATCCACGTGACTATGGCCACGGCCTGGATGCCGCTGGCGCTGACGGCGTTGAGCGCCCTGGTGTTCACCCTTGATGGCTCCATGAACGCCATTGCCCTCCCCTTTATTGCAGACGAGTTTGATACGTCCCCCGCCGGTGCGGTATGGGTGACCGTTGGGCTCCAGTTCATGATCTTGGGCCTGGCGCTCCCCATCGGCTCCCTTGCGACATCCCTGGGGCGACGCCGGTTGTTCACCATCGGGCTTGGCGTGTTCGTCGTTGGTCTCATCGGGTCGTACCTGTCACCCAACCTGCCAGCGCTCATAGGGGCCAGGGTGGTGCAAGGTCTGGGCTGTGCGCTCTTCCTCTCTACGCGGAACGCCATCGGTATGGAAGGGTTCCCGCCTGAACGACGCGGCATGGCGTTGGGCATCATCATTGCAGCGGTAGGGCTTGGAGCGGGATCCGGGCCGTTGATCGGTGGACAGCTCATCGATGCGTTCGGTTGGCGGTCTGTCTACGTGGCCGTCGCACCGCTGGCTCTGATCACGGTGATGCTGTCGTACTTCCTATTGCGCCGAGAAGAGCGGCAGCCGCTGGCGAACTTCGACATTATGGGGTCGACGTTGGGGTTTCTGGGGCTGGGTGCTCTGCTAGTTGCGCTGAACCGGACTTCTGACTGGGGAGCGACCTCGCCCGGCATCATCGGGCTGGCGACGTTGGGACTGGTCTTGATGGCGGCCTTCGTTTGGCGAGAGGGACGAGTCCTCAAGCCCGTTCTTGACCTGGCGATATTCCGCAGCAAGGCCGTGGTGGTGTCCAGCATGGGGCTGGTGCTCCAGGTCATGGGAAACTCCACCACAACACTGGTGCTTCCGTTCTTCCTGGTGCGGTCTTTGGAACTGAGTTCCACCGCCTCCGGTGCACTGTTCGCCATCGCCCCGGGGTTCATGTTCGCTGGAGGCCTCGTTGGCGGCAAGCTATCCGCTCGTCTAGGAGTGGGCCCAGTCATGTTGGCCGGGATGGTAGCGCAGGTAATCGGTGTGGGGTTGCTATTGTTCGTCGACGAGGACGCATCGCTCGTGCATATCGCCTTAGCTCTGGTGGTCATGGGCTCCGGGGCTGGCATGTACCAGACCTCCGCCGGCAGCGCACAGATGAATGCCATTCCACCAGGACACATCGGGACTGCTTCCGCTCTCTTCATCGCTGTGATCATGATGGCCGGTTCAACGGGCGCGACGCTGGGCGGCATCCTGATGAGTTCCGGCGATTCGTCAGTGATTCGGATAAGCCAGGTGGCTAACGATTACCACAATGTAGCCATTGCGGGCACGGTGCTGCTGGTGTTGGGACTGATGAACGCGTTGTACTACCAATTCCGCATCGCAAGGGCTAGCTCCCGATAAACCGGGACAGGCCTTGACCCACAAGACCTGCGCGAAGATTGTGCGTTTCCGCAAGATGGAATACATTTGATACAGCGGATCAAGCTTGGAGGGGTGCTTAGGAACTTCTGGTAACAGGAGGAACCATGAGCGCAAAGCTAGGCCGAGGTAAGGTTCGGATCAGAGACTTGGAAATCTACGTCGAATGGCTGGAGAAAATCTACTCCAGCAGAACCGACATGACTTGGCCACAATTCAGAACTTCGGCCAATAATAGCCATTTAGCCATGCTAGAGCCAGATGAAGGGTAAGCTAGCTGTGGTGTCTCCTCGGTACAACTAGCCCTTCACCCACAAGACCTGCGGTTACCTAAGCGTAGTGCCCATCCTTTTCGTCAATAGGCTCAGGATAGACCGCGCTACAAACTCTGAACCATCGTTCGCAGTCGGCCTATGGCTTCCTGGAGGTTCTCCACGGAGTTGGCGCAGAACAAGCGCAGCAACAATCGCGTGACCCCCGAAGGCGCTTTCTGACAGCACTGCCACGCCTGCTACAGGAAGCGCCTTCGCCTTCACTAAGCGGAAAGACCTATTTGACCGTGATGTCAGCCAACACGTCAGCGTCATCAGTGAAGTGTATGTTCCTGGGCAAGAGAGCTCCCCCAGAACGTACTTTGAATACTTCTGGGTGAGAGGCTGCGTAGGGCTCAATCCCCTCCTGAAGGTCACGCGCACCCTGAATCAGGCGGCGGCGCATCCTGATAATCGCAGCGTCTGTGGTGCCCAAATGTTCCTCAGTCCTATCCACAATTGCACCCATGCTATCAGTCATCGCTGCATCTTGAGCTCTTCCCATACTATTAGGGATCCCACTAAAGGACTCAGTCCGCTGCGCCTCTCGGTCTATAAGATAGTGATTAGTCTTGTTGGCCATTCCAAGCCATGTCCCGGGAACCATCCCGTCTCGCGGCGCCTCGTTATAGGGTCCTTCCAAAGGTTTGTAGGGGTCCCATCGCACAAGGAAAAACCAGCAGTTTTCATCGTCAACAGGAACGATGAGGCCGGATCGACACGGGCCCTTGGGTTCACGAGGGATCATAGTGACCCAGGGAAAGAGCCACCTGGAGATTCGCCAGTAGTAGGAGTCCTCTTCGGCGTTCCGGTTCGCGCCAATGAGAATACCTCCATCAGTGTCCTCAACATGGAATCGGGCGGCTCTGTCGCGGAAGGAATATCGTCCCGCGAGTGTGGCAGCGGAACCTGAGTTTTCCAGCGAGTCCAACCGGCTGTGCAAAATTGAGGCGTGGACAGTGTCAATCTCTCCTTCGATAACCTGCACAAAATTAGATTCATAGAAGACTTTATTGGTCTGGCGCTGGTTCTCTGGCACGTGCAGGTACTCCAGTTCAGGCATGGGAGGCTGTAGCTCCGGAGGACCCATATACGCCCAAATGAACCCTGCTCCCTCTTGGGTTGGATAGGCAGTGGTGGTTACCTTGTTCGCGAAGTTGCTTTCAGCAGGCTCGGACATCATGTCTACACACTGGCCTTCAGTGTCAAACTTCCAGCCATGGTATGCACACCGGAGGCCCTCTTCCTCGTTTCGACCGTAGAAGAGGCTGGCGTGACGATGAGGACAGAACTCTTTAAGCAGACCAACTTTCCCGCTGGTTGTGCGGAATGCCACCAGTTCCTCGCCGTAGATCTTGGTCTGCACTGGTGCACAATCAGGTTCCGGCAACTCCTCTGATAACAACACCGGTGTCCAGAATCTCCGGCAAAACTCCCCCATAGGAGTGCCTTTATCCGTGCGACTCATCAACTCGTTTTCTTCCCTGGTCAGCATGTTTCCTCCCATCCACATCAAGTTGGTGCGCCCGCCAAGAGCGCGTTAGGCGGAGTATACATCCGTTTTACCGGCCGTACAATCTTGCAGTCATGCGTTGCGGAGCAGGATCAAAGATCAAAGATCAATGCTATCGTGGTATGGAGATCCTATGGGACGGCCTCTGTCAGAATGACAGACCGCGTTACAGCCCCTGAACCATCCCTCGAAGTCGCTCGATGGCCTTCTGGAGGTTCTCCACAGAGTTGGCGTAGGACAACCGCACGTAGCCATCGCCGTAGCCGCCGAACGCGCTGCCGGACAGGACAGCCACACCCGCCTCTTGAAGCGCCTTGGCTTCGAACTCCATGCTGGTCAGGCCCGTGCCCTTGATGCTGGGGAAGGTGTAGAACGCCCCATCCGGCATGGGACAGGTGACGCCGGGGATGCTGCGAAGCCCTTCCACGACCACATCGCGACGCTTCATGAACTCCTCACGCATTGCGCTGACGCTGTCCTGCGGCCCTTCCAGCGCGGCGATCATTGCCATCTGCGAGAAGGCGTTGGCGCAGGAGACGCTGTTCACGGCCAGCTTGGTGATGTGCTCCACCAGCGGCTCGGGAAACACACCGTAGCCCAACCGCCAACCGGTCATGGCGTAGCTCTTGGACAGCCCGTCCAGGATGATGGTGCGGTCCGCCATGCCTGGCATTGTGGCGATACTGACGTGCTCGCCCGTGTACAGCAGGTCCTTGTATACCTCGTCGGCCAGGATGTAGGCGTCCGACTGCTCTCGCACGATGGCTGCGATGCGCTCAATCTCCGCCGGTGACAGCACAGAGCCGCATGGGTTGTGGGGCGAGTTGAGGATGACAAGTCGCGTGTTCTTGTTCACCAGCGTGGCGAACTCATCGAGGTCGGGATGGTAGTCGGACTCGCCTCGCAATGGCATGGGGACGGCTTTTGCGCCGCAGAAGTTGACCATCGACTCGTAAATCGGAAAGCCGGGGTCGGGATAGATCACTTCCGCTCCCGGTTCGGCAAGAGCAAGTAGTGTGAAGAACATGATGGGCTTTGCGCCGGGGGTGATGATGACGCGGTTCCAGTCCACGTCCATGCCGCGACGCTCCCCCACGTTGCGAGCCACAGCCTGCCGCACCTCCGGTATGCCGGGTGTTGGGACGTAGTGGGTGTAGCCGCCCTGAAGGGCCTTGATTGCCGCGTCCTTGATGTGCTGTGGTGTCTCGAAGTCTGGTTCACCTATCTCAAGGTGGATGATGTCCTTACCCTGGGCCTCCAGCGCCTTGGCCCTGGCAAGCATCTCAAAGGCCGACTCCGTACCCAGCAGCGACATCCGTTCAGCGACGTTCATCTGTGTTCCTTTGGATTTCTATACCCGTAAAAATACGTGGCTTGTCTACTACACGAGGAGGTATGCAAAATGGTAAATTTAGCACGTGCTAGCAAGATTTAGATTTTTATTATAGGTGTTTTACTACTGATGTCGGAATCCTCCGGATTCTTCGAAACTACTATAACTCTAGGTGAAGCCATAGGCATCGCCCTATTGGTGGCTGGCGCTATTGGGGGGTGGATGCTACGCCAATGGCGACGGTGGTATCCCTTCACCATAGAGAGTCCCAGGATTCATATGATTTTAGAAAGTCTCAAGGCGGATTTATGCGTGGGCCAAGAGATACCCGAAAATCACTAGACATTCCGATGGGCCAAAGTGAAACGATAATCAGAATCAAAGCACGGGGGGCCACCGACTTAGAGCAAATCAACTTTCGCTTAGTAAATAGGCATCAATTCAGGTTTTGGCGTTTCAAAGATGCTGACCCAGACGTCGTCCACATAGAAAGTTTAAGAGACATCATCTACTCAACCGAAGGGATGGTTTGGGGGCGCTCTTACTTCGAATCAAGCCCGGATACGGTTGGTGGGCAAGATGGCATGTATTCAGAAACCCTACACCTCATAGAAGGTCAATGGTTATGGTTTTGCGTACATGCCAATGCGGCAGAACCTTGGCAGGGATTTTTGGCGTTTGAAGGTGCGTTTGATGACCGCCGCGCCTGGGGTAGGATTGCCACACAAGCTAATCCACTACTAGCTCCTGATATAGGAGACCGGAAGTGTTTAGAGGTCGAACCAAAGAATCCCTAAACAATTGTAGTTTTCGTGCTTGTTACCCCGTCAGGTAGCTAGAGACTCGCCCTGCTCAGACAAGTTCAACGCTTAGGGCTACTCCCCCGCCCCCGCCGTGGCATATCGTCGCCAGACCGCGCCGGCCTCCCTTTTGCCTCAGGGCGTGGAGCAGCGTCACCAGGATTCTCGCTCCGCTGGCCCCCAGGGGGTGCCCCAGCGCCACCGCTCCCCCGTGGATGTTCACCCTGTCCCAGTCGTACTCCAGGGCCACTCCGTTGGCCAGGGCCTGGGCCGCGAACGCCTCGTTGGTCTCCACCAGATCGAAATCCGCCAGCTTGAGGCCTGTTTTCGCTTCGAGAGCGCGGGTTGCCGCTACCGGTCCCTCGAAAAGCCACGCCGGATCCACCCCCGCGTGCGAGTACCCGCTTATTTTTGCTATTGGGTTTAGACCTAGGCGTTCCACCGTAGATGTTCCTGCCAATATCACCGCCGCCGCTCCGTCGCTGATCTGCGAGGCGTTCCCCGCTGTCACGGATCTCCCCTGGGAGAAGGCTGGCGTTAGGTTGCTTAGGGCCTCTAGCGACGTTTCTGCCCGAGGGCCCTCGTCGTTCTCTACGAGTATCGAACTGCGGCGTGTTTCCACCGTGACGGGGACGATCTCGTCCCGGAACGATCCTTCCATCACTGCCGCCACCGCTCGTTGGTGACTCCGGAGGGCGAAGGCGTCCTGCTGCTGCCTCGTCACCCCGTGTTTGTCCCCTATCGCCTCCGCTGCCGACGCCATATCCTGACCCGCCAGGGTGCACCACAGGCCGTCCTGCACCATGCTGTCCGCCATCTCCCAGTTGCCCAGAGGGACGCCGTTGCGACTGCCTTTGAGCAGGTGCGGAGCCAGACTCATGTTCTCCATGCCCCCGGCCACCACTATCTCCGCGTCTCCCAGCCGGATCATCCCTGCGCCCAGCACCGAAGCGGTCAGGCCGCTGGCGCACACCTTGTTCACGGTCATTGCCGAAGCGGTCACGGGGATCCCCGCGTTTATCGCTGCCTGCCGGGCCGGGGCCTGCCCTACGCCTGCCTGGAGCACGTTGCCCATCAGGGTGTAGTCCACCTGCTCCGGGCTTACTCCTGCTCGTTCCAGCGCTCCCTTTATCGCTATCGCCCCCAGCGTCGGTGCTGGGACCGAACTTAGCGAGCCGGAGAGCTTTCCGAGAGGAGTCCGGGCTGCGCCGAGGATAAAAACCTCTTCCACGTCGACCTACCTTTGCCATGAGGGCCTTTCGTTATCGTCTGTTGTTTACGTAGGAACATTATCGCTGATTCCCGTGAGAGACGCGAGGGCGAGCCCTCAACCCAAGTTGCCTGCGGTTACCTAACAGAGACTATTGAACGCCTAGCCGCCCCCGGAAGTAGGCGATGACGCGTTCCGTGTACTCGTCAGGGAAGTTCAGGAACGCGTCAACATGGTCGGTGCCCGGCACAAGCCACAAGCTGCTGTTCTGGTGCGATGCCGCATGGACTCTGATCCCCTGCTCCACCGGGATGCGCGTGTCCTCCATGCCGTGGATCAGCAGGATGGGGTAGTCGATGACAGCCACCGCCGACTCAGGATCGAGGTCGCCGAGCTTGATGCCATGTAGCACGTCTGTCGCGAACTTCGTCCCCGGCCCGAAGAGCGGCACCAGCCACTTGGGCACAGGCGTCTTGCGGGCGACCTCCTGGGCGATGAGATCGGATGCGTTGGCGAAGGGGCTGTCTACAACCAACGCCCGGATGCCCGACTCACTGGAAACGCCGAGCACCGACGTAGCAGCGCCCATCGAGAACCCTATGACGCCGATGCGCTCTGACGGCGCGCCTCGCCCGACAAGGAAATCATAAGCGCCCTTCAGGTCGTACTGCTCAAAGTACCCGCCGGAGACCTTGCCGTCGCCCGATGTCCCGTGGCCTCGCAGGTCGAACAGGAGCGTGTTGAACCCTGCAGCCCACAATCGAGTTGCCAGGCCCACTGCGTTATCGCCGGCGCGGGTGCTTCCAAGGCCGTGGACGAAGATAATGGTGGGCGCGTCCTCTGTGGTCGGGATGAGCCAGCCCTTCAGCGTTATATCGCTGTGCCTAGTGGTGAACTCCACGTCCTCGAAGGACAAACCGTATTCCGTTGGGGTCTCATCAAAGGGATCACGGTCTGCTTTGGTCACGCTGTTGGCAAGGAACACGGACACACCACCGTACAGGAGCGACATGACGACAACCGCCGCTGCCAGTGGGATACGCCATCGTCGCAAGCGTTGTACCAACATCGTATCTACAACTGCTCCTCACATGAGAGGTTACTAGCTGACGCTGATGTACTCGCGATGGTGGGTACCCTTCCGCAGGTGGGAGGTATCCACACCCTGTTGCTGGGTCAGCAATCGATGGGCATCAAGAGCCGCCTCGTCCGCCCACTCCTCGTGCAGGATGAAGAAGTCAGGGCGCTCGATGCTCCGATAGAACTCGAACTGGTTGCAGCCGGGCTCGTTGCGGATGTCTGGGCAGCGTTCGGCGTAGCTCTGCGCCAGCTCATTGCCTCTACCCTCTTTTGCTTCGATGAATACGTTCATCCAGATGGCCATTTACGTTCTCCTAACAGGTGTTGATTTGCGGCAATAGACTATCATGCTGAGACGTTGCAGTCATGGCCGGTGGGTTGACACTCCAATGCCCGCGTGCTCTGATTCCATCATTAGCGCAACTTCTGGAGGATGCTATGCCCACAGTGGTCATAGATGGCATTGAGACGAACTACGAGGTGTACGGCTCCGGGCCGCCGCTCCTGATGATGGCCCCCGGCGGGTTCGATTCAACCATAGAGAAGTGGTCCACGGCCGGCGTGTGGAAGGGCATGCAGCCGTTGGAATCGCTCGCCAAGCACTACACCTGCATCGCCTACGATAGGCGCGAGGCTGGCGCATCGGGTGGTCGAGTTGAGCGATTGAACTGGCCAGGGTACGCCAAGCAGGCCAAAGGACTCCTTGAGCATCTAGGCCATGACCGAGCATTCATCATGGGCGGATGCATGGGTGTATCGGTGGCAACGGCCTTTGGCGTCATCTATCCTGAAGCGACGATGGGGTTGGTGCTGCACTGGCCTGTGGGCGGACCTAAGTGGCACGTCGGCGGCGTTGAACGGTTCGATACCCATCATGCGTTTCTGGCATCGGACGGACTGGACGCTGTTGTGTCTCTGGCCAAAGAGGGAAAGACCTTCTGGACCAACCCTGAAGCAGGGCCGTGGGCAGCAGCGATCAACAACGACGATTCGTTTGCAAAGGCTTTCGCGTCCCAGGATGCTGATCGGTATGCAGGGCTCATCGCCGCGACGGGTCGAACGCTCTACGACCGTGACACCGCGCCGGGTGCGGAGCCCGAAGAGCTGATGGCGTTGAAGGTTCCGGCGATCATCATCCCTGGCCACGACGTCGCCCATGCCACGTCCGCGGCGCGGTACTTGGAAGAATGCCTGCCGGAGGGTGAATACTGGGACGTAGCCGTTGAACAGCAAACGCCGGACGCCGTCCGGGAGCGAATCTTGGGTTTCTTGGCATCTCTGAAGTAATGGGTATGCCATCTGTCCAATGGTATGCAGGGGGGAACAATGTCTGAGTTCAAAATGGCGCTCAAAGCGGAATACCTCAAGCCCGGCGAAATGGTCAGAGTAGAAGTCGCTTCTATCCAGATGTTGATCGGGAACGTGAACGGTGAATTCTATGCGGTGAGCAACATCTGTCCCCATTCCAATCGACCCATTGCAGAGCACAAGGGAAGCATGAATGAGAACCAGGTGAAATGCCCCCACCACGGCAGTGTCTTCGACGTGACCACAGGAGATCTAGTGCGAGGCCTGGCCACTGAATGCCTGCCGAAGTATGCGATCCGCGTTGAGGGAGAGAACGTGTTGGTGGAGGTCGACGGGTAGTCGAGAAATAAAACATTCAGGGGAGGAATCATGGCAGATTTTGAGAAGGTTCTCAAAGTGGGAGATCTGCAGCCAGGCGAGATGGTCAAGGTTGAGGTGGCACTAAATGGGGTGTTGCTGGGCAACGTGGACGGCAAATACTTTGCGGTGGGCAATACGTGTACCCATGCGGAGCTTCCTATCCTTGACGATAAAGGATCACTGGACGGTAACGAGGCGGAATGCCCGTACCACGGCAGTGTGTTTGACGTGACCACGGGAAAGCCTACACAGGGGCCGGCGTCCTTTGGCCTGCAACTATACTCGGTTCGTGTGGAAGGCGACGACATCTTAGTCGGGCCTGCCTAATACCAGAGTCTCGATTACTATCGAAGGGGTGGCCATGTCCACGGTAACGGTACAGTCGCTGGAGAGGCTTCAGCACTCGGTGGTGATGGAGAACGGCACGCTCATTTCCGATGAGCCTCCGCCTACCGGAGATGGCGCCGGGCCTGACCCGTATGGACTGCAGCTTCGAAATTGATAGGTATGGCGACGCTGAGGTTCAAATGGCTGAAGAGATTGCCGATCTCGTCGGCGATATCCTGACCCAATCGCGTGACATGTAAGAACTGCTCAATCTGAAATCAGCGCACCTTGGGATACACGATAGTCCGCTGCAGTTACGCAACCCCCTTACAACCCGGGAGACCCAAGTTCTTACGTTGCTAGCGGAAGGCGAAGGGAACAAGGGAATTGCTGGTGGTTTGGGAATACACCCGCGAACTGTGCGGTTTCATATAGAACACATCTATCAGAAACTGGGAGTGCAAAACCGGGTACAGGCATTGCGGGAAGCTCAGGCGAATCACCTGATCAGCAATTAGGGAACTTACCAATGATCGGCAAAGAAGACAGCCAGGGTAACCTGGCCGTTTTGCATGCATAATCCTAGTCAGAATGCCGTTTTCAACGGTTCCAAGGCGATTTATATTGTCTATCAGGGATTATCAACTTTTTCATGGCACTTTGGAAACGGGATCAGCGTTTGAAATACGAGTATGTTTGCACCGAATGCGGGGAGCTTTTGAAGCCAGGTGACCGAGTAGTAACATGTTTGTTAGGGGGCATCCGCGAGGATGGTAGGCTTCGCCGCTAACAACTCAACACGGCCAAATGTGCATCACGCTGACCCTTGCACTGGAACTGCCGACAGGAATCTACACGAGCTGTCCGACCGTAATCAGTTCACAGAATTCTGAGGCCATTGACGAGCCTCGAAACCCTAGGAGGTGACGGCGCCTTCCGATGCCGTGCCCACCAGCTTGGCGTACTTGGCCATGACGCCCCTCTCGTAAGGGATTGGTCGAGGCTGCCATGCTGTCTTCCTGCGAGCGATCTCTTCATCCGAGACCTTCATGCTCAGGTCACGCTTTTCCACATCCAGCACAATGATGTCCCCGTTCTGCACCAAAGCGATGGGGCCACCGACTGCGGCTTCTGGCGCTACGTGGCCGATCATGGGGCCATGTGTGGCGCCGGAGAACCGACCATCGGTCAACAGCAGCACATCGTCGCCGAGACCCTGCCCGATGATGGCACCGGTGACTGCCAGCATCTCCTGCATGCCGGGACCACCTTTGGGGCCCTCATAGCGGATGACTACCACATCGCCCTTGTTGATCTCGCCACGAGAGACGGCCTCGAAGGTTGTGCGCTCGCCGTCGTACACCTTGGCTGGGCCTTCGTGGGTGTGGTGCTTCGTGCCGGATACCTTCATAACAGCGCCCTCTGGTGTCAGGTTGCCCCGGAGGATAACCAAGCCGCCTGTCGGCGTGCGGGGTGCAGAAGTGGGATGTACCACCTGACCGTCTGCAGCCGGGGTGTCGATTGCGTCAAGGTTCTCCTGCAGCGTCTTGCCGGTGACCGTCATGACGTTGGGGTGGAGCAGACTGGCGTTCAACAGCTCTCGCATGACCACCGGCACACCACCGACCTTGTCCAGGTCAGACATCACAAACCGACCGGCAGGTCGGAGGTCCGTCAGGTACGGCGTTACACGGCTGAGGCGGTCGAAGTCATCGATCTTTAGGTCGACCTTCGCCTCTCTGGCCATGGCGAGCAAGTGCAGCACAGCGTTTGTGGAGCCACCCATCGCCAGGACTACGGTGATGGCGTTCTCAAAGGCGTCCTTTGTCATGATGTCCCGGGGTGTGATGCCGCGTTCCAGGAGTTCGTACACCGCGGCTGCGGCCTGGTGCGCTATGCCTTCACCTTTGGGGTCTACGGCTGGGACGGATGCCGCTCCGGGTAGTGACATGCCCAGCGCCTCTATAGCTGAAGACATGGTGTTGGCGGTGAACATGCCAGCACAAGCGCCCTCTCCGGGGCATGCGATGCGTTCCATCGCCAAGAGTTCCTTCTCAGTGAGGTTCCCCTGTGCGTGAGCTCCAACGGCCTCAAACATGTCCTGGATGTTGATGTCCTTGCCCAGATAGTCGCCCGGCAGGGTCGCGCCGCCGTAGACGAAGATCGAAGGGATGTTCAGGCGTGCCATCGCCATTAGCGAACCGGGCATGTTCTTATCACATGCGGCCACGGTGATGAGCGCGTCCATGCTCTCGGCGAAGCAGACCGTCTCGATGGAATCTGCGATGACCTCTCGACTGACCAGAGAGGCTTTCATGCCTTCAGTGCCCATGGAAATCCCATCGCTGACCGTGATGGTGCCAAAGAGGAAGGGGACGCCGTTGGCCCGTCGCACACCCTCCTTGACGGCCTGCGCCACCCGATCCAGGTGAACGTTGCAGGGCGTGACGTCGCTGGCCAGGTTGGCCACAGCCACAAAGGGCTTGTTCATGTCGTCATCGTTCAGGCCGACGGCTCGCAACATGGATCGAGCTGGTGCTCTGTCGACACCGTCTGTAACGATGCGACTCTTGTGTTTCAAGTCTGCTTTGGTGGTGGTCATTCCTTGACTCCTCTTGTATTTCGCCTGCGGCCGAGGGGACTAAAGTCGCTGGTATGTCGCCTGTTGGCGAGGGGACTAAAGCCCGCTATGTTTGACCCCGCTGGCCCGTAGGCCAGTCCCAAACATAGCCTACGGCAAACAGAGTTTGCATCATCTGCATTCAATCTGGCAAGGGCGACAAGGTATATACCGCAACACATGAGGGCGCAAGGGGATGGAGCCGAGGAGGGTATCGAGGGACAAGAACCGCGAACGCTAGCCTGCAAACTCCCTTGGAACGTCAAAGCGCTTCCAGGAATCGACCAGATACGCGATGTCCTCGACCCGGAACCGTCGGTCGCCGCGTAGGCCTATGCGGAAACTGGGGAGCAGACCCATGTCTGCCCAGCGTCGGACGGAGTTGGGGTGAGCGTTAAGCATCGCAGCTGCTTCAGAGACGGTTAGCACGGTCTTTTCCATGAGTACCATTGGGGCACGACCTCTCTTTATTGCTGTTTTTGCCATTGTTTAGTTCCCCACAGTCCATAATCTGGTCGGTTTCCTACCAACCATCGTTGTATCTATGGGGCCATTCTCCCTTTTCATCGATGTGGAAACATCGCCAATGGGAGTGATGGCAGGGGTGAAAGACTGTAACCCAAAAGGGCTACTTCCTCATTTGGGGTGGCTGAGGTTGATTGTCCGGGCAACAAAAAGCCACCCGTCCGAGTTGGTAAGGTAGCTAGTGCCCGCTATTTGGATGGTGCTAAGCGGCTGACCGGCTAGTCTTCAATGATCATGGTGGTGAGTATCACGTTTCTGATCAGAGGACCAATTGGTGTCTCATTCAACCCCAACAATTGCACGGTGTACTCCCCGGGAGCCAGGAAAATTACGCGATTGAGCGCGATGGGGAGGGTCATCTGGCGTTCCAAATCGCTTATTTGTACCTCTCTGGCCTCACCCGTATCCGTCAAATTTGTGGCGACTGTGAGCCAGAAGAAGTAGTCACATTTTGCATTTATTGCGCAGCTCATTGAAGCAGTGGCGCTGGCGATGATCAAGACCTTTGACGGGCGGGTAATGGTGATGGGCTTGGAGATGACCGGCACCCAACTATTCTGGCTGACAGAGAGGTCAAAATTCACACCAGATAGCGTTACGGGAGAGTCCAGGTCAGCAATGGTGCCTGGGAGGCCGGGTAGACCTTGGACGCCGGGGAGACCTTGAACGCCCTGTAGTCCTGTTTCACCTTGGTCGCCGGTCCGCCCCCTGAGGCCGATAGGTCCATTGTCGCCTTCAGGGCCTTGAGTGCCTGTGTTTCCTGCTAAACCTCTAGTGCCGGCATCACCGGATGGACCCTCTGGCCCAGTTGGTCCTGGCGGCCCATGGACATCCTCGAGCCTATCTGTGATCGCCTGATTCACCAGGCTGGTGAGTTCTGCTGTGGTGGGGGTATCGCCGGATTCGCCTGGGGGGCCTTCAGCGCCTTCTAAAGCGCCGCAAGCAGCCAGTAGGAATAGGAACATTACAGCCAATGAAACAATAGCAAACAACCGCATCGGGCTACCTCCTGAACGGGATTCCCGCCCGGGTTTCCTGTTCGGTAGCGAAAGGCATGCCAGCGAGGTAAGTACCTCATCGACACGTCGCTCTATTTTGAACACCGGAGTCATTCTACCACTGAACGTCCAACTCCACCCCTTTTGCATGGAGTTCACCTGTGAATCCCTCTCAATACTTGTCGTTAGACCTCGCACACGTATACTAATGGTCGTCAGCTTCTGCGAGGAGGAGTACTCACATGGCCAATGCGCCCACATCTCTATGACATCACCTAGCGACGGCCAGAAACCAGCAACCACGTGGCAGGCGCGATTTCCCATTTACTTCGGTTGGGTGATCGTTGCGATCATTTTCACGCGATCCTTCACCACTGCTGGAGCCCTCTGGTCTACAGCGATCCTCTCTGTGCCCATGAAAGAGGACCTTGGCTGGAGCCAGTCGGCGATCTTTGCTGGCATAGCCCTCCGTACCCTCGGCGCTGCCATCGGAGGGTTTTTCCTGGGCAAATACCTCGACACCCGCAGGGGCGCACCGTTTCTGGCAGTGGTCAGCGGCATTGTCTCCGGTGTTGGGTTGATGCTGGTGGCCCTCGTCGACAGTCAATGGCAGTTCTGGCTTATCTTCGGTGTGTTGAGCGGTTTGTTCGGCGCGGGACCCGGCGCTCTGCTCATGTCGGCCATTGTGCCCAAGTGGTTCGTGCGGAAACGTGGCAGGACCATGGCACTGGCGTCGATGGGCACAGGGTTCGCCGCTATGATCCTCCCGCTGGTGGTCCCGCCGTTTGTGGACGCGTTTGAATGGCGTGCCACGTTTGTCACCCTGGGCGTCCTTACCCTTATCCTGGCGGTCTTGCCAGCGTTTTTCTTGAAGACTCGACCCGAGGACGTAGGACTCCGCACCGATGGCGATAAAGAACCGGAGGAAGCGGCCGCACGCTCCGGCCAGACAGAAGAGCATAGTCTGACAGCCAAGGAGGCGTTCCGAACAACGACCCTGTGGCTATTGATCGGCGCGGCCTTCTTCGGGAGCTTTTCTCCTACGGCGTATCCGACCAACCTGGTTCCCACGTTTGTTGATAGAGACTTCTCCCTGCAGGTGGCAGGCTGGGCATTTGCTGCCTACGGTTTTACCAGCTTTACGGGACGGTTCTTCTGGGGTTGGCTGGTGGACAGGATCCATATCCGTCGCGCACTCATGATCATCGCCGTATACACTGGCCTGACGGTGCCTTTGCTCCAGGTCCTCCCGGACAATGCGTCGCTGGCCGCCGGGGCTATCGCAGGGTTCGGCATCGGCGGTTGGGTAGGTTTGAACCAGGTGGTCTGGGCCGCCTACTTCGGTCGAGCCAACCTGGGGGCAATCACTGGCAAGGTCCGCCCGCTGATCACAGTTTCCGGTGCTAGTGGACCTTTCCTGGTGGCTTTCATGGCGGACGTTTTTGGCGGATTCGGCATAGGTATCATGGTGATGGCGTTGAGCTGGTGGATATGCAGCGGGTTCCTGTTCTTGGTGCGACCAGTGAAGAGGACGGAACAGCCAGCCTCATCCCAACCCGAGTCTGCTACAAGTCCATAATACAAACACTCCAAGACGATGGGGGTAGACATGGCGAGCGGAGAAGACAGACTTCGAGTGGGGTTCATCGGCCTTGGCATGGCTGGCGGTGGCATGGTCAGGACCCTGGCTGAGCACCCGGACGTGAGCATCGCCGCCGCTGCCGACAAGTTTCCCGGGCCGCGAGAGGCGTTCGCCAGGGACTTTGAAGGCGAAGTCTATGAGGACGCAGCAGATCTCTGTAAAAGCCCCAACATCGATTTCGTGTACATCGCTACACCGCACCAGTTCCACAAAGAGCACGTTATCATGGCTGCTGAGCAGGGCAAGCACATCATCGTGGAGAAGCCGATGGCGCTGACCCTGGAGGACTGCGATGCAATGATTGAGGCGGTGGACCGCACCGGCGTGAAGCTTATCGTCGGCCACACTCACAGCTATGACCCTGCCATCCGGACCATGCGTGAGGTCATCGCCAGCGGAGAGCTTGGCAAGCTGGGCATGATCAACACCTGGAACTACACCAACTTCCTCTATCGACCGCGACGACCGGAGGAGTTGGACACCTCCCTTGGTGGCGGCATCCTATTCAACCAGGTGCCTCACCAGGTGGACACGGTGCGATTGCTGGGCGGCGGAAAGGTCAAGAGCGTGCGCTCTGCTACTGGGATTTGGGACGCCTCTCGACCCACAGAGGGTAGCCACCTCACGTTCCTGGAGTTTGAAGATGGCGCTGCCGCGTCACTGGTGTACAGCGGGTACGACCACTTCGACTCCGACGAGTTCAACGGCTGGGTGGGAGAAGGCGGTCAGATCAGGTCTTCCGACCAGCACGGTCGGAACCGTCGTTCGCTTGCGGAAGTGAAGAACCAGGAAGAGGAGACCGCGCTCAGGACGTCCACGTACGCATATAAAGGCCTTGGTGAACGGAGTGGTGAAGCGCCGGAACAGCACCAGCCACGGTTCGGCGTTATGGTTGTGAGCTGCGAGGGCGGTGACATGCGGCCGACCGCCGATGGCATCAACATATACACGCAGGACGGTGTGCGTGAGATGCCTATCGTAGCGGGCAGAGGACTGCCGGGTCGCGGCGACCTCATGGACGAGCTGTACAACGCCATTCGACACAATGACCCTCTGGTTCACACGGCGCGATGGGGCAAAGCGACAGTCGAGGTATGTCTGGCCATCTTGGAATCGTCCAAGACCCACAAAGAGGTCACACTACACCACCAAGTCCAGGGCTAGCTCTGGACCCGCATGACCTGCGCTTACTAAGCAGTGTTCGTAAGCGCAAGGATAGAGTGTATTCAACACCATGTGGCCGCCGGAGGCACAATTTTGGCTTCGCCATCATGTACACTGGACGTGGAGCACTTAAACGACCTGGGAGGAACTATGAGCGTCGTTAAGATCAACGCAATCGAGGTGCCTGAGGGCATGGGCAAGGAATTGGAAGACCGATTCGCAGCGCGCGCCAAGGCCGTTGATGGCATGCCGGGGTTTGAAGGGTTCGAACTCCTGCGACCAGTAGCAGGCGAGACCCGCTACTTCGTCTACACTAGGTGGGCAACGGAAGAGCATTTCCAGACATGGCTGAATAGCCAGGAGTTCACTCACGGCCACTCCGCCGGAGGAACGCAGCCCGTGGGAACAGGTTCAGCGCTCCTTTCCTTCGAAGTCGTTGAGTCTGTAGAAGCCAAGAAGTAAGACAACGAATCTGCCTTCTTGACAGGCTCTTGTAGGCAGGTGACCATTTCCCTTAAAGTCACGGCGAAAACACACTCAGGGAGAATCCATGCTTACGCAAGAAGAAAACGCACTGCTCACTCAAGTCGGGCCAGGCACGCCGATGGGCGAACTGTTCCGTCGATACTGGATGCCCGCAATGCTCTCGGAAGAGATTCCCGGTGCCGACAGTACGCCTGCTCGAGTGAGGATACTGGGCGAGGACCTGGTGGCCTTTCGCGATTCTGATGGGAAGCCCGGCATCATCGATGCCTACTGCCCGCACCGTGGCGCGCCGTTGTTCTTCGGTCGTAACGAGGAGTGCGGACTGCGCTGCGTCTATCACGGCTGGAAGTTCGATGTCACCGGCAAGTGCGTAGACCTGCCCAATAGCCCGGAGGGCGAGACCTACAAGGACAAGGTGAGCATAACGGCATACCCGGCCATCGATAAGGGTGGGGTCATCTGGGTATACATGGGGCCCAAGGAGCACAAGCCTCCGTTCCACCATTTCCAGTGGCTCGATTTGCCGCTGGATCACATCTTCATGCAGAAGACCACCCTGAACTGTAACTACTTCCAGTCCATGGAAGGCGATCTGGACGCCAGCCACGCTTACTTCCTTCACAGAACACTGGACGACCAGTCGGCCAACATCTCCGCTCGCATTAGAGATGATGCTGCTACATACTTCGATCCCAACCCGCACTACACCCTGGCAGACACCGACTACGGCCTTCTGATGGGAGCCAGCAGAAAGCTAGCGGACGGCAATCAGTTCATCAGCGTGGCGCACTGGATGCTGCCAAGCTACACAACGCCTGGCGCCAGTCCCAAAGTGCAGCAGATGAACATCCGCGTTCCCATCGACGATGAGAACTGCTACCAGTATCGGCTGCGGTATGACCTCGACCAACCACTATCAGCCCAGGAATTGAACGAGGATAAGTATGGTGGATTCCTCTTCCCTGAGTTGATACCAGGGACGTACCTTACTGTGGCCAACAAGGGCAACGATTATTTGGTAGACCGTGTGGCGCAGAAGAACTACTCGTACACCGGTATAAAAGCGTTCCAGATCCAGGACCTGGCGCTTATTGAAGACCAGTGGGGCCCTATCTCCCCCAGGACAGAGGAGCATTTGGTCAGCGCGGACTCGGCAGTCATTCGAGTTCGCCAGATCATCATGAAGGCGGCGAGAGACCTGATGGAGGGCACGGAGCCTGCATCGGCCAACAACCCCGACGCCTACAGAGTGCTACCGACACGCATGACGCTCCCCGGCGATGCCGATGTAGAAGAGGCGCTCAAGCCCTACTCGATACCGCAGGCGTAATCCCGCATCAATCGAGCAGTCAGCGAAAGGGCCCCGGGCAGCCGGGACTCTTTTCTTTTGTCTTGACACTGCCTTTGCACGTGCGACAATACCCATCGTTCATACCAAACCAGAGGAGGATGTTTCATGCTTACCCAAAATGAAAACGACATGTTGACGCGGGTGGGTGCTGGCACGCCAATGGGCGAACTTTTCCGTCGGTTCTGGATGCCTGCAATGCTTACGGAAGAGATACCCGGGGCCGACTGCACACCGGTACGCGTGAAGCTGTTGGGAGAGAACCTGGTGGCCTTCCGCGACACTGATGGGAAACCAGGCCTCATCGATGCCTACTGCCCCCATCGCGGTGCACCGTTGTTCTTCGGTCGCAACGAGGAGAGCGGACTACGCTGTGTATACCACGGCTGGAAGTTCGATGTGGAAGGAAATTGCGTAGACCTCCCCAATAGCCCAGAAGGCGAGACATACAAAGACAAGGTGAACATTGCGTCGTACCCGGCCATCGATAAGGGCGGGATCGTCTGGGTGTATATGGGGCCCAAGGATCTGAAGCCTGCGTTCCCGGCGTTCAAGTGGACCGAGCTGCCTGAGAGCCATCGCTTCATGCAGAAGCTGGTCATCAACTGCAACTACTTCCAGTCCATGGAAGGCGACCTTGATGCCAGCCATGGCTTCTACCTGCACAGCACCCTGGACGGCAACAAGAACAACCAATCGCTCAAGATTCGCGGGAACACCAGCGTTGACCCCTCACCTCGATACATCCTGAAGGACACGGACTACGGCCTGCTGATGGGAGCGGTGCGCAGCCAGCCCGACGGCGATATGTACATGGGCATTACCCACTGGATGCTCCCAGCGTTCACCACGCCAGGCGCAAGCCCCAAGGTGTTGCAGATGAACATCCGCGTGCCAATGGATGATGAGTACACGGCTCACTACCGCATCCGCTACGACCTGAACGATCCGCTCAGCGATCAGGAACTCAATGAGGACAAGTACGGCGGATTCCTGTTCCCCGAAGTGATTCCTGGCACGTTCACCCCTAAGGCGAACAAGAGCAATGACTACCTGGTTGACCGTGTTATGCAGAAGAACTTCAACTACACCGGTATCAAGTCCTTCCCCATTCAGGACCTGGCGCTTATTGAGGATCAGTGGGCCCCGGTGTCGCCCAGGACAGGGGAGCACTTGGTCAGCGCGGACACAGCCATCATCCGGGTGCGCCAGACCATCCTGAAGGCTGCCAGAGACCTGATGGAGGGTACAGAGCCTGCTGCAGCGCAGAACGCTCAAGCGTATGGCGTGCTGCCGTCTCGCATGGTGCTTCCGGCTAAGTCGTCCGACGATGACATCGCCACGGCTCTGGAGCCGCACACCATTCCTCAGGCGTAGAAGCAGCACGGCAGGAACTCAAAAGGGGACATTATGAAGATCGGTGTTATAGGCGGTGGAGCCATCGGCTCCACCCTTGGCGGCCACATGACCCGCGGTGGCGAGGATGTGATCATCTTCGATTCGTGGCGTGAGAACGTTGAGAAGATGCAGAAGGACGGTCTTTTCCTCGATGGTGTGCAGGGCGAGCACCGCGTGCAGGTGGACGCTCGGCACGTGGACGAGTTGGCTAATTTCCAGGAGAAGTTCGACCTCATTATCGTGGCCATGAAGTCGTACGACACCCCCTGGGCAATCGAGTTGATGACGCCCTTCCTGACGGACACCGGCTATTTTGTCAGCCCGCAGAACAGCATCAATGAGGAGCAGATTGCGCCGATTGTAGGCGCAGACCGCCTCATCGGTTGCGTGAGCACCATCTCCGCCTGGCTGATGGAGGCTGGCCATGCGCGACAGACGGGTTCAATGAGCCAGGCCCTCAAGGGCAACGTGTCCTTCACCGTGGGTGAGCTTGACGGTCGCGATACCGAGCGCGTGCGAGAGGTCCAGCAGATATGGAACCACGCTGGAACCACCGTTGTGACTGACAACCTGTGGGGCGAGCGCTGGTCCAAGATGGCCATCAACTGCATGGCTAATCCGACAGCCGGCATGACGGGCCTCACCAGTCATGAGGTGCGTGCCAACCCGGAATCCCGCAGCATGATGCTGAAGTTCGGCGCGGAGGCGTTGCGCATTGGGCGGACGCTGGGCCATAGCATTCCATCGCCCATGAAGGGCTTCACGCTAGACGACATCGAGCAGGCAGCGTGGGAGGGTAACGCGGAACTTGAAGCGACCTTCTCCGGCCCACCGCCTGCCGTAGCCGGTTACCCATCGTTGTATCAGGACATCATGAAGGGTCGCAAGACCGAGATCGACTACCTGAACGGCATGGTCGCGACCAAAGGCAAGGCAATGGGACTGCCGACTCCCTACAGCGATGCTGCCGTGACGGTCATCAAGGGAGTTGAGTCGGGTGAGTTCTCTGTCGGCATCGACAACGTGAAGCGCGTAAACCAGATAGCCAGCGCCAGGACATAGTCCTGGATCTACATGCCTGACGGCCCCGCAATGCGGGGCACCCGAGTGCCTAGCAGTTACCAAAGGCAAAGTAAATTTGTCATTCTGAGGAGCCCTTCTAAGGAAGGGAGACGAAGAATCTGGGGCCACATTACATCCGACGGCTTAGATTCTTCGCTTTGCTCAGAATGACAAAAGGTGAAGAAATAAACAAAACCACAGGGAGCACAATACATGGACTTGGAATTGACAGGGAAGAAAGCAATCGTCACCGGGGGAAGTCGGGGCATCGGCAAGCAGATCGCACGCATACTGGCTCAGGAGGGCGTAGACGTGGTCATCGCCGCTCGTGACCCGGAACGTTTGGAGGCGACAGCCAAAGAGATCACCGCAGAGACGAGTCGCAACATCGTGCCCCTCACCGTGGACACCAGCGATGACGATTCGGTCAAAGTCATGGTGAAGAAGGCCGCAGAAGCCCTTGGTGGTGTGGACATCCTCATCAATGGAGCAGCCACTGTCGGTGGCATCGCCCCACCTCCGAAGCTCGCTGAAATCACCAAGGACGCCGTTTGGGCCGACATCAACGTGAAGGTCATGGGGTATCTGCGCACGGCGCAGGCTGCAGCACCGTACATGATTGCCCAGGGCTGGGGTCGCATCGTGAACATCAGCGGCATGGCGGCCCGACAGAGCGGCAACACCATCGGCAGTATGCGCAACGTGTCTGTGGCGGCGCTGACCAAGAACCTGGCCGATGAGCTTGGCGAGCACGGCATCAACGTAACTGTGGTGCACCCTGGCGGCACGGTCACGGAGCGGACGACGCCGGAGGGCCTGGCCAACATGGCGAAGAGCAACACCATCCACCGTGCTGTTGACGCATCGGACATCGCCAACGTGGTGGTGTTCCTGGCGTCACCGAAGTCGGTAGCCATCACCGGCGATACCATTGCGGCAGGCGGCGGCGTAGGCAAAGCCATCCACTACTAGCCAGGACGCAGTCCTGGACCTATGTGCCTGCGGTTACCCAAGGGAGGCGATTGTCAGGCTGTCCTACGATTGGCTCAGGACGAACGGGAAAAGGGTCTGCCATCGTGTCATTCTGAGTGAAGCGAAGAATCTCTCAGTTTTTTCTGGTAGGAGCGGTTTCATGGACAAAGTGACTGAAGGAACCCTCCTCTGGAAACCCTCTGATGATCAGAAGGCCAATGCCAACCTCACGGGCTACATGGGTTGGCTCAAGGATAAACGCGGCCTCGACTTCACGTCGTACGACGTGCTGTGGGAGTGGTCGGTGTCAGACCTTGAGGGGTTCTGGGCCAGCGTCTGGGACTTCTTCGGCGTCAAGTCGCACACGCCATACACCAACGTGCTTGGTCAACGCACCATGCCGGGGGCGCAGTGGTTCCCCGGGGCTCACTTGAACTACGCTGAACATGCCCTGTCACGCAACGACGACCACCCGGCCATTGAGTTCCGCAATGAGAGCGGCGACGCCCGTACACTGACCTACACTGAGCTTAACCGCCAGGTAGCCTCCGTTGCTGCCGGGCTACGACGGTTGGGGGTGGCCAAAGGCGCCCGGGTTGCGGCGTACCTGCCCAATATCCCAGAGGCGGTCGTAGCGTTCCTGGCCACTGCCAGCATCGGCGCTGTGTGGTCGTCGTGCTCGCCGGACTTCGGTGCCCGCAACGTGATAGACCGCTTCCAGCAGATCGAACCTACCGTGTTCATCACCATGGACGGCTATCGCTACAACGGTAAGCCCTTCGACCGCGTGGAGGCCTCTTCGGAGATACAGCAGAGCCTACCCACATTGAAGGCAACGGTGCTCGTGTCGTACTTGAACGACGAAGTGGATGCTTCAGGACTGAAGGACGTTGTCGCCTGGGATCAACTACTCGGCAATGATATATCTCTGGCTTTTGAGCCTGTGCCCTTCGATCATCCTCTGTGGGTGCTCTACTCCTCAGGCACCACTGGCGTGCCTAAGGCCATCGTCCAGAGTCAGGGCGGTATCCTGATTGAGCACCTCAAGGCCCTTGTGCTGCACCTGGACCTGAAGGCTGACGACCGGTTTTTCTGGTTCACCACCACGGGCTGGATGATGTGGAACTTCCTGGTGGGCGGCCTGCTACACGGCATGACCATCGTGCTGTACGACGGTAGCCCAGCGTATCCGGATATGGACGCTCTGTGGCGGCTGGTGGAGGAGACCGGCATCACCTACTTCGGCACCAGCGCGCCCTTTCTCGCGGCATGCATGAAGGCGGGCGTCGAGCCTGGGCGTGACTTCGATTTGTCGGCGCTTCGAGGCATCGGTTCTACAGCATCGCCGTTGCCGCCCGAGGGGTTCGCCTGGGTGTACGACCACGTCAAACGCGACCTGCTGCTTGGCTCGGCGAGCGGCGGCACGGACATCTGCACATCCCTGGCCATGTCGTGCCCCATACTGCCTGTCCACGCTGGCGAGCTACAGTGTCGAGGCCTGGGTACGGCTATGCAGTCGTTTGACGAGTCGGGGCGCGCGGTCACGGGCGAAGTGGGCGAGCTTGTAGTCACGGAACCGATGCCCTCCATGCCCCTCTACCTTTGGGGTGACTCGGATGGTAGCCGCTACCTGGAGAGCTACTTCAACGTGTACCCGGGTGTGTGGCGACATGGCGATTGGCTCAAGATGACGGAGCGTGGGAGCTGCATCATCTACGGTCGGTCGGATTCCACGCTCAACCGAGGCGGCGTTCGTATGGGCACCAGCGAGTTCTACAGCGTCATCGACGAGCTACCGGAAGTGACCGATAGCCTAGTGGTGGATACCAGCAGCCTGGGTATAGAGGGGAAGCTGCTGCTGTTCCTGGTGCTGGCCGAGGGCGTGCAGCTCGACGATGCGTTGATGGCCAAGCTGAAAGCTCGACTTCGCAGTGCCCTCTCGCCTCGCCATGTGCCGGACGAGGTGTACGCTGTGCCGGAAGTGCCGCGAACACTGAACGGCAAGAAGGTGGAGGTGCCGGTGAAGCGCATCCTGCTGGGGGAATCGCCGGACGCGGTGGTGACGCCATCGTCGTTGGCGAACCCGGACTCCATCAAGTACTTTTTTGACCTATCGCGCAAGGAGGCACCAGGTGCATAAGGAGCGACTGTTCCAGCGGAACAACGACTCTTGGGGGGCGTTGCAGGAAGCCATTGCGGGGCTGACTGATGAGCAGCTGCTGACCCCTGGCGTGACCGGCCACTGGTCCGTGCGTGATTTGATGGCGCATGTGGCTACGTGGGAAGAGGAGGCGTTGCACGCGCTGCCGATCATCGTCGACGGAGGCCGATTGCCGAAGTACGCTAGTCAGGGTGGCATCGATGCGTTCAACGCTCGAAACCAGGGGGGTAAGCACGATAGCAGCCTGGAGGTGCTCCGACAGGAGATGGCTGCCACCCACCAACGACTGCTGGACTATGTCCAACGTGCACCGGAATCGGCATACGCTGCAGAGGGCCGTTGGCTGAAGCGACTTCGTCTCGACGCCTACGGACACTGGCGACAGCACACAGAGCAGATCCTGGCTTGGCGTGAAAAACAGGGGATTTGAGCCCCAACAATTAAGAGGATACGCATGGCTGATACCGTACCGTTGCTGATCATCTCAGGTTCCATGGGCGCGGGAAAGACGACCGTGCTCGGTGAGGCGATCGACCTGTTGACCGAGTCGGGAATCGCTCACGCCGCCTTCGACCTGGATTGGCTGACCTTTATGCATCCGCGCCATGAGCCATTCGGCCAGGGACTCATGCTGAAGAACCTCGCCGCTATCTGGCCGATCTATGCCGCTGCCGGGGCAGATAGGTTGATTGTCGCGCGGATTGTTGATAGTCGGGAAGGGTTGGAAGGTTATCGTGAGGCAATACCGGGCGCTCAGATTACGGTCTGCCGACTGACCGCTTCGGTAGACACTATGCAGCGAAGGTTGGAGCCTCGCGAGCCCGGAATGTTTCGGGAGGAGGCGCTTGCACGTTCAGAGGAGCTGGCATCAATCTTGGAGGCTTCCAACGCTGAGGATTTTCGGGTGGACAACGATGAAGGCAGGAACATAACTGAAGTAGCGCGTAAAGTGCTTTCTCGGGCTGATTGGCTGAACCCTTCGTCGTAACCACCTCATGTGATAAACTCTCACCTATGCAAAATGAACAGCCTATCTACAGTTCCCCGCACTCCCGGTCGGTCTTCCAGCGTATCAATATGGCCATCTCAGTGGTGGTCATCGTGCTGGGGGCTTTCTCTATCCAGCAGAACCCGTTTCTCATCTTTCTTGGACTGGCCATCGGTGGAATGTACTGGTTCACCACGCCCAATCTGTACCAGATCTATGCCGACAAGCTGGTGATCCATTACGGCAAACCTCGCATCGTGGAGATACCCTTCGACATGATCCGTGATGCCAGCCCAGTCAAGATGCCGTTCGCCGGAGTTTACATTCGACGAGTGGGCAAGTCAGGGGTATTCAGCAGGCCAAAAAACAACGAAGAGTTCTTGGATTACCTCTGGGATGCGATACAGAAGAACGGTGGCCCAGCGCCCGATGTTTTGCCTCCCGACGATAGCCCTCCAGCTAGCAGCTAGCATCTGTGTCCCAACCTCAACAATCATTACGGAGATTACTATGGCGAGCATTGTCAACATTGGCCTTCGCATCCCGTCTGTGCACCCTACCGATGTGGAGGCTGTCCGGCGCTTCATCCTTGAAGCGGAGAACCTTGGCTACCACTCGATATGGGTAGGCGACCACGTCTACTACCGTGTGGACGTTGTCGACCCGCTGGTGCTGCTGACCTGGGCTGCGGCTCAGACATCGCGCGTCCGGCTGGGCACGGCGGTCATGCTGACGGCATACCGCAACCCGGTGTTGTTGGCCAAGACGGCATCGTCCATCGATTACCTGTCAGGCGGTCGATTGACCCTCGGCATCTCTATAGGCGGCACGGAAGCTGAGTACAAGAGCCTGGGCGTGGCAATGAACGAGCGAGTGGCGCACCTGCGTGAGAACGTGGCCGTCATGCGTAGCCTTTGGGCAGGCGAGGACGTGTCCTACGATGGCCGCTATCGACAGATCGAGCATGGCACCATGAGCCCCAAACCCAAGCAGTTGTCGGCAGACAAAACGGGTGTCCCGCTCTGGTTTGGCGGCGGCAGCGAGCCCATGCTCCGTCGGTTGGCGGAGATCGCCGATGGTTGGGTGGGTTCAGGCGGTGCGCCGGCAGAGAACTTCGTGTCCGGTGTAGAGAGCATCAAAGGGTTCGCAAAAGAGAAGGGCCGCAACCCCGATACCCTGGGGTACAGCAAGCTCATCAACGTCAGCGTCGCTGACACCAAAGCTAAGGCCTATGACCTGGCCAAGGAGCATTGGAGCGAGTACTACGGTCCCAACTTCGATGTCGATAAGTCGTCGATCTACGGCGAGCCAGAAGCGGTACGAGCAGGCCTGCGGGAATTCAGTGAAGCTGACACCCCTGAAGTCACGTTGATTCTGGAGCCGTCCAGCCTCGATATCGCACAACTTGAGTTGCTGGCAAAAACTACTGAAAATCTGACGGGCTAACGAAGCGGCTTAGCCGCTATTGCTGGGAAATGGCCTGAATATTGAATCGACTTCGTGCCCTTAGAAGAGACACGACACCGAACTGGAGGAAGAGCGCCATGGATGAAAGACTGGCAGGCATCATTGAATCGGCAGAGCCGGAGCAACTTGCGTCCGGGTTCGAGTTCACGGAAGGGCCGCTCTGGTACTCCGCCGGGTACTGGATCTTCGTAGACATCCGGACCAGTCGCATCTACAAACTTGTCCCAGGCGGTCAGCCTGAGGTCATCCGGGAGAGCAGTGATCAGTCCAACGGCATGACCTTCGATTCGCAGGGTCGGCTTCTGATATGCGAGATGGAGAGTCGCCAGCTCAATCGCTGGGAGGACGATGGCTCCTTTACTACGGTGGCCAGTCGCTGGAACGACAAGCGGCTCAATCGCCCCAACGATGTGGTGTGCGCTTCAGATGGCAGCATCTACTTCACGGACCCCGGTCTGCGTATGGAGCCCCACGAGAAGGAGCAGACGTTCAACGGCGTTTACCGCGTTGCGCCCGACGGCTCTGTGAGCCCCGTCATCACCGACTTCGAGTTCCCCAACGGCCTTGCTTTGTCTCCCGACGAGAGGACGCTGTATGTAGCCAACTCCCGACCAGACATGATCATCAAGGCCTATGACATCCAACCCACGGGGTCCGTCACCAACGGCAGGGTTTTTGCAGACTTGAAGCTTGAGGGGCAGGAGGGTGTGCCGGACGGCTTCAAGCTGGACGTTGAAGGCAGAGTCTACTCCACCGGGCCTGGTGGATGCTGGGTGTTCAGCCCGAGTGGCGAGCATCTGGGGACTATCGTGTTGCCAGAGATACCTTCCAACTGCGCCTTTGGCGGCCCCGACTACAAGACGCTGTTCTTCACGGCACGGACAGGTGTCTATAGCGTGCGTACGAAGACGGCTGGGGTGAAACCGGCTTTTGCGCGCTAGGCGGCTTAGCCGCTTTTGTTACGTGTGCATGATATTTGATTTTGAGATGTCATTCTGAGCGGCTGGTATGAAGCGAAGAATCTAAGTTCGCTGTTGTCAGCTCAATCACCTTTCCAGCAAAAGCGGTACTACCGCCCTAACGCACTGACCACGGCGTCGCCGACAGCTGTTGTGGTGGACGAGCCCCCCAGGTCCGGCGTCAGGATCTCGTTTTCCGCAACAATGCCGAGGACTGCTGCCTCAATCGCCGCCTCCGCCTCCGTCTCCCCCAAGTGACGCATCATCATGCCTGCGGAGAGGATTGCCGCCAGCGGGTTGGCGATACCCTTGCCTGCAATGTCCGGCGCGCTGCCGTGTACAGGCTCGAACATGGATGGGTACCGCCGTTCAGGATCGATGTTGCCGCTGAGCGCCAGGCCCATGCTGCCCGTGATGATGGCGCCGATGTCCGTCAGGATGTCGCCGAACAGGTTGCTGCCCACTACCACGTCAAAGATCTCCGGCTTCCGGATGAACTCCATGCACGCCGCGTCCACCAACAGTGAGTTCGTGCTGATATCAGGGTAGCGCTCAGCAACCCGCGCGAACGCCCTGTCCCAGACCACCATGCCGTAGCCCTGGGCGTTAGACTTGGTCACAGACGTGACGTGATTCTTCTTGTTGCGCTTTTTGGCAAGCTCAAAGGCGTAGGTGATGACGCGCTCGCACCCGTGACGCGTGAAGACACCCGTCTGCACACCTATCTCCTCTGCAAATCCCTCGTACAGGAACCCACCTACGTTTGCGTACTCGCCCTCCGTGTTCTCGCGAATGACCACCATGTCTATATCGCCGGGGTTTTTATCGCGCAAGGGCGATGTGACGCCCGGGTAGAGGATGCATGGTCGCTCGCAAACGTACTGATCGAAGCCGCGACGCATGGGCAGCAGCAGGCCGTTCAACGTGATGTGATCCTGCACCTCCGGATGCCCCACAGCGCCGAAGTAGATAGCATCGAACTTCGAGAGAGTCTCGAGGCCGTCGGACGGCATCATCACGCCGTTCTTGAAGTAGTAGTCGGTGCCCCACGGGAACTCCGTGAACTTGAATGTGATGTCAAATCTTTTTGCGACGGCGTTCAACGCCTTGAGACCCTCTTCTACTACGTCGACGCCAATGCCATCGCCCCGGATTATCGCAATGTTGTGTTCAGCCATGTCTGTTCTCCTGAAACGAATTTCCTTACTGCTCCGGCGATGTGTACCGCCACAGGCCGCGCCAGCTCAATCCTACTGCGGCGACCAGCCCGGTGGCTACAATCCCGCCCAAGACCAGCGTCCCACCCGCTCCGATGACCTGTGCCACAAATCCCGCCTCCATGGAACCCAACGCGTTGCCGGCATTGGCGAAGAGGTTGGAGAAGCTGGCGGCGCGACCACGTATTTCGTCGGGCGCGAGGAGCTGCGTCAGGGTCTGCCGTATGACCACGCTTATGGAGTCTGTATATCCTAATGTCCATGCGGCAACCAGGGCCAGCCAATACCACGGCGCCAGGCCCAGGAATGCAAGGCCAAACGCGTAACCAAAGACGGAGATAAGGAACAGTGCGCCTTTCCGTTTCACGTCTCCCACCCACAGCAGCGTCACAAACCCCATGAATGAGCCGATGGCCGGCGCTGCAAAAAGGATGCCGAGGCCTGTGCCGCCAACGTGGAAGACATCGCTTGCCAGGATGGTGAGGATGGGCCTGTAGAACCCGACGATAACCAGCCCGAAGTCCACCAGGAACATCCCCAGCAGGATGCGTTGGAACCAGATGAACTGCATCCCCTCGAAGATTGCCTGGAAGGAGACTGATCGTCGTTCCCCCAGTGGCTTTCCGGAGGCCCTAATCATCGAGAAAAAGAAGAGGGTTGGCAGGAACAGAACGGCGTTCACTGCGTAGATGTTGCCGATATTGATGTAGTCGATGAGGATGCCGCCAAGAATGGGGCCTATCAACACGGAGAGCTCGAATACGCTGGAGTTCAATGTGACGGCGTTCATCAAGTGGTGTGGGGGGACCAGTCGTGGCAGGTAGGCGGTCCTCGCAGGCCCTTCCAGGATGTTCATGGCGGCAGACATGCCGGTGAAGGCGAAGATGTGCCAGACCTCTATCGTGTCTGTATGGACCAACGCAGCCAGGCCGATGGCCGGTACCATTCCGCCGACCTGCGCGATCAGCAGCAGCTTTCGTCGATCGAAGACATCGGCGATTACCCCGCCGAAAAGGCCGAACGTCATTGTTGGAATGACCTGGAACAGCCCCACCAGGCCCAGCATGTAGGCAGAGCCTGTCAGCTCATAGATGAAATAGAGGTTGATGACCTGACGCATCTGCCGGGCAACGGATGCACTGAGGGCACCCGCCCACATGAACCGGAAGTCTCGGTGTGCTAGCGACGCCCACGGTTTGACCCTTGCATTGCTAGGGGCCTCCTGAGCTTCAGAGTCTTGTGACATAATTCTTCATGAATGGTGGGGCCTTAGGCCCTTTGTAATTCCTTTGCAGTTTGAGGCTATTTTGTGCGCTGGCCTTCAGACGGAGGCCTATTTGTTTAGGGACAAGTTAGTCCTATAACTGCCGTCGCTGGTATGACCGAAAGAGACAAAAGCGGTAATGCCGCCTATTGTTCAAAGGAGCGGTACCGCCAGAGACTGCGCCACCCGAATCCTACGGATAACACGATGACCACGCCGATCGCACCACCAAAGATGAGCGCGCCGCCTGGTCCCATGAAGCTGGCAGCCACGCCTGCCTCCGTGGCGCCGATGGCGTTGCCTGTCTGGGCGAAGAGTCGCGTGAACGCCGTCGCCCTGCCTCGATACTCGTCGGGCGCTAGGAGCTGCGTCAACGTTTGACGGAGCACCAAGCTGATGGAGTCGGTGTACCCAAGCACTCCACCTGCGATCATACCCATCCAGAACCATTGAGACAGGCCTAAGAAGGCCAATCCAAGGGAAAAGAAGAAGATCGCTACCAGGAACAGCGCGCCCTTGCGTTGGACTTCCCCTATCCACAGCATGGTGATGAATCCCAGGACCGCACCGATGGCCGGCGAGGCATAGAGGATGCCCAGCCCTAACGGCCCTACTTCATATACGTCCTTCGCCATGATGGTGAGCAGCGGCCTGAAGAAACCCACGGAAGACAGCCCGAAGTCGGTCAGGTACAGGCCCAGCAGGATGCGTGTGGTTACGATGAACCGCATGCCGTCCAACACCATAGTGATTGAGACCTTGCGCCCCTCCCCTTCTGGTTTCCCAGAGGTGCGGATGAACAATAGGACGACCATGGACGGTATGAGCAGGAAGGCGTTGAGGATGTAGGTGGTACCAGCGCCGTAGGCATTGACCAGGATCCCGCCCACCAGCGGGCCAATGAAGAACGTGGCCTGCTGCAGGCTGCCGTTCAGTGTCACCGCGTTCATCAGATGACTTTTGGGCACCAGCTTGGGCACCAGCGAGTTCCGGGCCGGCCCCTGGGCGATGTTGATAAGCGATGTCAGCATGGTGAAGGCAAAGATGTGCCACACTTCAATACTGTCTGTGATGAGCAGTGCGCCCAACGCCAGCGGCGGGATCATGCTGACCGAGTTGACGATGAGCAGGAGCTTTCGACGGTCGAACACGTCTGCTAGCGCGCCAGCGAAGAGGCCTAACGTGAGGGCTGGGATGACCTGGAAGACGCCGGTGAAGCCGACCAGCAACACGGAGTCGGAAATGTCATAAACAAGAAAGAGGTTGAACGCCTGGCGCATCTGGTTTGCGCTGCCGGAGAAAAAACCACCAATGAACAAAAGGCGGTAGTCACGGAACGCCAGGGAGGCGAGGGGCGAAACCTTGATGGGGCCTGTTGTTTGAGTTTTTTCAGCCTCAAGCTGTTGGGCCATGGTTCCTCAAAGGACGGTTTTCCTCGCTATGTTTCTATAGGTGGGACAAACGGATTATCGAGGTGACGAACGTACCTGTTTACTCTACACGTTTGCTGCCGCTGTGACAAAGTGATGGTGAGGCCCGCAAGGTTGGAAAGGACTCAATAGGGGTCTGCCATGGGACTTGGCTGGAACCTCATGCTCCCCTATACTCGCCCTCGTGCCCGGGGAGATACGGTGTAGTCACACGATGTTAGCTGTAACACCGAAAACCACGATAAGGATTGAATGACATGGATCAGGAAATACGGACTCAGGTAGTTGTAGTCGGTGCTGGCAACGCGGGTCTCTCCGCTGCTGTTGCCGCTCGACAGGGTGGCGCAGACGTTGTGGTGCTGGAGAAAGCCCCCAAGGAACACCGTGGTGGTAACAGTGCCCTCACCGTGCACATGCTCTTCGCCTATGACGGCGCAGAAGACCTGAAGCCGTTGCTGGCAGATCTTTCGCCGGAAGTCCTGAGCCGCATGAACGAGCGGGTTTACGGGTACACTAAAGAACAGTACTACGACAACATCATGAACGTGACAGAGGGGCAAAGCGAACCCGAACTGGCGAGGATCCTTGTAGATAGATCATACGAGACCGTGCAGTGGATGCGGGGACTGGGCCACCTTTGGGCACCCACGTTCGACAACCCGATCTCAGCAAACGCCGTTTCCTTCGATGGCGGCGGTTTTGAGATGTCCAATCGATGGTTTGCCGCCTTTGAGAAGCTTGGCGGGACGGTCCACTACGATACTCAGGCAGTCGATCTGTTCCAGGACGATAAAGGCAAGGTCACCGGTGTTCGGGCGCTGGGGCCTCACGGGTTTGTGAACGTCCACGCCAACGTGGTCATCATGGCGGCTGGCAGCTTTGAGTCCAACGCTGAGATGCGCGCTCGATACTTGGGGCCGCTGTGGGACACGGTGAAGCTGCGCGGTACCCCCTTCAACACCGGTGAAGGCCTGCAGATGGCAATGAACATCGGCGCGCTACCCAACGGGAGTTGGTCAAGCTGCCACTCATCACCACAGGACGCCAACCGACCGGCCTTTGACTATCCCGGCGAGAACAAGACTGGAGATTTCTGGAGTCGTTACTCTTACCCCTACTCCGTCATGGTCAACCATAACGGCAAGCGGTTCGTTGACGAGGGCGAGACCTGGCGGGGCCTGACCTACGCCAAGATGGGTCGCGCCATCCTTGCCCAACCTCGAGGGCAGGCGTTCCAGATATTCGATGCCAAGCACCGGGAGCTTGACGTCATCCGCGGCTACGATAAAGCTGAAGGTTTCAAGTCGGACACGCTGGAAGGCCTGGCGGAGCAACTTGGCATTCAGGACATCCCGGCGTTTATGGCTACGATGCACGAGTACAACAATGCTGTTCAGCCCGGTGAATTCGGTGCGTTCCGCCCCGATGGTGTCAGCGCTGTGGGGATTGAGCCGCCGCGTCGCAACTGGGCTCTGAAGTTCGATAAGCCCCCATTCGAGGGGTTCCCTGTTGTGTGCGGCATGACCTTCTGCTACGGCGGCCTGAAGACCACCACGACCTGCCAGGTGACCCACACCATGGATCGACCCATCCCAGGCTTGTACGCCGTTGGAGAGATGCTGGGTGGCCTCTGGCACTGGAACTACCCGTCCGGTGGCGGCATGATGGCAGGGGCAGTGTTCGGTCGTATTGCGGGAACACACGCGGCAGTCGAAGCTCTGGCCTAACAGGGGTAGCCTGCACCCATTCTCACGGATGGCCCTCCTGCAGCGAGGGTGGTGTATCTGCTTTTTGTAGGTAGGCAATACGTTTGAATTTTTTGGCAGGAAAATCTACTACGGCTGGGTCATCGTAGCAGTTGCTTTCATAGCGGGAGCGTTCTCAACCGGCCCGGTGATATGGGGTGTCAGCGTCTTTGTGACGCCCATGAGCGATGAGATGGGCTGGTCCCGGACATCCTTCTTCCTCGCAATGACCATCCGCTCACTGGTCGCGGGAGTAACCGCGCCGTTCATTGGCCCGTTGCAGGACACCAAACAGGGGCCGCGCATCCTGATGCTGGGCAGCTCCATCCTCCTCGCACTGTCGTTGATAGGCCTCAAGCACGTCCACCACTTGTGGGAGCTCTATCTCCTGATCGGTCTGGTGGGCGGTATAACCCAGTTGGGTGCAGGGGCGATGCTGACCCAGGCGATGCTTCCCAAGTGGTTCATCCGCCGGCGCGGTAGAGCGATGGGCACGATGCCTGGATGCTCATGGGCATCTTCACGCTAATCGTCCTCACCCCACTGTCGCTTCTGGTGCACACTCGACCGGAAGATATAGGACTGCTCCCCGACGGCGATACGGAGCCTTACGAAATGGCTTCAGGCAGCACAAGGCCAAGACCGCCCCAAGAGGTGAGCTTGACTCGCAAGGAGGCGTTTAGGACGTCAGCGTTCTGGTTCATCGCTGCGGGAGTCATGCTGGCCAGCGTGGGGCTCCAGGGCTTTCAAGCCAACCTCCTGCCACACTTCCAGAACATCGGCTACTCTGCGGCCATCGGTTCCCTTGCAATCACTGTCTATGGGGCGTGCTCCGTCAGTGTGCGGATCCTGTGGGGGACGCTGGGGGAGCGGTTCCAGATCCGGTATCTGCTGATGGCCCAGACCTTTCTTACCGCCTGTAGCATCGTCTGGCTGCTGGCCATGCCGGGGGGCAACGTGACGCTGCTGTTCGGGTTCGCCGTATTCCACGGGTTGAGCATGGGAGGGTATTTCATCCTGCATCCAATGATGGTGGCGGACTATTTTGGCAGAGAGCACCTGGGGAGTATTCAGGTAGTGCTGCGACCCTTCACCACAACGGCAACCGCCGTCAGCCCGATACTGGTGGCTACTGCATACGACGCTCAGGGGTCGTACTTCTGGGGGTTCTTCGGAGTCATGATCGCCTACTTCATGGCTAGCACGGTCATCGGGATGGCGAAACATCCTCGGCGAGGACAACCGGAGCCAGTCGACGCGCCAACGGGGTAGGCAGCAACCTCTAAGGGTTCTGCCCTGGCGTACCCATGTCTTCACTACTCGGTAAAGCTGTAGCAGCGATATCGGTTCCTATTTCGACCTGTGCAATCGATGAGGGGTTCGGCATGAACCATCGATCAAGGCCCAACCGACGATAGATCTTGAATGGGAGTTTCCATGCGGCTTGATCCAGCATCAGGCGTATGGGGATTTTTTGTCGTAACGGACGGGCACCTAAGTACGCTACAGCGCCGAACCCTGGGATGAGCGCCACAAACATCACCAGCGGGTTGTGGATGTTCTCGGGCCTTGGCTCGCCGGGAGCGTTCCGTCGAGACAGGCGCTGCAACTGGAATTTGAACCAGAAATACAGTGTCCATAAGAATCGAGCTGCGCTACGTAACCCCGGGATGGGAACGGCTATGACCACGCTGAGGACCATGTGGGCGCCCATGTGATGGATGGCGTTGTTGACCGAACCAGAGGAGATGTACGCCCGCAAGGACTCGGCCTTCTCCTGTTCAATGGTGCCTTCCTTTTCCCACCGGTCAATGCCACTCTTGAGGAAATCAGTGGCTACGGTATCGGCCCCCTGCACAGCACCCATTACGTGTTGCCAAGCGGCCTTGACGTTTAGGAGTCGATAGGCCTTGCTGATGGCACGACCGAGTATGCGTGGCTCTGACTCTTTCCACTCCCGAATAAGCACTTCGCCCTGCCCGCTTACCTTTCTAAATTCGGCAAGGCCCTCACTCCCCAAGCTCACTGTCAGTGCATCCTGGTGGGTGTCGATGTAGGCATTGAGTCGAGTGAAATCGATGTCGTCAAAGATGGGGATGTTTCCGCTGCGGATGGCTGACCGTAGCTGGCCCTTCGCAGGGAGGACAGTGACCACGGCGGATTCCAAGTCAATGATCTTGTAATCGCCTTCCGGCGTCAGGATAAGGTTGGTGTGAGCGTGGGGGTTGCGTGGGTTGATCTGCCATACGCCAAGGCCGGCTTCAGCGAAGAGTTCTGCTACCTGCCCCAGGAATTTCTGGGCTGGTGCATCGTTCGGCACCTTGCTGCCTGGCACGTACTCCGTCACGAAGCTGAAGTTACCATGATCACAGCTGGCGCCCGTGGCGGGTGAGACGAGGTCTTTGCCGAAGCGGTGCAACGTCAAGATGCCGGCGATCCTTCTCCGATAGACCGCTGCTTCCAGCGCGGCAGCGTTGCCGGTGTACGGGAACTTAGCCTGAAACGCTATCCAATACAGTAGGCCTACCAATGGCGGGGGCTTGTAGACCTTGGTGGCGGTCCCTTCCTCTGGGTTCAGTACCACGACACTTGCGATTGATTTTTCTGTGCGACAGGTCTCGCAGGCGACGACTGTGGGGTCTTCCGCCAGCTTAGGACTGAAAAACCATGAAGCTTTACGCAGATACAGGAAGAGCGGAATCAGCACCAGCAGCCACAACATGCCCATCAAATAACCGGCCGCTACGTCGCTGGGCCAATGCTCCTGGACATGGATGCGTGACGCGCCGACCAGTAGTAGGAACCCTACCAGCAGAACTTCCCCCACTATCATGAGTTTACTTTTCAATCCGTAATATCCTGCGATGAATAGCCAAAAACCGAACATTACTGTGCTGCCGAAGACATGCCCGCTGGGATAGCTAGGGTGATCATTGATGGAATCAAACGGCCTTCCCCGACCTACCCACTCACCGAATGTGGCGTCCCCCATGTAGACGACCAAGCCCAGAATCATCCAAATAACGAACAGAGCTTTGGATTCACGGTTGAGACCCAACAACCAGAGGAAACCCACGGCAGACAAAGCCATGAGCAATCCAGGTATGTTGCTGGTTAAAAAGGAAACGAAGGCGAATAGCCAGACCAATCCCGGGAGATCCCATCCCACAATGCTGTTCAAGAGCCTAAAGTCCAGCGAAGACTCAGGGTTGTCCTCTATGACGATGGTGAGTACTGCCAGGAGTGCAATCAAGACCCCCATGCTAGCCAACCATAACCCCAACCAGAGTTTTCTGGAGACAGCCGGGGCTTGTATTTGAACAGTTGCAGCCAAGATATCCATCCTTTAGCCCATTAAACAATTACATAATATATGATGCGGATGAATTGACTAGGGGTGCAGATACTTAATTTTGCTTAACCCTGCTGGTTCCCGGTGTCGAAGACCACATTTGCCTAAGCATCTAGGGTCTATTTCCCTTGAACCAGCGGCATGCCGTGGTGCTCTCGAACCTCATTGATCATCTGCAGCACGCGGTCGCGGTAGGGTGCGTACTCCAACTCGAACTCGCTGAGCAATCGGCTGTTGTCCACCAGGTAGTTGTCCGAGTGCTCGATGCCGCCTTCGTCGTCGAAGGTGATCTGAGCGTCAGGGATGAACTCCCTCACGATGTCGGCAATCTCTCCAAGGCTGATTGGAGTGCCACCGGCGTTGTAGACCTCGTAATTGGAAGAATCGGCCAGCGTCACTCGAGCGAATATCTCCGCGATCTCGTCGACGTGCAGGGGAAGTCGGGTCATGGCCTTGTGTGGGAAATTGACCGGCAGCCCCTCGGCGGGCAGCACGATGGCCAACACGTGGTCCGTGGATCCGCGCACCTTGTCGTAGCCGGTCACGTTGGGTGGCCTGATGCCGGTGATGTTCATGCCGTAGATGCGGTTGTACTGCGATGCCTGGTACTCATTGAACATCTTGTGTTTTGCGTATTGGCGAGTGCCATACATGGCATCTTCTTCATTGGTCATGCTGTCACCGAACTTGGCCTGTAACCCGCTGACGGCTATGGAGCTTGCGTAGGTGATGCGGTTCACGCCGCAGAGTCGCGCGGCCTCAAAAACGTTGTCCATGCCCATTATATTCAGGCGCATGGTGAAGTGCGGGGTGTCCTCGCCCGACCCTAGCAGGTAGGCCAGGTTCATGATGCGATCAGGCTTGGCTTCCATGATGGCCTTGATGACATCCTCGAAGTTGGTAATGTCACCTGCGATGACCCGTACGGCGTCGCCAAGCTCGCTGAAGTTGGCCGAGGTGGGATTGATGTCCACTACAACTACCTGCTCGCCGCGACCCACAAGCCGGGGGATGGTGCGCCTGCCGATGAAGCCTGTACCGCCGAACACCAGGGTAGTCATGGTGTGTCCTTTCAGGTGAGTGGGACTTTGTGTCGGAAGCTACCCGGCCAGCAACGATGCAAGGTCGTCGGTGCTGGTTTTACCTGCGACTGCCAGCGTGCGGAGCTTGGCCGCGCGATCCGTTAGCTCTGTGGCCGTTGCCTTTAGGAGCGTCGGTGCGCCTACGATGTCAAAGCTGTCGTTCGACTCGTTCCACTGATGGAGTTTTTGCGCCTGGGGCGTGCCGCCGGTGATGTTGGTCACTTCCCAGACGCTGGCAACTCGGCGCGTGGCTGTTTCAACTGGTCCCCGCATGGCGAGGAACACCAGGTAGCGGATCCGGAAGAGGTCATCGTCTGTGAGCGGCCCGTGGGAGCGAAGCTCGTAGAACAGGTCTTCCGGCGTGTCGGCGTGGAGGGTCCCGGCGATGGAGTAGCCTTTCTCCGCTGTCTGGAAGACCTGCATGACCTGTTCGCCCCGCAGGTAAGTGGGCATGTGGTTGCTGAACTCTGCGACCACAATGTAGCCGCCGTCCGGTGACGCTGCCAGATTGGCGAACTGGGCTGCCTCGCCTGATAGGTCGTGAAGCGCGACATCGCCCGGCAACATGCCCAGGATGGCGTTGGTGTTGGTGCTCTTGCCAGCCTGCCGGGGCCCTGCGGCGACGATGAAGGAGCTGCGGTCATCCATAGCCGCCCACATCGTCGCTGCCATTTCGGCGCTCATAGTGCCGTTCTGTATCAAGTCGAGAACCGTCAACGTACCAGGCATTTTGCTTCTCCTCTTTGTGTGGTTTTACACCCCACCTTTAAAGACGGGGCAATATTGTCCCGTTGGCCAGTGCCAGTGTGCCTCCCCTGTCTGAGGGGGCCTAAGATCCTAAAACTCTGTGATAACGCCTCTACCTGGAAGACCTGCTTCCAGGTCTGCATAAGCCTCGTTGATCTGATCAAGGGTGTAGTGCTTGCCCTCCAGCGTATCCAGATCGATCTTGCCGGAACGGTAGAGGTCAACCATCACGTTGAAGTCCACGCGGGGTCGCGCGGAGCCGTAGAAGCTGCCCTTCAGCGTCTTCTCAAACCGCACCAATTCCACGGGGTTGATGACGGGGTCTGAACCAATGGGCGAGATGCCAATGACAACAGTAGTGCCACCCTTCTTTGCTGAATTGTATGCCGTCTCAATGGTCTCAGCTCCGCCGAATGCCTCGAATGTGAAGTCGGCGCCCAGCCCGTCCGTGAGTTCCTTGATGGCAGCTACGGGGTCACCGTTGGTGGGGTTCACGAAGTGAGTTGCGCCGAACTGGCCTGCGAATTCCAGCTTCCCATCGTCCGTGTCCACGGCGATGATCTTGGTTGCTCCAGCGAGTCGAGCGCCCTGCAGCACGTTGAGGCCCACGCCGCCGCATCCGACGACCGCCACGGTACTTCCAGGGGTCACCTTGGCGCCGTAGATGACACCGCCGACGCCAGTGGTCACGCAGCAGCCGATGTATGCCGCCTGAGGGAACGCAACATCGTCAGGGATAGTGACGCAGCCGCTCTCAGGAACAACAGCCTCCTGCGCGAAGCAAGCTACCTTGCCCATGTGATGAATGCGCTCATCGCCTTTGTGCAGTCGCGTGGTGCCGTCGAACATCAGCGGGCCCGTGGAGTAGTGGGCATCGCACATGTTGGAGCGGCCCGTGAGGCAGTACTTGCATCGGCCACAGTTGGGAACGAAGGAGAGAATGACGCGGTCGCCTACCTTCAGGGTTGTCACGCCTTCACCGAGCTCGATGACCGTTCCAGAACCTTCGTGGCCCAAGACAGTAGGTTCCAGAATGCGAGCCTCGCCCTTCATGTAGTGCAGGTCGCTGCGACAGATGCCCGCTGCGCCAATCTTCACTCTGACTTCGCCTGCCTTGGGCGGATCAAGCTCCACCTCTTCGATCGTCAGTGGCACCCCAGCTCCGCGAAACACTGCAGCTTTCATGTCGGAAGCTCCTTTATGCGATTTTGGACAGAAATCACGTATGGGTTTTGTTTCGGCCAGCTTCTACCCTACGTGTGCACTCGTCAAGAGTCTATGCGGGTTGTGAATACGCCTTGCCGAGAATCGGACGGGTGTGACACAATCCACGAAACAGGCTCCGAAACAAGCATGGGAGGTATGTGTTGACGACGTTGGCGACGAAAGAAGAACTTATTACCAGGCGAAACCCGGATCACCACGTGACGATCGAGCCGAGCGCCAGGTGGCTCCGCGTCATGCACAACGGCGTATACATCGCCGATAGCAAGCGAACGGTGCTGCTGCACGAGACGGGCCACGTGCCTGTCTACTACTTCCCCAAGGAAGATGTGCGCATGGATCTGATGGAGCCCACCGACAACGTCACTCAGTGCCCATACAAGGGCGATGCTGAGTACTGGACACTCAAGGTTGGTGATGCCGCCGCGGAGGAGAACGCACTGTGGTCATATCCTGAGCCTTTTGACATCTGCCCGGACATCTCCAACTACGTTGCCTTCTACTGGAACAAGGTTGAGCACTGGTTTGAAGAGGACGAGGAGATCTTTGTCCACGCCCGCGACCCTTACAAGCGCGTGGATGCCATGGCCAGCACCAGGAACATCAAAGTGGTTGTCGGCGGCCAGACCGTAGCGGAATCGGATCGACCCACTCTGCTGTTCGAGACCGGTATGCCGGTTCGTTATTACCTGCCCGTCACCGATGTGCGCATGGACCTGCTGGAAGCCAGCGAGAAGGTCACTCGATGTCCGTATAAGGGCGCATCCAGCTACTATTCTGTGAAGGGCTTCGAGGACGGCGAAGACCTGGCGTGGTACTACCGATACCCGACGAACGAGGCCAGCAAGATCGCCAACCTGGTGTGCTTCTTCAATGAGCGTGTTGACGCCATCTACGTTGACGGCGAGGTCCAGGACAAGCCTGTCACTCGATGGTCCAAGAAGTAGAAGGGCGGAGCCCTACACCCAGGCTGATTCGTCATTAGGCAGACCAGTTTGGCAGGGAATCTGTAAACGTTGGGCTTGGCAACCTAGAACCTACCGGTTGCGGCATTGTGGGCGTAAATTCTGTGGAGGGGTGTGAATATGCAGGTACACGAAATGGTAGACGGTGTTCGCTGTGAATCCGATGCGGGCGTAAAAGGCCACGCGTATTGGGAGCCGGGCGTGAAGACTTCGGTGAGGTTTTTGAACCATTACCACCCGCCGGGTCATGAACACATCAAGAACGGCGCGCTCCTCCCGCTGTATCGACTGCGCCGCATTCAGGGGTAGGTTGCATTGCTGACGACTGAAGAGAACAAACTCCTGACGCAGACGGGCCCTGGAACGCCCATGGGCGAGTTGTTTCGGCGTTTCTGGCTCCCCGCTCCCAAGTAGAGCTAGGTTGCGGTCATGGGAGCGGAACACCATGAATAAGGTCGCTGCGACCGGAATGGCAATAAAATTGGCGAGGGTATCAAGGACGATGAATGCGGCATACCGACCACTGTCATCAGCAATCTTGGCCAAAACCACATTGGCGTCCTTCGTGAATGCCTCGTCGGAAATCGGCGACAGTATTATTGACGCCACCACGGCGACGACAGTCAGAAGTAGCCCACCTGCCAGGTATTCAGCCCCCTTTTTTTGAAAGCAACGAAGACTCCTTTCATACCGGACATTACGACATTACAAATTTGCTACGCAATTCTACGACAACGTAGTTAGGTGGAATGTTGCCTCAGGAATTTTAGGCTGTCAAGCTAACATTACTACGGTAATCTAGTTATTCCGTACGCAGCGCGGCTAACTCCTCGTCTGAAAGGGCTTCCGCCTCACCCATGCCCAACTCGCCGAGTTTCAACGTGTGGACACGAACTCGACGCAGGGAGCGGAGAGGGTTGCCCACAGCCACCAGCATGCGACGCACCTGACGCTTACGCCCCTCGCGCAACGTGATGCTGTACCAATGACCCTTGGTGACGTAGACCTTGACCACCTTGGAAGGCACCGTGACCTGCCCCTCGATCATCACGCCCGTTTGTAGTGAGTCGATCTGCGCTGCTGTTAACTGTGTATCGACGAGGAAGTGGTACTCCTTCTCGTACTCGTATTTGGGGTGTGTGAGCTGGTACGCAAGGTCGCCGTCGTTGGTCATGAGGATCAGGCCTGTGGAGTCCTTGTCCAACCTGCCGACAGGGAATAGTCGTAGGTGGCTGAATTCGCTGGGGACAAGGTCTGACACCGTGCGCTGGCCACGGGCATCGGACACTGCTGACACAACGCCCAGGGGTTTGTTGATCTTCAGGTAGACGTTGGCCTCAACGGCTTCAACCCGCTGACCGTCTACCATGACGACATCTTTTCGTTCGTATATTTCCAGCGTGGTGCCTGTGGCGGGAAGGCCGTTGACGGTCACCTTTCCCTGGGCGATGAGCTGGAAGCAGGTTCTGCGTGAACCGTGGCCCGCGCCTGTTAGGAACTTGATCAGTGTCGGCATAATCTCCTGCTGAGTTGGTGGATGGGGTCACCTTTGTATTGAGTTTCCCTTAGAATGACACGCTTTGGTCATCACTTGCCAGCGCAATCTGAGTCGGATGGAGAAAAGCCCCCCACCCTAGCCCTCCCCCAGCGAGGGAGGGGATGACGGTAGTAAAATGATCCAATGGTACCCGCCAGGGCATATGGGTGCAGGGTTTACCCTGCCTGATCGGGCGAAACCCAAGCGTCATAGCCACCGAAGCCGTTCGTCTCATTCCACTTGAGCGCGTCCACCGACTCCCCGGTGAAGCTGGCCGCGTTCTGCTGCGCCAAGAACAGCGCTGCCGGTACTGTGTGGTCGGGGCGCACGGGGAGTTGACGTCGTACGCGACCTAGCTCTCGCTGCAATCGAGTCTGCTCATCGTAGCCGGTGCTGCGCGTCCCGCCGGGCATCAGCGAGTTCACCGCGATGTTGTGCTCCTTGAGCTCGCCTGACAGCGACTGCGTCATGTTGTTCAGCGCCGCTTTGACCGCGCCGTAAGGTTGGTTGCCTGGTCTGCCCTGGACGCCGGAGCTTGAGAAGATGTTGATGATGCTGCCGCTTTTGGCTACAAGCATGGGTTGAACGAACCGGCGTATCACCTTGATCGTCCCGAACAGGCTTACCTCGAACGTCCGCTGCCACTGACCGTTGTTGGTGTCCAGGACGTTGATGACCGTAGAGGGCTCCACATCACGCATACGGATGGACGCGTTGTTGATGAGCACGTCCACAGTCCCAAAGCGGTCCATGGCCGCTTGATACACAGCATCGAGATCGGTGTCACTGGAGATGTCTCCACTGAGAGTTATCGCTTCTTCGTAAGAGCTGAGTTCCTGGGAGAACTCTTGCACACCGTCCCACGAGAGGTCCAGCGCGACCACCTTGCAGCCCTCTTTGAGGAACGCGCGTACGTACTGCTCCCCCATCCCTCGAGCTGCTCCGGTGATCACAACAACCTTATCAGTAAGTGCCATGATTGCCTCCTTGATCCAAATTGGGCGAGGCCAGTTTAACCTCGTGGAGTTTGTAAGACCAGTGAGATCTAGCATAAGGTGCGTCCTTATTTTTACCAAGGGTGATAGTGGCGTCTGCGGCTTAATCCCAAATCTTTATGCGTGTACGTGATGCGTGTACGTGACGCGTGTACTTATTAAAGTCCCGCTAACGGACCGCGCACGCACGGAGAGTTCTAAAGTTAAATGCAGAATATTCCTGTATCATTTGGTTTGGAGAACTGATA
>CAJWXP010000013.1 GCA_913049785.1 uncultured Dehalococcoidia bacterium | reverse complement strand
GTATTTCCAGCGAATTGATGACATCGAGATCGTTAACGACTACGAAGTTGTTTTTCGTTTCAACAATCCGGACGCGGATTTCCTGAGCAACCTCTCGGACTCCCAATCAGGGTTTGAGATTTCCAGCAAGGCGTTCTTCGATGCTAACGGAGAGCCCACTGACCCTGAAGCCGCTCCTCCGCCTGGAACAGCGAACTACCAGTTTAAAGAGCGTGGCGTTGGCACATTCATAGCGTTTGAGCGTGTGTCTTACGACCACTGGCGCTCTACCCCGGACTTCCAGGAGTTCGAGTCCCGCTTCCAGTCAGAGGCATCCACCCGATTGGCTGCACTCCTGACAGATGAAATTCATGTCACCAGTCTCCCGGATGACCTGATTGTTGAAGCAACGAATCGCGGCTATGAAATCGCGCGGGGCAACGTACCTGCCCTTAGAACATTTGTAAGCCTGCTCTGCTGCTTCGTGGATCCTTCCACGGATACCTTCAGGTTTGAGCCAAGCGGCCCTGTTTCAGATGTTCGCGTCAGAAAGGCCATGAGCAAGGCGATCGACCGAGAAGAATTGAACTCCCTCTTTGGCGGCAAGGGCACCCCGATGTACCTCAATACCTTCGCCGAGACCCGCCCTGCTTGGAACCCTGAGTGGAAGACTCGGTTCGCTGATGAATACGGGTATGACCCGGATGCCGCTAAAGCGTTGCTGGCCGAAGCAGGCTATGGGCCTGACAATCCCGCCAAGGTAACCATGCTTGCCAGGAACCTGCCATTCTTCGCTGGCTCGCTTGATGTCGCTGACGCAGTGGCAGGTTTCTGGTCTGCCGTGGGAATGGAGATCGATACACAGCAAGTTGACCAGGCTGTTTACCGGTCGGCGTATAGGGAATGGGAATATACCAACGCCGCCACCATTAACGGCACGTCTTCTGCCCACCTGTTTGGCCTGAAGATTTGGAACGCATCGTTGATATCTGCGGCTGGCTTCACCATGTCCCAGCCCACAGTGAACGTCCCGTTGCGGGTTGCATCTGCCGAGTTGGATGCCGACAAGCGAAACGCCCAGTTGATAGACATTGGAAACACAATCTATGACCTACACATGGACGTCCCACTTTTCTGGCTACCACCGGAAGCAGTGTTTAACCCGGGCATCATCTCCAGTTATACCTACTCCGGTGCCCTTAGTGGAACCTATAGTGACCCGGACGGGTTGAAGGCTGTCATGGAGTAACCTACTAGATAACGATTCAAAAAGAGGACCTACAGATAGTGTTTGCCGAAGAGATGGGGGAGGCCCCGTCTCAACGGCAAACACTATCTAGCCTATGTCTGAGTTGTTGCACGTGTCCCAAGCTTCTGTTCCAATATGAAGCGAATAGGGTCAATTGCGTCTACGTGATTAGGATGAACGGTATCCCCTCAGAATGACAACACTACTAGGCCTTTGGCTGGATGAGCACGCGGACGGTTCCATCACCCTCATCACGCTGGTTGATCAGTGCGTGGCCACCCTTCTCCGTCCAGAGGATGACATCGAAGATGTTCAATGCATCGCCAAGGATCGTCTCTACCATTGAAGTATGATCTGCCTTGGTCTGCTTCTCCAGCGCGGCAATGACCCCGGCGCAACTCTTGCCCCTGCCATCGATGACCACCCAGCCTCCGCCGGTTGTCACCACAGGCGAATCGCCGTTGGAGCCGTTAGTCGCAGCATCAGGCCGGACGCTGATTTCGCCGCTCTTCCGCAAGTCTATCTGTCGCTTGAACTCGGCCACTGCCTCCCAGGCGACGGCACGGTCACGGTCTCCGGTGCTGCATACCGCGCCACGCACACCAACGATATCCGGGTTGATGCGGGCAAGTTCGTCCAGGTCATCAAGCTTGAGGTGACCCGACAGTGCGGTGCTGAGACCAAGCTTTTTGCCCTCCAGGACCATGTCGTGCAACTCAGCCTCGGTGAGGAAATCGAACAGGTTCCGACCGTCCTTGATGAGTGTGTCGATCAGGAAGCCGTCGCACTCGCCGTCAGTAGCAAGCTGCACCATCAACTTGGGATCAAGCCCGCCCTCGTGGAGCAGGTTATCGGCGAAGAGCGAGCCCACCAGCTTGGTGTTGTAGCCGTCCATCGCCCGTCGGGCCTCTTTGAGGATATCCACCGCCACATCGTACCCGGTCTGCATGAATCCGATCTTCACAGAAGTTGCATCCATCACCGCTGCAGCATACGCAGCCATTGCCACGGTGCCAGCCTGATTCGGCACAACGCCCAGCGTGATACTGACGTGGTTCTCTGGCTGGATCTGTGCCCGGACCTGCCTCACAGTCGTGGGATGACCAGACCCAACCAGCGCCTCCTGGAGATTCTTGACGTCTACAACGTCTGCGCCGCCGCGTTCGGCCTCAAGGGCCTCCTCAACGTTCTGGACACTGACCATGAGCAGCATGCCTGTGGCAAATGCGTTGTTGCCGGTCAGCCAGGTTGCACGGGGTTTGTAGGGTGTTGTGGCTACTGGTGTCTTAGGTTTCAATGGAGTCAACTCCTCTTTTAGTTGGGCCTTTTCCTCGGCTGTGAACTGGGGTAAAGGCTGCCGAGTGGGGCCACCGGCCATACCCATCAACTCGCCCCAATACTTGATCATTGCTACGGGTAACGTGCCGCCGTTCTTGTCGGCTGTGCGTGTCCACCATGTGTCCGATAGCTCGTTGAGACGCCTTAAGTGGGTCTCGTAGAAATCATCGTCGTAGTCACCGGTGCTGGCACGTTCGATAAACTGCACGTAGTAGTTCGCCTCAAGCGTATCGAAACGCCAGTCGGAGGTGTTGGCAAACATCACCTGTTGCTGGAACCCCAGGTCCTGGGCGAAGGGGTAGATCCACTCGTCGGGCGTGCTTATCACGTAGTCTGTGCCCAGAGACAGGTGCGTTTCGATGGATAACTGCTGGTTGAAACTGGCCTCTTTGACGCCAACGACCTGCTGTATCTCACAAATTTGCTTCAGCCCCTGGGGGCTCATGACGATGCCGAACTGGGGAGAGTTGTAGAACATGATGGCAAGGTTGGTGTTGTCGCTCAGGGTTTTGACGTACTCGATGACCTGGACTTCGGTCTTGGCCGCCATGTATGGTGCCGCGATCACCAACATGTCGAAGCCAACTGACTCCGCATGTCGTGCCAGATCAACGGTCTCTCGACTCGATGTGTGGGTGACGTGGGCTGCAACGGGCCATACGCCGGCGGCCTCTTCTGCGACAATGTCCATCACGCGTACGCGTTCATCGTGAGTCAGACTCCAGAACTCGCCCATGCCCCAGGTACAGCCAGCCCCTCGGGTGCCGAGCTTTCTGACGTGTCTGATGTTCCTACGTAGACCCTGCTCATCCAGGTCGCCATTCTGCTCGAACGGCGTGATGAGGGTACTCCACTGGCCCTTCAACGTCTCCCAAGCCCAATCCTGGGCCTCACTTGCTTTGTAATGGGCCATGCCGGGTCCTCCGTGTGAGCGTACGAGATGCGGTTTTTATAGGTCGGTGGGTAAAAAGAAATCTTCCACCTGAGTCTAGTGAACGACTATAACGCTGTCAATTGAGCATCTTACATATTGTTTGGGATAAGGAGGGGTAGAATGACCCTATTCATGTCTTGGAAGAAAGTGGTGCCTAACTACCCATCCGTAAATATAGAAGGTGAAGGACATAATTTTATCATCCACGCCAGCCCAAGAGGGTGGAGACGTCTCTCTCTGCTCAAGTCTCTTCCTTATTGGACAGGTTGCTAAGTTGGCATGTAAGTGACGATTACAGTTACCGGGCGCTCCGATGGAGGTTCCTCCCACGAAACACCGAAGATTCATTTAGTGGTTACGTCTAATGTTCAAAGGAATGATCGCCCCAACAATAATCGCTGAATGACTTGAGGAATTCCCAGTCACTTTAGAATCTGGTTGGCAATATATCTCTGTCCCTGATGGATACAAGTCTGAAGTTGCCATGGGGCAAATCAATAAACGCCTCACTGATGTTTCAGCGTTCTCTAAAGATAGACTCATCTTCAAGGTAATCCCAACTCTTGCTGGGTTTGGAACACAAGCAACGATTATTCTTGCAGTTTTTCGGTAGTCTGCACCGCAATCAGAGACAGATAACAGTGAGTAGCAACCTTTCGCAGTCCACGGACCTGGATATGCCTGAGCGAACGCTGGCCCGTCAACCTGCAGCAGAACCGCCCCGCGGTTTAGACCCTGCTTCTTTGTTCCCATATTGTGCTGTGCACTTACACAGGGAGGAGAGGGTTCATGGAAAAAAGTACAAGCAGTACCCGGATATAGCACCGGTATCTAGCCAATACACCCGGGCGGTAAGGGTCGATAATATGTTCTTCATCGCTGGCTGCATGGCCAACGACAGTTCTGCCGAGCACGAAGGGTTTCCCAGCCCAATTGCGGGAAACACTGGGGCGCATCAAAGCGATCAAGGGGGCAGAAGGACAGACTTTGGACGATGTGGCCAAGCTGACCACCTTTGTGATCGACATTGAAGGGTGGGCAAAAACCGCGATGAAATAAACGGGATCATCGAGGAGATGTTCAGGGTTACAACTCCGGGAATTTCGTTATACACATGTCAGAATCGCTTAAGCCGACTCTGCCAGCGGAGATTGAGGCAATTGCCGCTTTTTAGTTTAATCGCGTAATCGAGTACCCCAAAGGTCCCCCACCGAAAAACGGGGGTCCTTCCTATTCAACAATCATGAATTTTGGTCATCGTACTATTTAATTTTCTATTCACCGCTTGACAGCCAGCTATCGTTTCGGTACCTTTGCGTGGTTGCATAGCACTTCTCATTAAGATTAGACTGTTTTAAAGAAGGAAATGTATCCGGCGACGCTCCTTAAGGAGAACAAAACAAGGGAGGCATTCATGGTTATTCGTTCTTTTCGTGGCGGTTTGAGCATCTTAGTTATCGGGTTGATGGCAATGATGCTCATGGCGGCGTGTAGCAGCGACGGTGATGACGGAGCTACAGGCGCATCTTCGCCCTCGACATCGGCAGTGGCTGCAACTGCGGTACCAGCCACAGTTGCACCAGCTCCGGAGGCAAAGCCTGTAGTTAAACGGCTGGTTATTTCAACGCCAGCACCGAGTAATGAAACCAACATGCCTTGGAGATACGAAAGCCCCCGGGGCCCTTGGTTCTTCGCGGCGACCCATGAGTCGCTTATCGGCGCCGACGCGGATACGGGAGAGCACATACCTCAATTGGCCGAATCATGGACCGTTGAGCCTGACGGGATATCCATACGATTCCAACTCCGAGAGGGTGTCCGGTTCCACGGTGACAACGGTGATTTCTCTGCAGCCGATGTAGCGGCTGTGTTGAAAAATCATGGCGAAGAAGATTCCCGACATACCCACAGAAGCCAATATCGTGCAGTGGATCTTGAGATAGTCAGTCCCTATGAGATTGTCTATAACATATCCAAATCCAATCCGGAAATTCTGAATAACTCATCTTCTTGGAACGTCATTTCAGGTGAACCTTTCAGCGCCAAAGATTTGGAGAAGCTAGGTGGTGACCCAGATTTGACTTCAAGACCCCCCGCTGGTACAGGCGGTTTCCAGTTCAAAGAGCGCACACAAGGGGTTAATTTCATAGTTGAACGAGTTCCTTACAAGCACTGGCGTTATACTTCAGACTGGGAAGAGATTGAGTTCCGATTCTCGAGTGAAGCTTCCACCCGGCTGGCATCGCTGCTCACATCGGAAGTCCATGTCACCACACTCCCGTTGGACTTGCAGAACCAAGCGGTGTCCGAGGGTATGGCGGTGGCTACCGGCCAAGTACTGACGCGAGAACGAACTGCGATGTTCCAAGGACCCGTGATTGACAAGACGTATGGTGGCTATGAAACGCAAAATACTCCTTGTGGGTATGTCCATTGTGAGGATCCTTTCCTAGACATAAGGGTGCGAAAAGCCTTGAGTAAGGCGGTTGATCGTGATGCCATCAACACTGCATTCTTCGGTGGCAAGGGTATCCCGGTTCACAACCATGCCTTTGTACCTACTCGGTCTTACTGGAACCCAGATTGGGACAGGAGATTCCAAGCGGAATATGGATACGATCCGGCTGCGGCCAAGGCCTTGCTGGCGGAAGCTGGCTATGGCCCCAACAACCCCTTGGAGATACTGGTCGACGGAACTCATTCCAGTGGGCTTCCTGAGAAAGCCGACGTAATGGAGGCTTTGGCAGGGTACTTTATCGAAGTTGGTGTTAAGGCTAAACTTGATGCCCGCGAAGCAACTGTCACAAGAGCTATCCAGAGAGCTTTTGGCCTCACGGGTCGAATCGTGTATCAAACGAGCAACATTGTTGATATTCAGACGTTCCGAGTTCACCATTGCTCATGTGAGTCACCCCGTGGAGGCGCTATTGAGCTTATAGAGATGGACAAGGCGATCGCGTTCCATCGAGAGGTAATTGATACCAAGGAAGTCTATAAGCGTTTGCGGACAACAGGAGACATTACCTTTGACCTGCACATTGCAATCCCAATGGTGTGGAAGCCAGAGGAGCTGGTTTATAACCCGAAGGTTATAGCATCATACAAGTGGTCTGGAGTGCCGCTCGGAACCGTCAGCCACTTTGAGCGGTTCTTGGCGGTCAAGGAGTAGGAATGCCTACCTGTTGGATTCTTTGATTGTATGCGAGGTCTCTGCTCTAAAATCGGAGCAGAGACCTCGCAAGTTTTGTCTATCGCTGAAAGAGTCTATCCTTGACTTGAAGTTTTAACATGTACAACCCTGAAGCGATTTAGGGTTTCCCAGTATCTGGCCTACCTTGCTACCCCCTTGGTAGGCAGTGAGTCCTCTCGCTTGCGAGGGGACTCACTGCCTCTTAGGCAAACACCCAGCTAAGTGGGCGAATCTGTCTAAGGAATGCCCTCCTAATCTAGCAAGCCCCGCTTTCATTTCGCTTGATCGTTAATAGGGTTTTGGATAATACACTCAAGATGCCTTTTGACCAGATTCTCCCACTCCTATAGAGTGCTGTGCACACACATAACGGAAGAAACCGCACATGGACAAGGAATTCAAGAACTACCCTGACATCGCGCCGGTGATGGGCGCCTACTCCCGAGCCACCAAGGTGGGCAACACGTTCTACATGGCAGGTTGCACCGCAGGTGACAGCACAGCACCCCTGCCGGATCAAGTGCGCCTGACCCTTGAGAAGATCAAGGGCGTATTGGAGGCGGAAGGCCTGTCCATCGCCGACATCGTCAAACTCACGACGTTCGTCACGGACGTAAAGGAGTGGGCAGCGAACGGCGACGCCATCAACGCAGTCTTCAAGGACATCTTCCAGGGCAAGTACCCGCCCAACACCATGATCGGTTGTGCTGCACTCGCCCTGCCAAGTATGAAGGTGGAGATAGAGGCGATTGCCGTTTTCTAATCAATTAACCTGGGTCAGTCAGAATACAACGCATACATATAGCGCAGGGAAAACGTGAAGAAGGAATACAAGCAGTACCCCGATATCTCGCCGGTCCCGGCCCTGTACTCCCGCGCCGTCAAGGCGGGTGACCTGTTCTTCATTGCTGGCTGCACGGCCGGAGGAAGCGATGCCGAACAAGGCTCTCTACCCGACCAACTTCGAGAGGCGTTGAGGCGCATTAAGGCCATTCTTGAAGTGGAAGGCCAGGCCATGAACGACGTGGTGAAGCTGACGACGTTTGTAACCGACGTGAACGAGTGGGTTGAGAACCGGGCAGCCAACAATGCAATGTTTGAGGAGATGTTTGATGGCAACTACCCGACGAACACCCTTATCGGTTGTGCAGCTCTGGTCCGACCGAGCTTGAAGATAGAGATAGAGACCACATGCGTCTTTTAATCTAGCCAATATAGAACAGGCAAAAGAAAAGAGCCCCGACACCCTCGGGGCTCTTTTCACGTTAAAGGGTTTGGCTTAGGCCTTGGTGGCTTCCCATGTTGATGGGCCGACCATTCGGGACTTAGCCGCTTCAATGGCGTCCTGCGCCGACATATCGCCCGGCACTGTCACCCGCGCGGTGTGCACACGGTAGGAGTCCGGGTTGCTTGGGCCTGAGGGCTCTTGGCCTTCCATCAATGCACGTGCAGCATCCAACAGGCGACGTCGCACCTTGATGATGGACTCATCAGAGCTGACCAGCCTCTCAAGATTCCGGTGGGCTCGAGGGCCCCACTGGTCTTCCACCAATGCCAGATCCTGTACAGGAAACGCTTTGATGCCAGTGAAGGAGTAGTTCTTCTGAGCCACCCTGTCAATGAGGTACTCGTTGTCCTTGTTCTCAACGGCAAGGAAGGTGCCGGGAATCTGCTCAGGGTACGTATACCCACCGTACTTGTCCTCGGCGCTCTGCGCGTCGGTGAAGGGGTTATAGCTCCAGCGGAGCCGGTACATGTAGCAACTTTCATCGTCGATGGGGATGCGCATGTTGCTCGAGAACACGTCAGGGCCGGCTATGCCTGCTGAGCTGTAGGAGGGCATGTAGAAGTGACCGATGTTGGCCTGCTGCTGTCCATCAGCCGTTGTGGATACAGCCACGTTCATGATGCCGTAGTCCGTATCTATGTAGTCGGCGAACGTGCGGTTCAGGAAACTGTTGAACACGCCTGCGCCAAACCGACGCCCGGGGTTGCCCTCATTGTTGTCTAGTGTGCTGTGCAGGAAGTATGCGTGGCTGGGATCGTAGTCGCCTTCCACTGCCTGGAAGTAGTTGCATCGCAGCCAGTACTTGCGGAGGTAACGCTGGTTCTCGCCAACCTCAAGCCACTCGAATGTAGGCTTGGGGGGTTCTTTGTCAGCGGGCCCCATGTATGTCCAGATGATGCCGCCCTTATCAAAGGACGGATATGCCTTGATGTTGACCTTGTCCTTGTACGTCTCCCCCTCCGGGCTGTTGGGGAGGTCAACACAATTGCCGTTCACATCGAACTTCCACCCGTGGTACACGCAGCGTAGACCGCATTCTTCGTTTCGACCAAAGAACAAAGGCGCGCCACGGTGTGGGCAGTAAGCGTCGATGAGACCGGGTTTGCCATCGGAGTCACGGAAGGCGATCAAATTCTCGCTCAGAAGTTGCACGCGGACCGGTGTGCAATCGGCGCCGGGAATCTCCTCGGCCAAGAGTGCCGGAATCCAGTGCCGTCGGAACAGATCACCCATCGGGGTGCCTGGGCCGGTCTGGGTCAACATATCGTTTTCTTCAACGCTAAGCATAGAAAAACCCTCCCTTGTATTATTTATGAGCAGCAGCATGTTTTGCAGGTTGCCGCTAAACCGCATAACCACGGTACAATTGCAAAAATAGTATGGCCGCGGGGCTATACGTGTCAACTTCATTGGACATAACGCTAGATAAACGGAGAAACTTAATGACAGAGGAATTCTCAGACATCATCACCATGGCTGACATGGCTCAGGTGTTCGATGTCACGGACACGTTCGGAATTGATAGAGAAACCATCAGTGTGGAGTTGAGCAAAGAGGATCCCGGCCTAGTCCAACGAGCCGAAGATGGTAGCCTTGAGATAACGCTACCCCTGAGCACACCGCTGGAAGCATGGGCCCCAACGCTCAACACAGAGCTGGACCGATTGGGGTATCAGAAAGCCTAGCACTTTAATCCCTGTAGAACGTGGTCTGTGGATAGAAGTCTTCCCAAGCCCAGTAATATGCGGTGCTGAAGGGTATCTGTCGCATGCCTTGACCACGGAACTCACCCTGTAACGCCAGCCCGGTGAATGGGCTCCACAGGCTGCCCGTCTCCACGTCCCGCAACTCTCCGCCTCCAGTACGAACTTCAGTGGCTCTTCGCCGATTTGGCGCACAAACAGGTGGGCCGACCTGTCCCTGGGGTCCGCGACGACTAGCACAGGCACATCGCCGATGAAGTCGTTGGTGACGCCCCTGCCGCTGACGAGATCGAAGGGGGTAGGCCCGTGCGTCGTCCCCCAGCGTCACGCCAAGCACGTACTGGCCTTGTCGACCATCGAACGGATCGAAGGAGAATCCGGGGTTCAGGCCGGGGCCGGAAAGCACCAGGGTATCGGGGTTGTCACGCTTCCACGTCCCCCAGGGCTCTATGCTGGTTGCGATCATCGCGAGTCGAAGGCCTGCATACTCTCCTTTGAGGGCTGCGCCGTTTGGTTGCGACCACAACGTGTCCGTCTCATGGTCGTACCAGGTCATGGCGTTCATGAAGAGTGCGCCGTAGTTCCCAAAGGTGTGGGCTACTCCATCTATCCGCCGGTCACGAACCAGACCGGTGCCGCAGATGGGTCACCAGGTCGCCAGGATAGGCACGCCTCCCACAACGTCGTTAACCATCTCCCTGCGTTCCAGCACGCTGATGGGATAGGCTCGCGAGTCGCCGTTTATGTTCAGGCCTATCACCAGGTCGTCTCGACTCAAAATAACCTCAGGCACAGTCACGAACGTTGGGTCATAGACGGGGCGTATGCCATCCTTCGGAATGAGTTGGCGTGGAAACCTGGTGTCGGGGTCGACGGTGCCTCTGTCGGTTGAGAACACGCCGGTGCCGTCGAACACAAGGTCGGGCAGAGGTATCAGCAACGTCAGGTCGGTGCCGTCGATCTCAGGCGAAACGACCAGTCGTTCTCTATCGACCAGATCCAAGGCAGGTTTCGCGAGAGCGATCTCTTTAGCCTCATCGATGGTGTTAGCTGTGCTGACCCAGAAAAATACCACCAACGCCACGCCGAGGATGCCTATCCCATATACGAATTTCCTTTTCGGTCTCTATCCATGCAGCAACCTTGCGTGTTTGTATCTCTTTAGATGTCTACGTTGCCCACTCGATTCGTGATGTATCTCCAGACGGGTAGCAACTAAAGAATAGAGGGTTCCAGCGCACAGCGTTTGCGTGTAAGCTACTGATGCTCTGAAACAGGCCGCGCGTTTCCGTATGCGTTTGCCTATGCGGAGCTGACAAATGCCTAGGGAGGGTCCCTGAATATGCCTACTTCCAACGCCGTTCTGCTGCCATCAAACGTCCAGCCTACCAGCTATGCCATCCACCTAACGCCGGACCTGGTGGCATTCACGTTCGCCGGCAAAGAATCGGTGGCGATCGACGTCCTGGAAAGCACAGACACCATCGTATTGAACGCGTCCGAATTACAGGTCAGCGAGGCGACCTTCACCGATGCGAGTGGCGCGGCGACAACCGCCAGCGGTATCGCGATGGATGCCGACGAAGAGACATTGACGCTTACCTTTCCCAGCACCATTTCGGCGGGCAAAGGAACATTGCACATCGTGTTCACCGGCGAACTGAACGACAGGCTCACCGGGTTCTATCGGAGCCAGTACACAGACTCTGCAGGGCAATCGCACACCATGGCGACGACGCAGTTTGAGCCAGGGTCCGCCCGGAGATCGTTCCCGTGTTGGGATGAGCCTGCGCTCAAAGCCACGTTTCAATTAACGTTGACCATCCCATCGGACATGGATGCAGTCTCCAATATGCCGGTGGCCAAAGAAACCCCTGAAGGCGAATCGAAGACCATGAAGTTCGCAGAGTCGCCCATCATGTCGACATACCTGCTGGCGTTCATCGTGGCAGAGCTCAGCATCATCGAACAGAAAGCCGACAACGGTACCCTGATACGCGTGCTGACCACCCGGGGCAAGGAGGAGCAGGGGCGTTTCGCGCTGGACACGTCCGTTGCGTTGCTGACCTACTTCAACGAGTACTTCGGCATCCCATTCCCGCTGGAGAAGCTGGACCACATCGCCATCCCAGACTTCGCGGCGGGAGCGATGGAGAACTGGGGCGCCATCACCTATCGAGAGACGGCGTTACTCGTCGATCCTGCCATTTCCTCTGCTGCTACACGTCAGCGCGTGGCCGAGGTCATCTCGCACGAAATGGCACACATGTGGTTCGGCGACCTAGTGACGATGGTGTGGTGGGACGACCTGTGGCTGAACGAGAGCTTCGCTTCATGGATGGGCGATAAAGCGGTCAACCACATCCACCCGGAGTGGAAGATGTGGACCCAGTTTGTTGCCAACGACACCATACGGGCGCTCAGTCTGGATGGGCTGAAGAACTCCCACCCGATTGAAGCCACGGTCAAAACGCCTGCTGAAGTAGAGGAGCTGTTCGATGCCATCAGCTACAGTAAGGGCGCGTCTATCATCCGCATGCTGGAAGACTACCTGAGCCCGGAGACCTTCCGAGCCGGCCTGCAGAAATACCTCTCTGGGCACCAGTATTCAAACGCGCGGACGGCTGACCTCTGGGATTCCATGGAGGAAGCGTCCGGAAAGCCAGTGAAGTCGTTGATGGACACGTGGACGGCACAGATGGGCTACCCGGTACTGAACGTGGAATCCAAGCACGATGCGAACGGCCTGAAGCTTGAAATATCGCAATCGCGGTTCCTGTTCAGCCATCTCGTCGATGGAGATGCTGGCGATTCCTCATGGAAGGTACCCATCAGCGTCGCAACGTCGTGGGGCGAGTCGCCTGAGCCGACACTCATGGAGTCAGCCAAAGACACCATCGCCATTAAGTCGGCGGGTGCAGACGCATCGCAAACATGGTTCAAGGTGAACACAGGCCAGACCGGGTTCTATCGTGTGAACCTGAGCCCAGACGATTGGAACGCGCTCATCCCCGCCATCAAGTCACGCGCGTTGTCAGACACCGACAGGCTTGGTGTGCAGAACGATGCGTATGCGCTCTCGCGGGCGGGATACCTTCCTGTAAGTCAGTTCCTGGCGATCGCAGAGGCCTATCGTGATGAGACCGACGCCAGCGTTTGGCGTGAGTTGGCCGGGAATTTGGGCGACCTGGACACCCTGCTCTCCGACGAAGCGTGTTACCCCAAGCTCAAGGAACTGTGTCAGAGCCTCTTCACACCACTGGCACAGCGCATGGGTTGGGAACCAAAGGACGAAGAAGGGCACCTGGACACCCTCCTGCGAGGTGTTGCGCTGGGGCAGGCTGGCTACTACAACGATCCAGCGGTGCTGCGTGAAGCCAAAGCTCGGTTTGAGCGATACCTCAAAGACCCGTCATCCCTCGCGCCCGATTTGCGCGGAGTCGTTTACAGCCTGACGGCGCAGCAGGGCGACGCAGCAACGTACGAACAGTTGTGGGATCTGCAGAAGAAGGCCGATCTGCAGGAAGAAAAAGTGCGCCTTCTGGTCTCCTTGACTCGAATCCCCGACCCGGAACTCATTAGCGACATGCTGAAACGCTCGCTGACCGACGATGTCCGCTCGCAGGACACCGTCACGGTGCTGGGAGCAGTGTCCGGCAACCCGAAGGGCAAGGCACTGGCCTGGGATTTCCTGAAGGACAACTGGGACGTGTTCAACGAGCGGTACGGCCACGGCGGGTTCATGTTGATGCGCCTGGTCGGCCTACCCCGTGGGTTCACGACCCAGGAGCGGCTGGACGATGTGAAGCAGTTCTACGCGGCCCATCCGGTCCCAGCGGCTGAGCGGTCTGTCCGACAGGTCATCGAAGGCCTGGAACTCAACGTGGCCTGGCTTGATAAGAACAAAGACGATGTCTCTCAGTGGTTGGCTAAACGCTAGGAATATACTTGGAGGATGAAGCGATGAAGTTTGTAACGTACGACGGTGGTAAAACAGGTCTCATCAAAGGCGACGGCGTAGTGGACATCAGCAGTCACTGTACCGGTAGCGGGCAAGCGGCTATGGAATCCCTCATCAGCAACTACGAATCATTGAAGGGCGACCTGGAGAAACTCGCCAAAGACGGCGATGCAACTCCACTTTCTAGCCTGAAGCTGGATGCCCCCCTGCCCCGGCCGGGCAAGATCCTGGCAATGGGCGGCAACTTCCTGGAGAACGGCGCCAAAAAGCCGGCACCGATGTGGGGTTTCACCAAGTCGCTGGATGCCGTCCTGGCTCCGGGTGGCACCGTAGTGCTTCCCGATATTGATGCCAATATCTTCCACCATGAGGCCGAGCTGGTGCTGGTCTTCGGCAAGAACGGCGAGAATATCAAGTCCGCCGAGGCCATGGACTACGTGTTCGGCTACACCTGCGGCCTGGACGTATCGGCACGCATCTTCACCGACACCCCTGCCCCTGCCAGAGTCCCCAACACCTTGCCCATCTCTTCGGCCAAATCCTACAACGGCTTTGCGCCTATGGGCCCGTGCATCGTCACCAAGGACGAGATCACAAACCCGCAGAACCTCCACGTCGAGCTTCGCGTTGACGGCGAGCTGCGTGGCGACTACAACACCAACGACATGGGCAACACGATCGAAGAGTCAATCGAGTACGTGTCCGCCATCGAGTCCGTCAGCCCCGGTGTTGTCTTTTACCTGGGCACCAACCATCAGGGTCTGGGCGCGATGCAGGACGGCGACAACATCGAGATCACCATCGAGCAAGTCGGCAGCTTCTCCTTCAACGTCAGTGACCCTCTCAAGCGCAAGTGGGCCAAGGGCGTTGACCAAGAGACAGCGAAAGCGGTGCGAGAGGGCACATCAGGCCCAGGTAGGAGCGTTAGGCCGCTTTAACGTTAGGCCGCTCTAAGGAATACACAAAAAGGGGTAACGACATGGCGATGTACAGGGTATTTCCAGGCCCGGACAACGAAAGTCACATTGAACCACTAACACTGGAAGACCATGCCTACCTGGAAGCCTTCAACAACATCACTGAGGCAGGCATCCACCACTACCCGGAGCTTCGGAAGATGGACTTCCATCCCCTGAACGAGCGTAGGCTCATTATCCACCTTGCCGGTGAAGTGGAGATCGGCTTGAGCGACGGAACGAAACAGGTCTTTCGCCCGGGGGATGTCCGTCTGATGGAGGACGTGCGCGGCCCTGGCCACACGCATGAAGACCTGAGCTTTGGCTCTGCCTTCGTCATGATGCTCAAGGACTAACAACGGCATTCATAGCCGTGCGTGCGTGATTACGCGTACGTAGTCGTAAAACACCTCGGTTGTGACCACCATCTCCAACCAATAGCATCAGCCACCGATGTCATATGCATCGGTGGCTTTTCATTTGTGTGTTGGGTCGACACCCACCAATCGAGGAGGTGACTATGCAGGTCACGGAACCACACAGCGCAGCCCAACCCCTTTACCAAGTCATCAACAGCATTCGTGCTGTCGCGGAAGACTGGCACCTGACGCCGGACGATATGACCTTCCTCAACGGCTCCGGGGTAGAGGGCTTTGAGAACCAGTACTCAGATGTGGATATCTGGCTAGTATCTAAGAGCGACCCTCAGAGAATCACCTCCATCCCCGTCTTCTCCTGGGCGGAGGGTTCAAGACCTAGTAGGCCAAGATAACCTCGAATAGTTCGTGAATCGAGAGCCAACGTTGGAAGAGGCATATATCAGCATCCTCAAATGATGGGTGGCTACCTAATCCAGGGGTACCCACATCATAGTTCGAGGATGGTCACCGACAACGCGGGTAACGTGCCCCTGACCAGTAGTATCCTCCGCCAGCAGGACATCGCCGGGCTCAAATAGTTTTTTGCTCCCATCACCCACTTCGATCTCGCCTTGACCGGACAGCGTGATGACGTATTGACGCCCGGGTGCTGTATGCCAGTCCAGGACGTAGCCAACGTCCTGTCGAGTGAAGAAAGCCTCTTTTGCGTTAGACACCGGTGTGCCCTCTGATTGCCCTTCCGCTCTAGGCTTAAAATTCAAATCCACTTCTTCAAAGTGAGACTTGCCATCGGAGCCTGCGTAAATACGGGTTACATGCATGGTATTCCTCCAGGTTTGGTTGATTTAGATGTCCATCTCCAGGATATAGAGGCCGCCGGACCATCGGTCGATGGCGTAGACGATTCGATTTTCGTCGACGTAGACATCATTGATGTTCAGACCATGCTCCTCGCTCGGTGAGGGCGGAACGTAGAACGCGACCTCTTCCGGTCGAAAGGGGTCAGTCACATCATGGACACGAACGCCAGCGTTGAAGTACGCGCCGACGATGATCGTCTCTGATATCCATGATGTGGGGACTGGCTGGTTCTCGTGGATGTTATGGGCGCCGAACCTTCCGCCGTTCTTGCAAAAATCCTCTTTGTTGGGCATAGGCAGTGTGCTCACGATTATCGGGTTGCTTTCATGGCTTGCGTCCAGCACCCACGTGAGTTTGGGCCAATCTTCACAGTCCACCCTGACGGCCTCGTCAGTGACGATAAGGATGTCCCGACTAAAGAGGGGCAAGACCGTGTGCGTGAAACCGGGCATCGGAGGATGATAGTCAAGGCGGCTGATCATCTTGGGGTTGGCATAGTCCGCAACATCAAGCAGAACAACTCCTCCGTCGATATAGCCCAAGTACGCACGGTCAGGCCGTTCTGGGTAAACGTTCGCATTGTGGAGCCGGAACCCGGTGTCCAGGACTGTGTGACGCTCCGGCCGTGGCTCGATGTCTCCTACGCGAGTGCCAGGCAGCCACCATCTACCTGCTTCTTTCGGGTTTGCCGGGTCTTTGAGGTCCACGATCATGTAAAACTGGTCGTCCTTCTGGTCATGGGACTGGAAATCGCTGGCTCCGGTGCTCAGATGGGCATATCTCCCATCTACAAACCAAAGGCAATGCACTCCACGTGAATACGGGCCTGACGTGTCGAAGAACGATATCTGCTTGGGGTGTTCTGGGTCTTTGATGTCATACACACCCATTCCCGCGGGCGACAACCCGGGTCTGACGGTCTGATAGGCCACAAGCAACAAGTCACCTACCAAGGCGAGGGAGTTGGAGCGCACCTCGGCATGGGGTAAGTCCGTTTGTAGGACGGTTTGGGGGTTTTGAGGATCGGTGACATCGACGCTGGTGAAGTCTTTGGGTGCGCGTTCATGCGCGATGTACAGTATCCGGCGACCGTCAGCTGATGTCTGGATAGCTAGCCCTTCCCCTCCGTTGCCATAGCCGTCTAGGTCATGATGAGCCAATAGCCTCATGTTTTTGGTCCGTGCTCCATCCAATACCATCATCCCTTCCTCTTTTGCCAACAGGTGCCCCAAGGTGGCCTTTTGGGTGCAGTATACCCATTCCAGTCGGTAAGACCACCTATGATGTTCATCGTGCCCACCACATCGCGCTGTCACCCACGATTATTTGAACCCCAGACTCTCAATAAGACGTCGGTTTTCAAGGTTATTCTCCATATGATTTCCTTGACCCTCGACGAAATTCGTGATAGTTTTCGGGATTGTAAAACAGTAGCCTCGCATACGTGGGGCGGAGGAGTTATCTGTAGTGGAAGGCATAGCCCTTTCCGGCGGCGCCGGAGCCCTAGCACTTCTATTCGCTTTAGGTCTAGTGTATCAGGTGATGAAAGCAGACAAAGGCGACAGTACCATGCAGGAGATCGCCAAAGCCATTCAAGAAGGCTCACAGGCTTTCCTCAAGCGTGAGTACAGCTTTTTAGCGATATTTGTCATTGTTGTAACGGTCGTCCTTGTCGTCGTAATTGATTGGCGTACCGCTACCGCATACGTAGTAGGAGCCATCGTCTCTGCCGGAGCTGGTTACCTGGGCATGGCAGTAGCCACCCGAGCCAACGTACGGACTACGGCAGCGGCAGCAAAAGGATTGAACCCCGCCCTTCGCGTAGCATTTTCCAGCGGCGCGGTTATGGGTCTGATGGTCGTGGGGCTGGGCCTCATCGGCGTGTCTTCCCTCTACATCATCTTTGGCGAGATCGTTGCCAGCGATTCAGCTACAGTCGCAGTCAACGCTAGAGACATCATGGAATGGATCGTCGGCTTCAGCTTCGGCGCATCCTCCATCGCCCTCTTCGCCAGGGTTGCCGGCGGTATCTACACCAAGGCTGCCGATGTTGGCGCTGACCTAGTAGGTAAAGTGGAGCAGGGTATCCCGGAAGACGACCCCCGCAACCCCGCGGTCATCGCCGACAACGTTGGCGACAACGTGGGTGACGTGGCCGGTATGGGTGCGGACTTATTCGAGTCCTATATCGGGTCAATCATTGCAGCAATGGCGCTGGCGGTATTCTCCGCTGGAGCCGTTGGGGGCAAGATCCCGGCGCTAACTGACCTCTATTCACCCTTCATCATGTTCCCAATGCTCATTGCTGCGGGCGGCATCGTTTCCTCCATCATAGGAACGTTCTTCGTTCGAGCGAATGAGAATGCAACCTTCAGCACCTTGCTCTGGGCACTCCGACGTGGAGTATTGGTGGCAGGTGTCTTGGTTGTAGGGTTTACCTTCGCCATCACGCAGCTCCTCGACTTCCCAGGCGATACAGGTATGGAGCTGTTCTACTGTGTCCTAATAGGACTTGGCGCGGGCATCATCATCGGGTACATGACTGAGTACTACACATCCTATGATTACGGCCCAACCAAGAACGTAGCCGAGAACTCAGAGACAGGTGCGGCAACGGTCATCATCGCCGGGTTTGCCAACGCAATGCAAAGCACGCTGGTTCCAGTGATCGTTGTCTCCGCAGGCATCTGGATGTCCTTTGAACTCTTTGGTTTCTACGGCGTCGCAATAGCTGCCGTGGGAATGCTCTCTACACTCGGTATCACCCTGGCGACAGACGCATACGGACCCGTTGCAGACAATGCGGGCGGCATTGCAGAGATGGCTCACCTGCCCGCTGAAGTGCGTGAACGCACAGACGCGCTGGACTCTCTTGGCAACACCACTGCAGCAACTGGCAAAGGCTTTGCCATCGGTTCTGCTGCTCTGACGTCCCTGGCGTTAATGGCGGCTTATGCCCAGGTAGTTGGCCTGGAGACTGCCGACCTGCTGGACGCTAATACAATGGTCGGCTTGATGATCGGGGCAATGCTCCCTTTCTTGTTCTCATCCCTCACCATGCAAGCAGTCGGACGAGCGGCTTTTGCAATCGTGGTCGAGGTCCGACGTCAGTTCAAGGAAATACCTGGCCTCATGGATGGTACGGGCAGACCTGATTATGCCAGGTGTGTGGACATCAGTACCCAAGGGGCATTGAAAGCCATGATCCTCCCAGGTGTTCTAGCGATAGTGACCCCGGTAGTCGTAGGAATGTTGCTGGGCGCAGAGGCCCTGGGTGGCATGCTTATGGGTGCCATCGCTTCAGGCTTCATGCTTGCGGTCACCATGGCAAATGCAGGCGGGTCCTGGGACAATGCTAAGAAGTTCATTGAAAGTGGCGCACACGGTGGTAAGGGCTCCGATGCCCATAAGGCCGCCGTTGTTGGCGATACCGTAGGCGACCCCTTCAAGGACACATCCGGACCATCACTGAACATCTTGTTGAAGCTCATGTCCATCGTGGCACTAGTCTTCGCACCATCGTTCATCTAATCTAGTAGGTGTCATAAGGAAATCAACGGAGCCGTAGCTATCCGGGCCTAACCCTGGGGGCTGCGGCTCCGTTACATGGTCAGCAGGCGTGATACACTGCGCATATGGAAGGGATAGCTACTTTTCATAGAACGTTCGCCCGCTATAGATACCAAGGCAGAGGCCTTTAATGATGCGATCCAGGTCAGTCATGGCCCTGGCTCCCATAACAGCGATAATTGCACTCCTAGCATTGGCGTGCTCCAGTTCTTCCATTCCAACGGCGTCCGTTTCACCTACTACCACAAGTAATTCTGTCAGGCCCCGCTCTACAGCTGTTCCGGATTCCGTGACGCCCTCACTCGGACCCGACGATACTGAACTTTTCCGAGTAGCGTCTCTATCGGTGTCTCTGCAGCCTACTGCACTTGAAGCATGGAATTCCCCTCTCATAGTCTCCGGAGAACCCAACGCGACCAAAAGCGGACCCATCCAGGAAGACGGAGAGATATTCATCAGCTGGGCTGTAACCAACAAGGGACCTGATTCTGCGAACAAACCATTCTCTATCGATCTTTTATTGGATGGCATCCCAGTAGAACGATGGACGTCTAAAGGACTATTTGTGGATGAAGTCCAATCTGTCGTTGATTGGAGCGTTCTTCCTAGCCGGACGCGACTCACAGCGGGCGTCCATACGCTGTCTTTGGTCGTTGATTCCACCGGATACGTACAATCACGCGAAAGTGAATCAAACACTGCGACGGTCTCTTTTGAGTGGTCTCTAAATTCATCTTCGCCTTCCGACATATCATTAGCGCCTGATCGACTACCTAATTTAGCCTTGTTTACGCCCCAAGATTGGGAAGATTCGATCAAACTCGACGCACTACCCTCTGAAGAGGAAGTCCTTTCTAATCCCCGTGATCCAAGGATCCAAATCGCCTATAACAACGTCGGTTTATCAAGTATTCGTCAATTTTTCCTTGTCCAAATGCGTCTCGATAACGTATTAATCGCCAAATTCAGTCAGCAAGGATTGGTATCTAACGGAGCAGTCATTACACCTCCCTGGAGGAAGTTATTGGACATCATTCATTTAACAATTGGTTTTCATACGATTACCATTCAACTTGATCCCACAAACCTCGTCCAAGAGACTGACGAAACTGACAACTTTGCCTCGCTGCGCTTCTACTGGGGTGGGGACCCACCACCTGCTGCTCCGACAACTTACCTTTCAGAGGATACCCAGCCCAAGATTGTTGCATATGCTCCCACCGGCTGGTCTGGACCATTGATTGTTACCAGCTATCCCGGTAAAACCGGAGCCTTAGGCCCTGTCTACCGTGATGGCGATGCGTTTGTCAGTTGGGCAATCATAAATGAAGGGACGGGGTCGTTGGACGGGCCGTTTATAGTCGATCTGCTTCTAGGTGGGTCGGTAATCCAAAGTTGGACTCGCCCTGGGCTTGAATCGGGGGCGATAGACGTCGTCATTGACGAACTGCTTGAAGTCAGCCCCAACCCAGGCGTATACGAGATACAGCTCCTCGTAAGTTTAGGAAATACGGAAGAAGTATCTACAAGCACTTCGCTCCTGGCGACACGGAGTGTTGGTTGGTTGGACGGAGAAACCCCGGAACTAACCACTGAACTCCTCGATCGGGGAGACTTAGCGCGGCGGTTGACCATAGTGGAAACCCTGCGCTCCTCTAGTAACCCAGCTACAGATTCAGAAGAACAGCTGGATGCGCTCAACACGGTTGTGCATGCTGTGTATCAGACGCTGTATCGCTTTCCCTTGCAAGATGAACCACTGGTAATCAATATCCTGACCGATGCTGAGTTTGAGCAATGGGTAGATGCAGAGTGCAGCGATGTCTCCCCCACCCTCGACCCTAGCGTCCAGTCCCTCTATCTGGACAAGTGCGAGACCACCAAGGGGTTCATCGGATACCACACGTCCTGGCGAGGCGCATTCCGTATCGTCGTGAAGGGCGAGCGTTCGCCTATGCTGGTATTGAGCACCCTTGCGCATGAGCTGGGCCACTTCCGGCAGAGTCATACGAATCCCGAACTGGACAACCGTGCCAACATCAATGTCCTGGCCCTTAGGGAAGCTCAAGCGTATGCCCACCAAGTCCTCTTCTTCCGTACGCTTGAAGGACTGACAGGTTTGGACCTACTGCTCTACCCGGAGCTACCTGGATACGAGACCTTCATTGAGACCCAGTTGGATAACCTATGGCAGAACTCGGAGACCAGCGAACACGCCCGCGGTCAGTTGGTGCTTTGGCTGGCATTGCTGGCAGATCCTAACCTGAGGCAGGAACGAACCATCCTGTTTAACAACCTGTCTATCCCGGCAGAGACGGCGGAGGATCTGTTCAACTATCTCATCGATTTTTCTCCTGGGGAGGCGCGCCTGTATGTGACTGTGCTAATGAGAAGCATCGGCGCACAGATAGGTGCAATGGAGGAGCTTGCATTGGCCAGATTGGTGCAAGGGCTGCCGTATTGGATCGAAGGATCTCCCCATTTGCGAGAGATTGGCTTGCTGATGCCGTAAGAGTGGCAGCTACCCTATCATGCTTATGATGACCCCTGCGGCAATGGCCGACCCCAAAACCCCTGCTACGTTCGGTCCCATTGCGTGCATGATCAGATAGTTGTTCGGGTTTGCCTCCAGGGCGACTTTATGTACTACTCTGGCCGACATTGGGACAGCTGAAACGCCAGCAGCTCCCAACAACGGATTGATCTTCTTTCCCGACACCAGATACATGACCTTGCCAAAAAGCACCCCACTGGCAGTAGCTACGGTGAATGCCACCAGGCCAAGCCCAAAGATCTTCAGTGTATCTGGGTCAAGGAATTTGTCCGCCACCATCGTTCCGCCCACCGTCAGGCCCAGCAATATCGTAGTGATATTGATGAGCTCGTTCTGTGCCGTCCTAGCCAAACGCTCTACAACCCCACTCTCACGAAGCAGGTTGCCGAACATGAACATACCTATCAGGGGTATCGACTTCGGAGCGACCAGGGCAGCAAGCATCAGGATGACGAGTGGGAACAACAGGCGAACCAGCTTTGGGACAGGCTTCGGGTCGAAGGTCATCACGACGCTACGTTCTGTCTTCGTCGTCAGAAAACGCATTATCGGTGGTTGGATTAACGGGACCATAGCCATGTAAGAGTATGCAGAAATAGCTATCGGCCCTAACAATGACTCGTCGGCCAGTCGGATGGAGACGAAGATAGCCGTTGGGCCGTCCGCGCCTCCAATGATGCCGATTGCACCGGCATTTTCCAGTGTGAACCCCAGAGCGATAGCGCCTAGTAGTGTCCCGAATATCCCTACCTGCGCCGCAGCGCCCAAGAGCGCCATGCTTGGTCTTTGGATGAGCGCAGTGAAGTCCGTCAGCGCGCCAAGGCCTAGGAACATCAACAGAGGGAACAGGCCCGTATCCAAGCCAAAGCCCTTCAGTAAAATCAGCAAGCCGCCTTCTTCGGCCATGCCGCTAAAAGGAATATTGGCAAGCATCATGCCGACGCCAATGGGAATCAGGAGGAGAGGTTCAAAGTTTTTTTGGATAGCCAGGTAGATGAACCCTATAGCTATCAGGAACATCAATCCGCTACCCCAGTAGCTTGCAACTTCAGAAAAGAACTGGCTGTCGAACGGGATGTCACCAGTTAGCACGATTCGCCCTCAGCCAGCATTGTTTCATTGTTCTTCAACGACATCATCGCTTTCGTGATCTAGGATTGGTGGAAGTACCCTGAGTACCCATCAACGCCTGTCGCCCCTGAGAGCGCCATGAACTCGATGCAGGCGTATTCGTAGGAGCCTTCGGACGCCTGATGACCCGAGCAACACCACCTCGAACCACTTGGATGGCCGCTATCATGGCTGCAATCACGGCAGGGTCATCATCTTGACCCGCTGTCACAGATTCATCACCGGTAGGTTCAGGGGGCGTCGGAGTGTCAGGCGGCCCATCATTTTGTTGGTCGTTCTCCTTCAGGTAACGAGTCAGAGCCATCGTAATGAGCATCAGGGCTACCAAAGCTAGGAACACGACACCGATACCGGTCCCAGCAGTTTCCAGTGCCCTCTCATAATCTCCCAAAGGATTCCTCCACAGCCAATGCAAAGCTATTGTACTGGTGCGCATTAAGCAAATCTACAACTATGAATCCCATTTCCCTCAAACCCATCGTTCTCCCCTTGCGAGGGTAACAAACCCCTGCTACCGTACTGAGACTGTGACTGTAAGGAGCATCATGGCGGCTAGGAAGATTTCACTGTTCGTCACCTGTCTGGTTGACCAATTCTATCCGGAAATAGGCGAGGCAACCGTCAGGTTGCTCCGTCACCTTGGGGTTGAGGTGGACTTTCCTGCAGACCAGACCTGTTGTGGCCAGGTTGCGTTGAACGGCGGGTATCGCTCCCACGCGGTTGCTGTCGCCCGACGGTTCGTGGAGATTTTTCGCGACAGCGAGGCGATCGTAGCACCTTCGGGGTCGTGCGTTACGACGGTGTTCACCCACTACCCCGAACTACTAAGCGAGTTCCCTGAACTGGCCGGCGAAGTGGAATCCCTCCGGAACCGCACATTTGAACTCACCCAATACCTGGTAGACGTTCTGGGTGTCGAGGAGGTAGGAGCATTCCTCCCGAAACCCACACGGGTCGCCTACCACGATTGCTGCCATGCGCTCAGAGACCTCGGCGTGGCCAGCCAGCCCCGGCAACTGCTCCAATCGATCGACGGCATCGAGTTGGTGGAGTTGACAGACTGCGAGAGCTGCTGCGGATTTGGAGGGACGTTTTCCGTGAAGTACTCGGAGATATCCACAGCCATCCTGAACGAGAAACTCCGCAACGTAGACGCAAGCGGCGCAGAGATACTCACCGCCGTGGACGCAAGCTGCCTCATGCATATGGGCGGAGCCATGCGTCGTCAGACGATGCAAGCTCGACCGATGCACATCGCGGAACTCTTAGCGTCCGGACTCCCCGGAGGTGCATGTGCCTAGCATACGGACGAAGGAGTTTACCCCTCGGGCGTCAGAGGCCATCAATAACCCCACTATCCAGGAGTCACTGGGCAGGTTGTCCAACTTCCGACAAGGTCGAGAGGAGGCCATCGCCGAGTTTGGCCAGGAACGGTGGGACGAATACAAGAAGCGTGCCCAGGAGATCAAACATGAGACGATGGAGCACCTGGACCACTACCTGGATATGCTCTCTACAAATGTGGAGCGAGCTGGCGGCCATGTGTTTTTCGCTCACGATGTTCAGGAAGCCAACGACTACGTAGCAGGAGTCGCCCAGGCAAACAACGTCAAGACCGTCATCAAAAGTAAATCCATGGTCTCTGAGGAGATGGGCATAGCTGATGTTCTGGAGTCCATGGGCATAGAACCTGTGGAGACAGACCTGGGCGAGTACATCATCCAGCTGGCCAAGGAAGCACCCTACCACATCATTGCGCCGGCGCTACACAAATCGAAGGAAGAAGTCTCTGAGCTCTTTGAGCGTATTCTGGGTACCCCTGCACAGAGTGACATAACTGCCCTGGCCGCCATCGCCCGCAAAGTCCTGCGGGAGAAGTTCCTCAAGGCAGACATGGGAATGACCGGCGCCAACTTCGGGGTGGCTGAGACGGGCACCATTGTCATGGTCACGAACGAAGGCAATGGCCGTATGTCATCTTCGTTGCCCAAGGTGCACGTTGCGACGATGGGCATGGAGCGTGTGATACCACGTTTGGCTGACCTATCCACGTTCCTTCCGTTGCTGACGAGGTCTGCCACTGGACAGCGCATAACCAGCTATGTATCCTTCGCAACCGGCCCACGACGGAGCGACGAGGAAGACGGGCCGGAAGCGTTTCATCTGGTGATTCTGGACAACGGGCGCTCCAACATGCTGGCCGACCCGCAACTGAGGGAGGCGCTGTACTGCATCCGATGCGGTGCCTGTCTGAACGCCTGCCCCGTCTACAGCAAGGTTGGTGGTCACGCTTACGGCTGGGTGTACCCGGGGCCTATCGGCGCAGTAGTGACACCATCTCTCGTGGGAGTGCCCATCGCCAAGGACCTGCCATTCGCTTCCACCCTCTGCGGAGCCTGCCGAGAGGTGTGCCCGCTGAACATCGACATTCCCCGGATGCTCTTGAAGCTCCGCAGCGATGCCAACGAAGGACCCAAAGGTACGAGGAAAGCGAACCGCGTAGAAGCGATGGTGATGCGTGGCTGGCGGATGACCGTTGGCGGGCCAAGGATGTTCACCATGGCAGGCAAAGTCGCGACGCTCCTCCAATGGCCGCTGTCGAGAAACCGGTTCCTACGTCGATTGCCCCCACCGTTGTCCGGTTGGACAAGGTCAAGGGACTTCCCCAAGGTAGCCGCCAAACCATTCCGGTCGCGATGGGCAGCAATGGCCCTACCACCAAGTAAGGAGGGCAGTGATGGCGACTAAAGAGGCATTCCTTACCACCGTTCGTGAGGCCTTGGCCAAGGGAGGACAAACACCTGCCATTCTCGTCCCAGAAGTCGATGTCATTCAGAATGCAACCGATCTGCGTAAAGGATTGGCTCAGCGGAAAGATGCACTGTTGTCGCAGCTCCAAAAGAACGCCGTTCTCCAGGAGTGGAATGTTGTGACCGTGGGTTCTGAAGCTGAAGCGCGGGATGCGGTCGTCGCCATCGCCAAAGGCCTGGACGCTGATCTTGTCGTACGGACATCGCATCCGATGATTGAACGACTTGGGCTGGATGAGGCATTAGCGGCCAGCTCCATCGAATCAGTGTTGCTGACATCACGTTCAGGAAACCTAGCACCAGATCGACTTCAGGACATCGCTGCCCGCGCCGACATCGGTATCACGGGCGTGGACTACGTGATAGCGGAGACCGCATCAGCCACCCTAGTCTCGCGAAAAGGTATGACTCGCATGTCCTCGCTGCTGCCGCCGGTCCACATAGCGGTTGCTCACATAGACCAGGTGGTGGAAAACCTTGGCGATTTACTGACCTTGCGAGAGGCCGAGTTAGCGGAAGAGGACGCACCGAACTGGTACATGAACCTGGTAAGTGGGCCAAGCAAGACTGCCGACATCGAGCAGACCATCGTCATTGGAGTACACGGGCCGGGCGAAGTTCACCTGGTGATTATCACAGGCTAGTGCGAAGCCTCCGTAGACCTCTTGCAGTGGCATTGGTCAGGTGTGCTTCAGGAGCAGCGATGGCATCATCCATGCTCACACTCTTTGAGGCCATGCCGCTCAGTACTGTGAACCCTTCTTTATAGAGACTCTTCCACCCCGGACCAAGCGAACCTGCGACTCCCAACACCGGTATGGAACGCGCTGTTGCACGTCGAGCAACCGCCACCGGGGCCTTGTTGTACGCAGTCTGCCAGTCCAGCCGACCCTCTCCGGTGATCACAACGTCGGCGTCGATAAGATGCGCATCCAGCCCAACAGCATCGCAGACAATGTCCGCTCCCCACTCGATCTTTGCGCCAAGGAAGGCGACCAGACCTGCGCCCATCCCACCGGCTGCGCCTCCGCCCGGCAGGTCCATCACGTCAACGCCAATATCTCTCTCTATGATGCTAGCAAGGTGCCCCAGGGCGGAGTCCAGGGTTGCAACGTCCTCTGGTGATGCGCCTTTCTGTGGGCCAAAGGTTGCTGCCGCACCGGCGGGGCCACATAGTGTGTTTGTGACGTCCGCCACGACGATGATTTCTGTTTCCTGCAAACGAGGGTCAATACCAATAAGGTCGATGGTCGCCAAGTTCAGCAGCGCCTGCCCGCCCTGCGCAATCGGCTTTGCATCCGCATCCAGCAGCCTGGCCCCTAGCGCCATCGCGAGGCCCGCTGCGCCATCATTGGTAGAGCTTCCGCCGAGGCCTATGAACATCTTCCGATGCCCTGCATCCAGTGCCTGTTTGATCAACTCACCAACGCCATACGTTGAAGTGATTAACGGGTTTCTTTCGTCGTTGGACAGCAAGGTCAGGCCACAGGCTTGAGCAGCTTCAACGACAGCAGTGCCCCCATCGCCTAGCACGCCCCATCGCGCATCAATAGGTGACCCCAAGGGTCCCAAGACCTTGGCCTCATGGAAGGTGTCGCTTGTGGCGTTGACTAGGGCGTCAAGTGTCCCATCACCACCGTCGGCAACGGGCACGCGCACCAATCGGGCGTCTGGAAATACCCGCAGTGCTCCTTTGGCGATAGCATCGGCAGCTTGGAGAGCGCTAAGGCTTCCTTTGAAGGCTTGAGGTGCGATTACGATTTTCATATCGAGTGTTTAGAGAGCGAAGTAGGGAACTCGCGGTGAGGTGTGGGGACGATCAGGCTTAGAGAGACAACGTCCTACGAGGGAACCGCCATCGCTCAGCCTGGATGATGGATTCCAAAGCGGCTACAGCATCGTCCAGCGCTCCATCAGCGTTAACCACAACGTAGTCGAACAGCGGTAGTTGCTGCATCTCATCCCTTGCTGTTTCCAGTCGTCGATCAAGGTCTATCTGTGCCTCGGTCTTGCGGATCCTTAATCGTTGCTCAAGCTCATCGAAAGATGGGGGTGCTAGAAAAACGAACACCCCGTGAGGGTTCAGTTTCTTGATTGTTGCCGCGCCCTGTACATCGGCCTTGATAATGACGTCCTGACCACTAGCAATCGCTTCCCGTACCTGGTCTTTGGGGACGCCGTAAAAGTTCCCGTAGACCTCAGCCCATTCAAGAAACTCATGGTCGGTCACTTTTTTATCGAATGCGTCCTGGTCAAGGAAAATGTAGTCCACGCCATTTGTTTCCATCGGTCGCATTGCACGGGTAGTAGCCGTAACGACGATGTGTTGGGGATAGCCTAGCTCCCGTATCCGTGAGAGCACGGCATCCTTGCCCACGCCTGACGGACCGGACAGGACCATCATCAGTGGTTGAGGCCCTAACTGCTTCAGGACTCGGTCAGCATCAGGCAATAACGTCTCTCTTCGTCACGGTCTCCAGGTGTTCCCAGAATTCCGGATAGGATACAGAAACACATTCTGCGCCTTCAATTACGGTCTCTCCCACTGCAAGGAGGCTTGCGACGGCCAGAGCCATGGCAACGCGATGATCGCCGTAACTCTGGCACGTGGTCCCATTGAGCGATGCTGAGCCCTCTATGACCATACCGTCAGGCAGTTCCTGGATTACCGCGCCCATATTCCGTAACTCTTGAACCATTGCTGTGATGCGGTCGGTCTCCTTCAACCTCAACTCCGCGGCGTCTCTGATCACTGTTGTGCCGCGAGCAAAGCAGGCTGCAACGGCCAAGACAGGTAGTTCATCGATCACGTTGGGGATGATGTCCCCGGATATCTTGATTCCCTCTAAACTGCTGGATTTCACAACGATGTCTGCGGCCGGCTCTCCACCCTCTTCTCGAGGGTTGTTCATCTGGATGTCAGCGCCCATACGTCTCAGTATCTCCAGCACACCGGCGCGAGAAGGGTTGACCCCTACTCCGCTGATCTCCAACGTTGCATTTGGGTGAGTCGCCGCAGCCACCATCCAGAACGCTGCAGCGCTGATATCGCCGGGCACCCTGATGTCCTGGGCATTTAGGGTACTTGGCGAGATCATCACCGTATTGCCGTCTATCGCAATGTCAGCACCCATGGCAGCAAGCATGTTTTCCGTGTGGTTCCTAGTGGGCGCGGGTTCCCTCAATGTGGTGGGGGAACTCGCCTGCAGTCCGGCCAACAGCAGCGCCGACTTCACCTGCGAACTGGCGATGGGGAGTTTGTAGTCGATGCCGTGCAGACCTCCACCATGAATAGCCAACGGCGCCAGAGCATCATCATGCCTGCCCTGGATGTTTGCGCCCATGAGCTTGAGGGGTTCGATGATGCGGGCCATTGGTCGATGCCGCAGGGAATGGTCACCGGTGACTACGGAGAAAAAGGATTGGCCCGCCAGAATACCACTTAGCAATCGTAGTGTTGTGCCACTGTTACCCGCGTCCAAGAGCATAGACGGCTCCCACAGTAGTCCTCCGGCGCCTTCAACCGTCACTACGGAAGGCTCTGAGTGGCTGTGGTATGCCAGAACCCCCAATTTTCGGATGCAGGCCACGGTGGCTTCACAGTCAATGCTCGTGGAGCAATTAGTAATCCGCGCCGGACCCCTGGCAATGGCATTGAGGAGGATAGCGCGGTGCGATATCGATTTGTCGCCAGGAGGAGACAGTGTCCCCTCTAACCTGTCCACCGATACAACGCGTTGCAGCATGCGTTAGCTCTTTCGATAGCGAGTAGGATCTTCTTTTCCCTTATCGCCCATCTCCCTGAACTTGCTGGCCACCGTATCGCCAAGGATCATTCCCATAAACTGGTCAGAGGCATTCACCCCTTCACCGATCATCGGCTCCTCAGAATCCCGGTTAATAAGCCAGCGGGCTCGTCCTTCCCATGCGTCCACTAGAGCCTTTTCCAGACCTTCCTGATCATCCTTGACTAGATTGCGCAGGCTATGCAGGTTCTTGATGAACTCGTCCAACCAGTGCACTATGGCATCACGATTGGTTACCGCAACATCTCGATGCATAACCGGATCACCTGCCGCCAAACGTGAGATATCCCTGAATCCGCTGGAAGCCAGGCGCGACATCTCACGCCATCCTGCGCTCTTGGTGGTGGTATTGATGAGACTGACAGAGAGAAGGAACGGTAGGTGGCTGACGGCTGCAATGTAGCTATCGTGTTCTACGGGGTCCATAAAGTAGGGTTTCGCGCCTATCGCCTGAGCGATGGCAACAATCGACTTCGTTGCTTCTTCTGTCGCTGACGGTGCTGGGCAGATCGCATAGACTGCGCCTTTAAGCATGGCAGCGTCGGCATCTTTCGGACCGGAAGTCTCTTTGCCCGCCATAGGGTGGCCGCCAACGAAGCTGACCCCGGCGGGAAGCAGCTCCTCGCCCCAGGCAACAACTTCCTTCTTGGTGCTACCTACATCGGTCACAACAGTCCCTTCGGACATATAGGGCACCATGAATTCCATGAGGTCACGCATGGCCAGAATGGGGGTGGCTAGGATGACGATATCCGCGCCCTGGACGGCTGCTGGAATGTTGCGTTCGTCCCTATCTATCGCCCCCATCTTCTTGGCCGTTGCAATATGGCTGGTCTCAAGGTCAGTGCCAACTACCTCAACGTCCTTGCCCATCGATTGACGAATAGCCAGGCCAAGGGAAGTTCCGATGAGGCCTAGCCCAATGATTACAATCCTATCCATACGACCATCCCGCCTTTTGAAGCCATTGTTTCATGGAGCCATAGAAGTTGCTGATTATTATACCCGTGTAGTTCAGGTATAGTGCAACACGCTCTAGATAATCAATTTCCCCAACGTGTTGATGGGTGGCCCGAGGATCCAGGCGATGATGCCGGTGTTGGCGAAGATATCCAGCATGATGATGCCCATCAGGATGCCAGGGCCGTATGGCTCAAGTCTCATGTAGGAGATGGCCAATTCCCTAGGCAGTAGGCCGAGAGCCACTTTGGAGCCATCAAGTGGGGCCAGAGGAATGAGGTTGAATACCCCAAGAACCAAGTTAAGGAAAAGGGCGATTGCGAATAATTGCCCCAGAAGAACCGATGGAGATGTATCTAAAGATTGTGGTGTCAAGATTCCTATATTAGGCCAATCCAGAATCCCTGCCTTAAACAAAAATCCGATGGAAAACGCCATCAGGAAATTGGACACGGGGCCTGCGGCAGCGACAAACATCATGCTTTTGAGGGCGTTTGCACCAAAAGTCCGGGGGTTAACAGGGACAGGCTTTCCCCAACCGAACCCGGCTAGGAGAATCATCAGGCTACCCGTGGGGTCAAGGTGGACTCTGGGGTCGAGGGAGAGGCGGCCCAGCCGTTTGGCAGTATCGTCGCCTAGGCTGGTTGCCACCAGAGCATGACTGAACTCATGCACAGTGAGGCTGGCGACCAACGCCGTCAAGAGGAACACAGTGAACAGCAGGAATGCCCCTGGATCCTGGCTCAGGACATCCAGGTTACGAAATATCATCCGGGCTTTCCGGATAGTCGTCGTCATCGTCGTCCGGGGCCTGTGCACGAGCGGAGACACGGGGCAGCGAGGCCGATGAAAACTCTACTCGTGAGCGACGACGTGGGAGATCGGCAATCGTCAGAGCAAGCGCATTCAATGCGTCAACATCAGTGGTTTCCAGATCCACAATGACGCCTTCAACACCGATGTCGCGCAAGCACTCCAACTCCCAGGTTGTCAACGTGCCGCTGACAGGGAGAAGGAAGCAGCAGCCAATCTCACCACGGACACACGCCAGTTGCAGAAGCCCTTCCAGATTCAAAGGGGACGAGACTGGGTCGGCGTATACCACCCCATCCACCGGCATGACTTCCAACGAGTGGGATTGCTCTTCTTTAATTCCCTCTGCAACAACCAGGAACTTACCAATATCCTCATTGTGCAGCGCCTCCAATGACGCACCCATCCCCGTCAGGGTAATGAAATCGCATCCTGCATCTACCAAATCTTTCACTTGATCGGCTGTGGGGGTCTGTACCTGCACGCCCCAGGGAATGTCCTTTAATCCGGAAGCGGCCTTCGCAAGAACGGACCCAATTGCCGTCTCTGGTGTAAAGATCACGCCGTCCAGGGGTACACCGTCAAGCTTGCTCGCGGCGCTTGGGTCAGACATGGACGCCAGGAGAACCATGGTGGGAGCGGCCTTTCGACGAGTGGCTGCACCAAACCCCAGAGGTGCCGGAGTATCTTTGCCCAGTCGTTCAATCCGCTGAATAAGCTTGCTCATACAACCTCTTTGATAGTGTTGGTTTCGCCAAGGAACCGCCCTATTCGGCGGTTCACTATTTGCTGTCTGTATGGTAGCACACGAGGTGTATCGGAGTACTGCCCGGGGAAGGTTAGTTGCTAGCTGTCATTACTTGACCTGGCCGGAGGGTTGGCCGCAGGGAGGTGAGCCTCTTCGCAACAGCTGGAGGACTCTTCCATCTGAATGGTAAGGTGGTGGATGGGGAACGTCGCGGGAATCATGTGCCGGAACAAGTCAAGCAGTGCCTCTCGCTGCGAGTGGGGAAAATCATCGGCTACCACCACATGGGCGGTCATGGCGTTGTAACCGGATGTCAGCGTCCATGCATGAATATCATGAACCTCAAGCACTCCATTGGTGCCCTGGATCACCCCTTCCAGTTCTTCCAACACAAGCTCTCTGGGCGTCCCTTCCAGCAGGACGTGGAACGTGTGGAGCAACAGCTTCCCGGAATTCCAGAGGATCAACAGGCCTATGACGATGCTGGCGATAGGGTCGGCCAAGTACCAGTCCAGTGTAAGCATGAAAATGCCTGCCACAATGGCGCCTACCGACCCGAGGGCATCGCCGACGACGTGCAGAAACGCGCCACGCATGTTGAGGCTTTCGTGGGATGAGCTATGGAGGATGGCAACGCTGACCAGGTTCACCACCAGGCCGATGGTTGCCACGACGATCATCGGCAGAGCGTCGACTTTCGGCGGATCGCCAAAACGCGTTACGGCTTCAAACATGATGAAAGCAACGATGAGCCACAGCGCCATGCCGTTGACCATAGCCGCCAGCACCTCTGCGCGCTGATAGCCATAGCTCCGCTTGGACGAGTGTGGGCGAGTAGCGATCCAAATAGCGATGAGCGCCAGGACCAGTGAGGCAATGTCCGTCAGCATGTGGCCGGCATCTGCCAGAAGCGCAAGGCTCCCCGTCATGAAACCGCCAACCACTTCTACAACGAAGAACGCTGCAGTGAGGGCGAGCGCGAAGGTCAATCGCTTTCGGAAGAGCGACCTATTACCTTCCTCGTGGTTGTGAGCTTTGTGGGTATGCACGTTGTTTGCTTTCCTTCAATGCAGTGTGTCCCAACGCATGCCCGTCGGCATCAACGGCAAGTCTAGCATGCCGATATGCCACTCCAAGCTACCTTCCATCAGACAGCCTGGAAGCAAGGATGTCAGGCAACCCGGCAGCGATGATCTTCGCCTGCGTGGCCTCGATATCGTATGCAACACGATAGTGGGTGAGCGTGTCGGTCTCGGCATCGTACAGGGCGTATGCCGCACGAGAGTCCCCGTCCCTGGGCTGGCCGACGCTGCCAGGATTCACAACACATCGAGCTTGGGAGAACAATGTTTTTCGCTCAGGCTGGAGTTGAATAAATTGTGCGCCGTCCTCGATGCACATGAAGGGGATGTGGGAATGGCCGACCAAGCAGCTTTGCGTAGAGAACTGCAAGAAGCTATCTGCCACGTCCGTCGTGGAAAGAAACTGGGGCAGGAAATACTCCCAAATCGGGTCTCGGGGGGTGCCGTGCAACAGCGTTACACCGTTCTCTACGCGTGTCATAGGGTTGCCTGCCAGGAACTCTCGGTGGTCTGACCCTAGTTGTTGGCGCGTCCAGAGAACGGCTTCTTTAGCGTACCCGTTGAACTCGTCCAGGGATAACACAGCAATGGCCGCCAGGTCATGGTTGCCGGAAACCGAGGCGAGGGGGTACGAACGGAGAAGGTCGATGCATGGGGCAGGGTCACTGCCGTAGCCCACGATGTCCCCAAGACACCAGATGCTCTCAAAGCCTCCCTGCGACTCCGCATGACGCATGACCGTCTGCAAAGCCTCCAAGTTGCTATGAATATCAGCGACAACCAGGTAACGCATGCGCCCCCTACCTTGAGTCGTAGCTACTTCATTCAGTATAATGCACCGGATGTACGTACGGGATATCGGCGAATTCGGGCTCATTGAACGGCTGGCTCAGCAAGTAGCTGCAGCAGCCACACAACCTCATGCCGAAGACCCGGCAACGCCTCGCCTGACAGTCACCATCGGCGACGACACCGCGGCGTGGACCGTTGCCGACGTGACGGAACTCCTGACGACAGACACGGTCGTCCAAGGTGTGCATTTCACTCCGGAGACCAGCACGTGGCAGACGGTGGGTTGGAAAGGGCTAGCCTCAAACCTCAGCGACATCGCTTCAATGGGCGGCACGCCCACCTTTGCAGTCGTAACCCTTGGGCTGCCTGATGACACCAAGGTCCAGGACATGGATGATCTCTACGAGGGTTTGCTTGAGGCCGCGGCAGTGTATGGGGTCAACGTCATCGGTGGCGACATCGTTTCATCCCCGGTGTTCTTCATGACAATCGCGCAGACCGGAGTGATCCACACGACACCAATGCTGCGGTCGGCAGCACGCCCAGGCGACCGGATTGCCGTCACCGGAACGCTCGGCGGTTCAGCCGCGGGGCTGGCCATACTCCAAGGAGAGAAACCAAGCGACGGCAGTGACCCCGAATCGATCATCGAAACCCATCAGCGCCCTCGACCACGGGTAAGCGAAGGCCAAGCATTGGTGAATGCCGGAGTCCTTTGCGCTATGGACGTGAGTGATGGCTTTCTCAGCGACCTCAAAAAGATCTGCCATGCAAGCGGGAACGCTGCACGAGTGGAAGCCCCAGACATCCCAATCCATCCCGGGGCCACCAAGACTCTCCCTCAAACAGCCCTGGGCATGGCGCTCAACGGCGGAGAGGACTACGAGCTTGTGTTCACCGCACCCGCCAGTGTCATGGCATCACTGGAAGGGAAGCTCAAGAGCGGATTTCACATCATCGGCACCATCACAGACGGTGAACCCGGCATCGTTAGCATCGTCGATAGAGATGGAGAACCTCTGGAAGTGGATGCCCAGGGATGGGATCACCTGCGACCATGACCACTGAACTGGAAATAATCAGCCATAGCAGCGATGAGACCCATACCCTTGGCGTGCAACTTGGGCAGAATACCAAGGCTGGTGATGTCCTTCTTCTCACCGGGGAACTTGGAGCAGGCAAGACCACGTTGACCCAGGGCATCGCGCAGGGGTTGGAAGTAGCAGAGCGACCACGCAGCCCCACCTTCGTCATGGCTACGGAGTACCACGGTCGTTTGCCCTTGTACCACCTGGACCTCTACCGGGTAGACCACGTTGCGGAGTTGGGCGAGTTGGGTCTGGATGAATATCTTTCTGGAGAGGGTGTGACCGTGGTGGAATGGGCGGACAGAGCGCCACATGCCTTCCCCGCAGACTGTCTATGGATTTCCCTGGAATCGATCGACGAAGACACACGTCGAGTCTCTATGACTGCGGACGGCGACAGGCACGTTGCGTTGTTAGCTTCCCTGAAGAGTAGGGCCTCCACAATGGAGAACAGGTAAACATGGAACTCTGCATAGACACTTCCACACGCTACGCAAGCGTCGCCCTCACGGCAGACGGGAGCATCATCAAAGAGGTGTCCTGGCACAGCAGTAAGAACCATACGCTGGAACTTGCTACAACCGTTGCTGCGATGCTAGAAGATGCAGGGGTAGGTGTCTCGGACGTCGACAGTATGATCGTGGCCAAGGGCCCGGGTGGGTTCAGTGCCCTACGTGTAGGCATGGGTTTCGCCAAGGGATTGGCCGAATCGATGGGCATCCCACTCGTTGGGGTGAGTACCTTAGAGATTGAAGTAGCCCACTTCTTCGATACAGCGCAAGAAATTCCACTATGTCCGATGCTCGAAGTAGGAAGGGACCGATTTGCATGGAGTCTGTATGAACGCTCTTCTGCGGAGTGGTCGCTCTCAATCGATGAACAGGTGACCACGTTAGAGGCTATGGTGGATGCTGTGCCGGATGGTACGCTCTTCTGTGGCGAAGGTGCCTCGGAGGCGTTAGACCGACTCCAGGCACTCGGAAGGGGCAAAGAGACAGTCATCGCCACTGCCCCGCCCACACGGAAGCCGTTGATCCTTTCGACTCTGGGTCTACGAGCTCTGGCGACGGGCGTGGTTGCCGACAGCACGGCAATGGAGCCAAACTATCTTCGGCAACCCAGCATAACCATGCCATCAACAACTAAACCCAAATAGCAAACAAAGTAGGAGGCAGACTCGTGGCAGATGTCCAAACAACCCTGGTGTTGATCAAACCAGACGGAGTACAACGAGGCCTAGTAGGAGAAATAATCGGTCGATTGGAGCGCAGAGGGCTGAAAATCGTTGGGATGAAACTCCTGCAGATCGACGAGGCCTTGGCCAACCGGCATTACGAGGCGCATGTAGGCAAACCCTTCTTTCCGGGTTTGGTGCAGTTCATCACGTCCAGCCCGGTGGCAGCCCTGGCCATTCAAGGGAAGAATAGCATCGAGGTTGTTCGCCAGACGATGGGCGCCACAGACCCGAAGGCAGCAGGCTCCGGAACGGTGCGTGGGGACCTGGGCTTAGACATAGGTCGTAATCTTGTTCACGGCTCTGACTCACCGGAAGCTGCGGCCCATGAGCTTACATTGTTCTTTGGCTCTGACGAGTTGGTGGAGTGGGAGAGGAGTGTTGAGGCGTGGATTACCGAGTAGGCTACTGTACCTGGACTAAGGCGGTAGCATCTTTCCACAGTTCCTCTAGACGGTAATACTCCCTCTCCTCTGGCGAGAAGATGTGGATGACCACATCGCCGTAGTCCAAAAGTACCCAGCCGGACTCAGATGTTCCTTCTTTGTGACCGATCTGGATGCCTTCGGTCTTCAACTGGAGGGTGATGTCGTCCACCAGTGCGTTGATCTGGCGCATGCTATCAGCGCTTAACAACACGAAATAATCTGCGAACGACGCGATACCTTGGATGTCCAAGAGAATAATGTCTGTTGCTTGCTTGTCGCTGGCGATCTCTACTGTTCGTTGAGCTATCTGGAGAGGTTCTTGTGTTGGCATATACACAGTATACGTCTGAAACGCTTGCGGGAGCTACACATAGGAATCATATTTATCAGTTTCCATTTAGCGCGGGAAAACCAGAATTTGGGTTACCGTCTTGTTCAATCGCAAATCTCCTGTACTGTTCGTCAGATTTCTTGGAACACATTCCATGAATGCCGCGTTTACTAACATAGATATGATCTACCATGTGTCGTGAACCTGATTCACAGTGACACTAAAGGGGCTTGACACAGCCTAGAGCTACATCTAGTATAAAACGCGGTATTTAGGTATTTAGCTAGATAGGAATCACGCTAGACAAATCAGATCTAATGGATTCCAAACACATCGTAAAATTGAAAGGGGATCTGATGAAACGTTTTTCACGGGGACGCTTCAGCGGTTTGGTTCTAATGCTTACTTTGGTGGCAACTCTGGTAATTGCAGGCTGTGCCGGTGATGACGGCTTTGCAGGGGCCCCAGGTCAACCAGGTCAACCAGGTCTACCAGGTCTACCAGGCAACCCAGGAGCCGCAGGCTTGCAGGGTGTCCAAGGTGAGGCAGGTCTCCCAGGCAACCCGGGTCTCCCAGGACTTCAAGGAGTCGCTGGTGTTGACGGCAGTGACGGCGCTCAGATTGCAGCAGGCGTCATGCTTGATAAGACCACTTACGTTCTAGGCGTAGACGAGACGTTCACCCTTACCGGATACGGCTTCATGCCGAACGAGGTAGTGATTGGCAAGTTGCAGACTTCTCAGGACAACTTGATCCTGATAGGCGCAACAGCCAATGCGTACGGTGCGTTCCAGGTCAACCCACAGGATCTTGACCTGACATCGCTGGGTGCCATTTCAGCTGGTGTATTCACGCTGAAGGTGACAGGAACCGATGGTTCCGTGGCAAGTGCACCAATGGTCTTTGTTGAAGCTGCGAAGTAGTTTTCACACGAGGAACTAAAAGAAGAACCCCTGGTGGATTTAACCACCAGGGGTTCTTCTTTTGCCTAACGATTTCATTATTCGTGGTTGTTAGCCCTGACGTAGGGAGCATGGGATACACAAGAGGTGGTCAAGTCAATTGCATGCTGTATCACACCAGAGGCAGGGAGAGCGAGGTAGGGAGCCACTCTCGCTCGGACTTGATGCACAATTGTCCCTGGCTGGGTAGCACACAAGCGTTTGTGAATGCGCTCAGTCCACACAGATCCCATTCCATGGCTCTACGTGGGCTGTTAAAAGGTGATTAAAAGAGCGGAGAACAGGGGAGCAAGTGTCCGGCAGTAGTTACAAGAGATGCTACGTGACTACCATCAAGCAGGCCCTTGATTAGCTCTGCTCGGCAGCTTTTGGCTCAGGCTCCCGTAAAACGCGGACCTTCGTGATACGCCTGCCTTCAATGCTCAACACCTCAACCCTGAGACCATCGGAGACAGCCTGGTCACCTTGCGTGGGTATCTTCCCAAGCTGGTTGTACACAAGGCCGCCGATGGTATCAAACCCATCGCCCTCTACTTCCACATTGAAATGCTCTTTTAGAAAGCTCAAATTCACCTTGGCATCAAGAATCACTTCGTCATCGCTGATGATCTGGACCTCTTGTTCATCTTCATCAAATTCATCGACGATCTCGCCGACGATCTCTTCCAGGATGTCCTCAAGCGTTACCAGCCCTGAGGTTCCACCATACTCATCGACGACCACTGCCATGTGTGCTCGCTGTCGCTGGAACTCACGCAGCAGGTCATCCAATCGCTTGCCTTCAGGAACGAAGAGCGCGGGTCTGAGCATGTCTTGTATCGTCACAGAGCTTTCGGTGGGTTCAGCAAGTCTCAGAAGGTCCCTGGCATGAAGGATTCCAACTACGTGGTCAATCGAGCCTTCATAGGCCAGGATTCGACTATGCCCAGCTTCTCTCATCAACGACACCGCTTTGGACACAGACTCTGAGAGTTCAATTGTCACAAGATCAGGACGGGGCACCATGACATCTCGCACAGCGGTCTCTTCCATTTGCAGGATCGCGTAGATCATCTCTAACTCTTGCTCGTCAGGGGGATTCACCTCTTTGTTCAATGGGATAAGCACTTGATTAAACCTGGCAGCCAACTCGGTCGCAAGTTCTGGCAATGTCTCAGATGCTCCAGAAAGCCACTGCGAGATTTTATACAGCGGGCGAGTAACCGGCTTTAGGCCAAAGTCCACAATCAACGCAGCAGGGGCCGCAACAAGGGCTATCCCGCTTGTGTATTTACGGCTCAGCGGGTTGACCAACGTTGGCATGGCTAACAACACGGCAAGGCCGGCCAGTAGACTCACCACGAATTCCGCTTGACTCAAATTAGTATTCAACAGATAGACGATCAGCCCGCCGGCAGCAATGCCGTCAAAGATTATCCGGGACAAAAACAGCGTGAAGGTAGCTCCCGCAGCGTTCCTGAGAACCGCATTCAGGGCTCCCTGTAACACGCCAGTTTTTTGGTGGTTATCTTCGTCAGTCCTCGCATCAACCCTGGAGAACGCTGATCGACTGACAGAGACGACAGCGGACAGCAGCAGAAATACGATACCGATCGCTAATGGGATTATTTGGTCACTATCCAAAACACTTCACCTCTTATGCTATGCCTGGGCCGGCTTCTTACTGGATTTCTTTGGTTTGGGCCTGGCAGGTACGCCGACCACGGTTTCACCAGCATCGACGTCCTTTGTCACGACTGCACCAGCGCCAGTGGCGGCACCTTTGCCGACTCGGACCGGCGCTACGAGCGTGGTGTCCGAACCTATGAACGCATTCTCATCAATGGTGGTTCTGTGCTTTGTAACGCCATCAAAGTTGGCGATCACCGTGCCAGCGCCGATGTTCACATTATCACCCACGTCAGCATCGCCGATGTAGCTGAAGTGGCCGGACTTCACACCCACGCCCAGCGTGCTCTCTTTCACTTCGACAAAGTTGCCGATGTGCGTCTTTTCGCCTACATGAGTACCTGGCCGTAGATGAGCAAAGGGACCCACATCCACATCGGCATCCAGCGTCGCGCCTTCAAGCATTGACGACACAACTCGGCATCCTGCGCCCAAAACCGAATCCTTTAACAAACTATTGGGTCCGATTCGACAGCCTTTGCCTACTTGCGTAGTGCCTTGTAGATGAGTGTTGGGGTAGACGACCGTGTCTTTGCCGATCACCACGCCGCTATCGATGTACGTTGTTGATGGGTCGATCAGCGTCACGCCATCCAGCATGTGCTGCTCCCGGATGCGGTCTCGCAAGACAGCCTCTGCATTTGCGAGGTCGACGCGCGTGTTCACCCCAAGGACATCGTGAGGGTCTCCTGCCTGTACCGTCGCGATGGATCCCTGGGACTGGTGTACACACGCAACCATGTCTGTGAGATAAATCTCACCGTTTGAGGAAGGTTTGAGTGTCGCCAGATTCGGCCACAGCGATGCCGTCCGGAATGCATACACTCCGCCGTTCACTTCTTTGATCTCACGTTGTTCAGGTGTGGCTTCCCGTTCCTCTACAATCGCCGTGAACGCACCTGAGGCATCTCGGATTATCCGGCCATACCCATCCTGATCTGCACCATCGGCGGTCATCAAGGTCAACTCTGCCTTGGTCTCTTCGTGGCACCTCATCAGAAGCTGAATCCCTTCTGGTGGGACAAGAGGGCAATCGGCGTTGATCACAAGGATGTTGTCGGAATCCTTGCCGAGCACTTCTCGTGCACACGCGAGCGCATGGCCTGAACCTAATGGAGATTCTTGTACGGCGAAGTCCACGTTGGTTCCAAGGTAGTTTCGAAGTGTCTCGGCATCGGGGGGCACCACAACAATCGGCCGTTCAAGGCCAGCATTGTAGAGCGAGGCAATGACATGCTGGATGAGGGGGGCGCCACAAACGGGGTGGAGCACCTTGGGGGTTGCTGAGCGCATGCGAGTGCCAGCTCCGGCGGCCAGAATTACGGCTTGCCAAGCGCTCATCTCAGAACCTTTGAAACGATGACTGAAAGGCCTGTGCTTCTCATGTCTCTTTCTATAAGAGGTAAGAAGGGGTCTTCCGTCTCACTGGTAACGACTTTTGTGCCTCCCGGCGCAATGTCTGGATATGTATCATGCTAGGGAAAACCCGTTAGGCTTGTCAAGCGGTAGCTTCCAAAGAACACCGTTAGGCGTCTTTGAGGGTATACTTGTCAATCGAGTTACCAAACAGGTGATTGGAAGGTAAGGATATGGAAGTATCAGAATTCACAGGTGACGCCATGAAGGTCATCAAGACAAACCATGCAGACGGTGAGCAGTGCGGTTATGCCTATCAGCGCCGTCGGATAGATGTCACCATTCCCGCAGAGACGGATCCAGTTCCCCTGGATAGGTCTCAGCTTGTCTACGTCCTACCTACCCTGCTTCAGAAGGGGGAATGGGTCAGCAACCGTGCTGATGCGAAGATGATCGAGTTGTCTGAGCTGTCCCCTTATACCGGTGCCTAGGCTTCAGCAGCACTGTTCTCCTGATATACGATATCGATCAGTGCTTCATCAAACATCGCCACGATCTCCACAGACACCATGCCTACGTAGGAACGTAGGCGTTCCGGATTGATATAGATCATGCCGTCATCCCGCTCTTCAAGGTCGCTGTGGGTGACCTTGAAATCGGGCATGGACATTCCCAAGAGCTTTGACACTCTGGTCTCAGCAATGTACTCCACGTTGGTTTGAAGTTCCCTCTGGAACTCTTCCTTGGTCAGTGATTTCTCCATCAATCCCTCTTGTTGATTCCTCTGCAATCCAGCGCCATATGCGCTATCGTACCCTATGCGAGTGCGAAACGCTTGCGAGGCGTAGTAGATATAGCTACCCTATAAAGAGTCTCGAGCACGGAGAGATGGCAGAGCTCGGTCGAACGCGCCGCACTCGAAATGCGGTATGGGGCAACCCATCGTGGGTTCGAATCCCACTCTCTCCGCCACACAGGCAATTACTCTCGCCCTACCCCACTTCGTTGACACTCACTGTCATACAAAGTCATACTAGATAAGCTTCACTGGTTGCGTTGCTGTAGAAGCAACGGTTCCCCGGCGGTGAAGCTCTTTTTTGTCATTGTGGAGAGGTGCTGGAGCGGTTGAACAGGTACGCCTGGAAAGCGTATAGAGCTCGGAAGGGTTCTCGCGGGTTCGAATCCCGCTCTCTCCGCCACGATGATCCCACTGGTAGGTTCGCCTTCTGATTTCCTTCTTGTCGCACTCCGGGAACAATTCCCCCGTGTTGCACGTCGTTGTATAGTGAGTCTATGGACGATCTGAAGTACTGGGTAGCTTTCTCGCGTATCCCATCGATTGGGACTGTACGCATGCGCTTGTTGGAAAGCGGGTTTGCATCGCTGCAGGAAGCGTGGGAAGCGTCGGCGTCCAGTCTCAAGGTAGTGGGCATCGAAGGAAGCGCGCTACGACAAATAACGGAGCGTCGCTCATTGACCCGGATGCAGAGATGGAGCGGATGGGCAAGGCAGGGGTTCGAGCGTTTACATGGAACAACGCCGAATACCCGTCAGCGTTAAAAGAGATATATGACCCGCCGTCGGTGAAATACCTCAAGGGAGCGTTCACAGAGCGCGATGCCCATGGAGTAGCGGTCATCGGCACTCGACGTGCTACTGCGTACGGTCGAGAGGCCTGTGCAGCGCTGGTGAAGGACCTGGCCATAGCAGGCATCACCATCATCAGCGGGCTGGCCAAAGGCATAGACGGGATTGCCCACAGGACAACGATAGAGGCGGTAGGCCGTACTATAGCGGTCTTGGGCTCTGGACTAGATGTGGTATATCCGGCTGGTCACAGGTCACTGGCGCAGAAGATCAGCGGACCGGGGTATTGATGAGCGAATTCCCGCTGGGAACCAAGCCGGACGCCCGGAACTTCCCACGGAGGAACAGGATACTCAGCGGGCTTTCGCTAGGTGTCCTGGTGGTAGAAGCGCCCCTGGACAGCGGTGTGATGCACACGGTGCGGTTTGCGTTGGAGCAAGGCAGGGATGTGTTCACCATACCCGGGAGCATATTCTCGACGTCCAGCCTGGGTTCAAACCGCTTGATACAGGATGGAGCTAAACTGGTTACGGATGCAGCCGATGTACTGGAGGAGTTGAACATCTCCAGGTTGGAGCAGCAGCCATCGCTGCCCGGTTTCAGTCCTGTAGAGGAAGTTGAGGGCGAAGAAGCAGGGTTGCTGGAGCACATCGGCGTGGAGCCGGTCCACATCGACGAGCTTCGTCGGCAGGCTGGAATGCCTGTAGCCAATGTGAGCAGCACATTATCATTATTAGGGATCAAAGGACTGATGAAGCAGGTAGGCGCAATGCACTATGTGCGTGTTCGAGAGACTGCGGCTAGCTACCAGCCAGCAAACTAGAGGAGTTATGACGAAAGAACTTGTAATCGTAGAGTCACCAACAAAGGCCAGAACCATAGGGAGGATCCTGGGTTCAGGGCATACGGTCATCGCATCACTTGGCCACGTCAGGGACCTGCCCAAGACGCGGATCGGCGTGGATATCAAAAATGATTTCAGCCCGGAGTACGTGATCCCCCAGGACAAGCGTGCTCTGGTAAAAGAGATCAAAGAACTGGCGCAGGACGCATCTACCGTCTACCTGGCAACAGACCCTGACCGTGAGGGGGAGGCCATCTCCTGGCATCTCATAGAGGCGGCAGGCGTAGACCCCAAGATCGTTCAGCGAGTGGTGTTCCACGAGATCACAGAATCTGCGGTAAAAGAGGCGTTTGAGCACCCTCGCGCACTGGATATGGACCTGGTGGACGCGCAGCAGGCCCGTCGCGTCCTCGACCGGTTGGTTGGGTACGAACTGAGCCCGCTGGTCAGCAAGAAGCTCCGCTGGTGGGGTCTTTCCGCAGGTCGAGTGCAGTCAGCAGCCCTTCGCATCGTCGTCGATCGTGAACGAGAGGTCGAGGCGTTCATACCTGTCGAGCACTGGTCCATCGGCGCCCTCCTCCAGAAAGAGGGAGCGACGGGCGGCAAGAAGGCCAACAACTCCTTCACATCGCACCTGCACTCCAAGGTGGGCGACAAGCAGGCGTTGAACATCCCCGACGAAGCATCGGCGAAGAAACTGAACGATGGCCTTGAGGGCGCAACGTTCGCCGTTGAGAAGGTTCAGGTCCGTGGCGTGAAGCAGCGCCCATCCGCGCCGTTCATCACCAGTACGCTGCAGCAGGAAGCATGGCGCAAACTGCGTTACGGCGCGCGAAAGACCATGTCCGTTGCCCAGCAGCTTTACGAGGGCGTGACCCTTGGCGATCAGGGCTCTGTGGGCCTCATCACCTACATGCGGACAGACTCCACAAACGTGGCAGCTTCCGCGGTGCAGGAAGCTCGCGTCCACATCAAGAAGGCATTCGGCGCAGACTACGTTCCGGCCCAGACCCGCACGTACTCACGGAAGGTCAAAGGCGCGCAGGAGGCTCACGAGGCTATTCGACCTTCGTCGGCACTGCGGACGCCAGATCGCCTGCGTACGTTCCTGAACGCTGAGCAACACCGGTTGTACGACCTTATCTGGAAGCGCTTTGTGGCTTCACAGATGGCGGACGCGCAGGTCGACCGCACGACTATCGACATTCATGCGACCGCGAAGTCGAAACAGGCATACCTGTTCCGGGCAACGGGGTCAGTCCTCAAGTTTCCCGGCTTCCGTGCCCTCTACCTTGAGGGGCAGGACGACAGCGATGAGGACGAGGCAGCCAAGCTCCTACCAACGGTTGCTGCGGGTGACGCACTGAAGAACTTGGGTTTGGAATCCAAGCAGCACTTCACGGAGCCGCCGCCCCGGTACTCTGAGGCCTCACTGGTCAGGTCTTTGGAAGACAAGGGCATCGGCAGGCCAAGCACCTATGCGGCCATTGTCTCCACCATCCAGGACAGGGGCTACGTGCAGGCCGACCGCGGCCGATTGACACCCACGTTGCTTGGCAAAGTCGTCAGTGACATGCTCAGCAGCCACTTCAAGCAGATATCAGACCTGAACTTCACTGCCAAGCTAGAAGACGAACTGGACGAAGTCGCTCAGGGCGACCGTAGCTGGCGCGAGATGCTCAGTACGTTCTACGGCCTCTTTTCCACAAGCATCCAGGAAGCGACGGAGAACATGCCTCGCCAAGACATCCCCACCGGCGAGACGTGCGAACTCTGCGGGAAGCCGATGAACCTGAAGAAGAACCGCTGGGGCTCCACCTTCCTTTCCTGCAGCGGCTTTCCTGAGTGCCGTAATGCGAAGTCGACGCAGGTGAAGACGGGCGTTTCCTGCCCGGACTGCGGCGGCGACCTGATGGAGCGGAAGGCCAAGAAGGGGAAGCGTCGCTCAACCTTCTACGGCTGCTCCAACTACCCCACCTGCAACTTTGCGGTGAACCAGAAGCCGGTGCCCGAGCCGTGCCCGGAATGTTCAGGGCTCATGGTGCAACGTGGCCGAATCACCGCCAAGTGCACCAAGTGTGCGTACTCGGAACCTCTTGGCTCATCAGAACAGTCTCAGGGCGAAGAGCAAGAGGCGGAGGCCGTGGAGGCGTAGCGTGGTAAGTCACGTTTCCCAAGGCTCGTCGGGCCTGCCTGGCGATCCCGGTGACGGTCACTGGGCAAAACCGCTGTTCAACCGCCTGCGCGTACACCTTCAGGCGCAGCGTGGTTTGACAACCTACACCGTTCGCAATTACATGACGGATCTGCTGCCTTTCTGGCATTTCTTGGATGATAATCAGGGGCAGGATCTGGCGATAATAGATCGGCCATTCTTGCGCTCATATCTCCACTGGCTGTTGACCGACGCTCGACCAATGATAGGCGGTCGAGGCTTCGTTCCCCCGGTCCGTAAAGGAGCGCTGGGCTACGATCCCAAGAGTGTCGCACGCAAGCTGAGCGCATTGCGCGTCCTCTTTGGATATTTGGCCAATCAAGGCGACATCCCCTCCGATCCGACTACGACGCTATCGACAGCACGCACAGTACGCCGATTGCCGGCCTTCCTCGATGTTGAAGAAGCGGACGAGTTGATGAGCGCACCGACTGTAACAACCCCCGCCGGCCTGCGCGACCGTGCCATGCTGGAAGTGTTGTACGCCGCCGGCCTGCGCGTCAGTGAGCTGACAGGTCTGGACGTAGCTGACCTTGATCTGGCGCAGCATCAGGCCCGGGTTACCGGCAAGGGATCCAAGCAACGCATCGTCATGATGGGCAGCCACGCCATCGCAGCTATCGAGGTGTACCTCCACGATGGTCGACCTCACCTGCAAGCTCGTAGGGACAACGGCGCATTGTTCCTCAACCGAGATGGAGGTCGCCTGACTCCTCGGAGCGTACAGAAGCTCGTCAAGACATACGCGCTTGAAGCGGGCATCGAGGCTTCCGTGCATCCACACACGCTGCGGCACTCATTTGCCACACATTTGTTGGACGGCGGCGCAGACCTCCGTGTTGTGCAGGAGCTCCTTGGTCACTCAACGCCAACCACCACGGAGATATACACACACGTTACCCAGGCGAGCGCTCGTCGCACGTACGTAGCGGCTCACCCCAGAGCGAATCGCGCAATACCATCGAGTGACCCTGCGTAGCCCTTTCACCAACTACCCCAGTATCCGCCTCAAATCCTGTTGACTGCCATATCCGCTATAGCTAGACTGGTTTTACAGTGGAGACACATCACATTCCAGGCTCACCTCTCAACCACATCACCGCCCCATTGACGGGCCTTCAAGGCTTACAATGACGCTCTTTTCTGTCATGGAGTCCACCACGCTGCAGAGCACGTTTGTTGCGCTTGACCTTGAGACGACAGGCCTTGATTCGGACAAGGATCAGATCATTGAGGTGGGCGCTGTCAAATTCCGGGGCTCCGAAGTGCTGGATACCTTCTCCAGCCTTGTCAACACCAAACGCACCCTCACGCCCTTCATCCAAAAACTCACGGGCATTAAACCCCAGGAGGTCAGCGATGCACCGTCCTTCTCGTCCGTCGGCCCGCTCTTCGCGAATTTTGTCGGCGATGCGCCCGTTGTTGGACATAACGTTTGGTTCGACATCAACTTCCTGGCGAAGGCGGGCGTTCGGTTCACCAGTCCCGTCTTCGATACCCGGGAACTGGCAGCCATGCTCCTCCCCAACGGAAACTACACCCTTGGTGCCCTGGCCAAAAGCCTTGGCGTAGCCGAATGGGGCGCGCACCGTGCCCTAGGCGATGCTCAAGCGACCCACCTGGTGCTGAATACCCTTATCCACAAAGCGCTCGATATGGATCCTGGCGTCATTGCGGAGCTAGACCGGCTGGCTTCCATTGCCAACTGGCCGCTTCGACACCTCCTGCGAGCTATCACCAAGGAACAGGATTCTCAAGGTAAGCAATCGTCATTAGCGATGGGCGGCGTGGACCTCACCACCTTGGAAAAGAGGCTCCACCCCCCTCGATCCAAATCAGCCAGGCCACGTGAGTCGGCTGAAAGCGATGTCTTATCGCCTGAGGAGATGGCGAGCGCCCTCGTCGGCGCTGGTGGGGCACTGGAACGCGTCATACCGGGCTTTGAGCACCGGGGTGAGCAGGAAACCATGCTGCTTGGTGTCGCCCAGGCCTTCGCCAACGAGGAACACCTGGTCGTCGAGGCTGGCACAGGGGTCGGCAAGAGCATGGCATATCTCCTCCCCGCTGCCGACTTTGCGCTGCGTAACAAGACCAGGGTGGTCATCTCGACCAACACCATCAGCCTGCAGGAGCAGCTCATCCACAAAGACCTCCCTACGGTAGGGGAAACGCTGGCGGAAGCGGGCATCGCAAATGCAACTGACCTGCTGTTCTCGTCACTGAAGGGGCGCGCCAACTACCTCTGCCTTCGACGCTGGTCTCACATGCGATCATCGTCGGACCTCAGCGTGGACGAGGCGCGTTTCATGGGGAAGCTGACGTGCTGGCTTCAGGAGACATCCAACGGTGACCGTGCCGACCTGCGAATGAGCAGGCAGGACAACGGCGTGTGGGAAAAGCTCTCCGCTCAGGGCAGTCGCGAGTGTCCGCTGTCAGAGGGCGCATGCTTCCTCCGTTCTGCACGGGAGCGGGCTGACACTTCAGACATGGTTGTTGTGAATCACTCTCTGCTACTCTCGGACCTGGCACGCGGTGGCGGGCTCATCCCGGACTATGACTACCTCATCGTCGACGAGGCGCAGCACCTTGAATCAGAGGCAACTAGTCAACTCGGCTCCAAAGTCGCTTATGCACAGTTCACGGAACACCTTGACGCTCTCTCAGGCCCTCGAGGACTGGCAACAGAGGTTGTCAACGCCTACAGGACGTCCAAAGCAGGCGAATCACGCAGGCAGGCCACGGAACAGGCTTCTACGCATCTCACGGAGGCCGTGGCCAGGGCGCGACAACGACTCGACGAGATGTTCGCAGCGTTGAACCGGTTCATCAAGAACCGCGACGGTGGCAACAACGGCCAGCAGAACCAGATGCGCGTGACGTCCGCCGTCAGGACGCAGCCAGACTGGTCCGAGTTGGAAGTCGTGTGGGAAAACCCTAGCGCGGCTCTGTCGGACGTGGTCCGTGCCGTCTCTGGCCTGCGAAGCTCGTTGGACGGACTGGAGAAGCTCGACCTGCTGAACTATGACGGGCTCCGTTCCGAGCTCTCTACTCAGGAAGAAGCGTTGGAGGAGAGCCGTGGTCAGGCAGACGGCTTCATGCTTCGACCGAACGATGCCAACATCTATTGGGTGGAGGGAAACCAGCAGAGCAACCATGTCCTCTGTACAGCGCCCCTCCATGTTGGAGAAATCCTGAAGCAGAAACTCTTCGATAAGAAAAAAAGCATCGTACTCACCAGCGCAACACTGGCTGTGGCGGGCAGCTTCGGCCCCCTGCGAGAGCGCCTGGGTGTTGAGGAGATGGAAGAGTTGCTACTGGGGTCACCCTTTAACTACCCCAAGGCGGCGCTTATATTGCTTCCGCAAGACATGCCGGAGCCCAACAGCACCGGTTATGCAGCCACCCTCGCCAAGACGGTCGCGGAACTGGCCCGCGCAGCAGACGGGCATACACTGGCGCTATTCACGTCCCATGCAGCCCTTCGCGCTGCCGCAGAGGTTGCCCGGACTGCGCTTGAGGGCGACGACATCCGCGTACTTGCTCAAGGCGTCGATGGCGCGCCCAGAGCGTTGATGGACGACTTCATCTCAAACCCTCGTTCCCTCTTGCTGGGCACTTCCAGCTTCTGGGAAGGTGTAGACTTGGCGGGCGATGCGCTCACTGTCCTGATCCTGGCACGGTTGCCATTCGATGTGCCAACTGACCCCATCTTCGCAGCGAGGTCAGAAGGGTACGAGGAGCCGTTCCGTGACTACGCCGTACCCCAGGCAATCCTGCGATTCAGGCAGGGGTTTGGTCGATTGATCCGCACAGGCACAGACCGTGGTGTTGTGGCCGTGTTGGACCGAAGGCTGACTGCACGCTCGTACGGCTCGTTGTTCCTTAAGTCGCTGCCGGACTGCACAGTGGAACGACCGCAACTCAGCGAACTGCCAGGATTGGTCACCGGCTGGCTGACGGCTCCATCCCAGGGCTAGGCCACGCCTGCATCTCCATCGCACCAACGGCGTCTAAGGCTATAGAAGCAAACACTGTTCGACGTAACCACTGAGGATCCGGAGGCACATGATGCACCTGAACATAACTGACCAGGCCCTCGAGCACATCCGTCACAAGGGCGGTAGGGTAGCGATCGATTTCATCTCCGCAATCGGCTGAGGCGGCCAGGCGCAGGTGTCAGTCGACACCTATCTTCGGGGCAAGAACACGCAGGGGTATCACAAGGTCGCCCTGGAAGACGTTGAAATCCTGGTTGAGCCGACGCTGGTAGGTATGTCTGAGACCATCGACCTGGGGCTGAAGCAGTTCCTGATGTTCAAGTCGTTCTCTGTGGACGTGGAAGTGAAGGGGCACCACCACTCCCTCGCTTGACAGCACTAAACACTCGCCAGTATGACGAGATGACTAACCGGAAGGGGCAGTTGTATTGACTGCCCCTTCCTTTATGCCCGCAACACGGGTGCCATTGGCTTATACTCAAGCACACCTATGAGCACATCATCAGACATCGCCAGAGTGGAAGTTCGAGTAGACCAACCCCTGAACCTGCCTCTCACTCTAGAGAGCGGCCAGGCCTTTCGCTGGCACGAGGCCGATGGTGTGTGGAGCGGCTTCATCCGCGGTGAGCTTGTCACGCTGGAACGCACGGATGACGGACTGTCGGTCCAGTGCAGCGTCCCCGCAGTCCCGGGCATCCAGGATGCCGTACAACGGTACTTCCGGCTGGACGACGACCTACCAGCTATCTACGAAGAACTCTGCAAGGACGAGCGCCTATCCGAGGCTATTCACCAGCATTGGGGTTTGCGTATCCTGCGACAGGAGCCCTGGGAGTGCCTCACCGCCTTCATCTGCTCCCAGAATTCCAACATCCCGCGCATCGCCAAGATGCAGGAATCCCTGGCGAACGACCTCGGCCAAACATACACGCTGGGTGGCATCCAACGGCAGGGGTTCCCAACGCCCGAGGCCCTGGCGTCTGCGGGCGAAGAAACTCTTCGTACCCTGGCCCTGGGCTACCGAGCGAAGTATGTGGCAAAGACCGCAGAGATAGTGGCTTCAGGCGGGCTTGATCTCTACACGCTGCGCGAGACCTCGTATGACGAAGCGAAAGCCACACTGATGGAGTTGCCCGGCGTGGGCGCAAAGGTTGCCGACTGCGTTCTACTCTTCGCTCTGGACAAGTTGGAGGCCGTGCCCATAGACCGATGGGTACGGCGCGCGTTCGAGGAGTGGTACCTTGACGGTGAAGAGCTACCCTATGACAAACTCCTGGCCTGGGCGCACCAGACGTTCAACCCCAACGCGGGGTACGCACAGCAGTACCTCTTCTTCCGTCGCCGGCAGGCCAAGGACAAGTCCTTGACTTGAGTGCCTGGCGGTTACCTATCAGGGCTAGCCCTGGGCCTATTTGCCTACGGTTATCTTTGCAACTTGAGATTCTATAGTGACATTCCCATCGCTACAGCAACCCCGCCAGCCTCTTCTCGTTCGCGCCGGGGATGAGTTGTCCATCAATGACCACGATGGGTCGTCGGATCAGACGAGGCTCCTCGATCATCAGCTTCAGTAGTTCATCATCGCTGAGGGCGTCCAAATCCAAGCCGAGCTTCTTCACCGTGGGGCTGCGTGCGGCAAAAGCGTCCCTCGCCGGGTTAGCACCCAGCAGCGAACGTAAACCATCCTCAGTGAACGGCTCCGCAAAGAAATCCCTTTCCGTCATGGTTACGTCTGCCTGTGAGAGCAACTCCCTCACTTTTCGACACACGGATCACTTCTTCCACCAGTAGAGTTGAACTTCTTTCGCCATTTCACTCCTAGGATTGAAACCTGATTTTTAGCTACCCCGCTATCCTGTCTTTCACCAAGACTTCCTCATCGTCACGCGTAACCACCACGTCATCGAGTCGGGCGTTCAATAACTCCTGAAGAAGCTCCCCAATCTGTGGCCCCTGAGGCACACCTAAAGCCAGCAGGTCGTCGCCGGTCAGATGCGGTTTCACCGATTGCCACTTCATCAAGAAGCTCAGCAAGAGACCGCGGATAGTCTGGTCTGGGGCGAGGGCACTCCACGCCAATATGGACTCTGTAGTTAAACCCGAAAGTCTCGCGTACACCGTACTCGGCAGGATCTTCTCTGTGGCCAACGATGGCAACCTGACGCGCAACGTGTGCGTATCTCGGATCACCTCGGCCCACGGCACCGGGGCGTTGAGTCGAGCTACGAGCGCTTCCGAGTTTCCCTTAGCGAGTGGCACAGAAAGCAATGCCAGGTAGAGCAATGGTGTCGTCTCGTGTCCCGCTTCGCGGATAGCCTGGGCTGCACGGCTCAATTCAGGAGCCCATTCCAGGGTCGATACCAGGGTCTGGAACAGCACCAGATCATCGGCACGCGCCAGTGGGAGCTCCGGCTGAGCCTCTTCGAAGATGCGCTCGAGTTCGTGACGAACGCGGTCACCGCTGACATGCTTCAGGCGCTCAGCGTCACGCCGTGCGGCAGCCTCGGTCTCCCGCGCCATGTGCAGGCCAAGTCGGGTCTCGTATCGGGCAGCGCGCAGCAGCCGCGTGGGGTCGTCCTGAAAGCTGCGGTCATGGAGCACGCGCAACGTGCCCTGCTGCAAGTCGTCAGCGCCTCCGTGAAGATCAAGCAATGTTCCGAAAGCGTCCGGGGATAGGTCTGCGGCCAGAGTGTTCACCGTGAAGTCGCGCCGTGCCTGGTCTTCTTCGATGGTAGCCGGCATCACATCGGGCAGTGCGCCAGAAAAAGCGTAGGTCTCCTGTCGAGCGGTAGCCAGGTCGGCTTCAAACCCGCTGACCCTGAGTTTGGCAGTGCCGAACTGGGACACTGATGCCACTTCGCCGCCAAGGGCCTTTGCCAGCATGTTGGCAAGGTCGGGCGCGTCGCTCATGGATGGATTGGCGCTTTGCACCAACAGGTCCGGGTCGCGCGACAGCCGACCAAGGAGCAGGTCGCGAACCATCCCACCCACCAGGAAAAGCCTGAACCCCTCACCGGCGGCGTGTTCTCCGGCGGTGTGCAGGAACTCCCGTAAGTCGGCGGGAAGCTGTTCGTCTATGAGGTGTCCAATGGTGGTTGGGGCGGGCAATCCTTGCCTCCGATATGCAGTAGCAACGACGTTTGGACAGCATAGCACAGGGGCAGGTTGCAAGGCCGTCTACAATGGACATATGGGGAGAGAACGGTTTGTAGCGACATTTGCGCTGATTGCAGCAACTTTGTTGGTCGCCTGCACGAGCGATGGTGTGCCACGTCCGACGGCACCTGTTGACGCTCCAAAAGCCCAACCCCTAGCCGGCACGCCTGAATCGACCGCAGTGTCGCCGTCCCCTCTGGCGCAACCGATCCCCACAACCACTCCTGTTCCGACGACTGCACCCGCACCTCTGCCGAGTTACCCTCCGTTCCTTCCACCACCGCCAGCTATAGCGTTCGTTCAACCAACTGCTACACGCATTGCCTACGTCGAGGCATCAGGCTCACCTTTGCCGTTCATATCCAGCCCAAGTTGCGTGGATACCAGACCTGACGTTCACCCACTTCTACACGGACATGGAACAACTCAAGATGATCAACCCAACCATTGTCACCAGCGGGAACTGGCTGAAGAACCGCCAGTATCACACCATGTATACAGATGCCAACAATGTAGCCGAGCCAACACCCGTCTACGCACCGGCAGACGCCGTGGCCACTGAAATCACCCATTACCTTGCCAGAATGCAGCCCTTCAGCGGTGAACCGTATGTCGCCTCACAGTTCGACGTACGGTTTCAGGCGTCATGCGATGTGAGGTTCTGGCTTGACCATATCTCAACGCTGGCCGAGCCCTTCGCATCTCTGGCCGCCGAAGAGGGCCCAAACGATACGCGTGGTGCAGCAGTCCATGTCAACGTCGAGGTGAAGGCTGGCGACCTGATCGGCTGGACCACCGGGACGGATCCTGCGCACACGTGGGATTTCATTGTGACCGACCAGCGTATAATAGTCCCCTTCGCCAACCAGGAGCGGTACGAGGGGATGGGAGAGTTGACCAGCCTGCTCCATGCTGCGTGTCCATACGATTACTACAGCGAGGAGATGCGCGCGGAATTCATAGCGAAGATCGCTGGGATGTCCGTACGCGGCCGGGAGACCCAACATTTGTCGATCCGAAGGTCATGACCACGGAGAACTGCTATCGGACACGGAGTTGTCTGTAGCCCATGGCGAGGGGCAATGCCCATCGGCGATGCCCACCGGCCGCATCGTGTACTACCGTTAACCCGCTACTGCTTCGCTCTACGGAGATCGGGCTGGAACAGTAACACCATAGCGATCAAGCCAAGCCCGATCAGCGATGTAAGCCCCAGGGCTTCCGCTGCTCCCAGCCACTCAGACATCCCGCCCACGAAGGCCATCCCCAAGGGGATCACGCCGATTCCCAACGCTACAGCGCCCATTGCTCTGCCTCGCATTTCCGGCTCTGCCTGAGTGACGGTGATCGTTGTCTGCATGGCCGCGAATCCGGCGGTCCCCAACCCCACGATGACCAGGAAGGGTATCGCCGCTTGGTAATTTGGTGCCTGACTGAACAACAGTACGCCGACCCCAAAGACGATGGATCCGATGGCGAACACCCTCCCTAGCCTGACCAACCCGATCATCGATGCGAGAACCAAGGCTCCTATCAACGCGCCTAATCCGTCCATTCCGCTCATAAGGCCCAACAACCCCGGCCCTATGTCAAACACATCTTTAGCAAAGACCGGAGTCAGTTGGAAATAGGGCGCAACGCAGAAATTGATGATCACGGTGACCAGGAGAACTCCGCGCAGGGCAGGGTTCCGCCAAACATAGACAAACCCCGCAATCAGGTCTTTAACCACTGAGGGAGCTGCTGTGCTCGGCCTGGGTTCGACCGTTGGATTGGGCATCCGCACCAACAAAGCCAACCCGACGATGTAGCACCCAACGAGGAAACCGTACACCAGCACAGGCCCTGAGGCCGCCAGAAGTCCTCCACCTATCCATCGACCCGCCATCGCCATACCGACGAGGGAGGCAGCGTCAATCGCCATCGCGTTCACAATGGCGGTCGCGGGCAGCATGTCACGGATGAAAGCGCGTCGAATGGGAAAATCGATGGACCATGCTGACCCGGTCAAGAGGGCCGTTAGATAGATCAGCCATACCCTCTCAAGGTCAAAGATCAAGATCACCGTGAAAGCAACGGTGACCGTCAGGTTGATTATCTGGGCTAAGATCAGGAGCTTTCTTTTAGGGAGACGGTCACCAAGGGACCCTGCCAGCACGCCTAAGAAGCCCATTGGGATGAGTCTGAAAGTCCCCACAAGGGCAACCTGGAACGCTGAATCGGAAAGCTCCAATACCAACCAACCAAGAACGATGAGGTCCATCCAGAAGGCAAGGTGCCAGAGATGTCCGGCCAACCACAAAATACCCCACTCCTTATGTTCCAAAGAGCGGAACGTAGATACATTGGTCAGGGCATGGAGCATGGTCTGTCTCTCCCCTAGTGATACTCGTCGACATGAGAGCACCTGCACCACCAATGCGGTGCAGGTGCTCTGCAAAAACAAACAGAAAGCCCGGACAGTTGCCTTCCGGCAGGGTCTCTAGCCTCCGATGATGTTTAGGAGCGCTTGGCGCTTCTCCACCTGAACGGCGTGAAGTGCGCGCTTGATTGCTGCAGGAACCTCTGCGGGGTCTTCCACCCTCTCGCCATAGCCGCCAGACGCTTCACAAATCTTCTCATAGTTGAAGTCCTGGTCAAGGGCCGTGAATGTCCAGGTGTTCGTCTTAGCCGCTACTCCCTCAGGAGCAAAGCCTTTAGCAGAACTCTTGACGGCGTTCCAGATGCCGTTGTTCCAAACGATGAACAGCACCGGCAGGTTCTGCATGTGAGAGGTGATATGGGCCGCAGTAGGGACGCCAAACGTGTATGAGCCGTCGCCTACAGCGCACACAACTGTCCTGTCCGGCGAGGCGAGCTTGGCACCAAGTGCCGCGCCCAGAGCCCAACCCAGGCCACCGGCCGGCGAATGGGCATAGGAATCGCCAGGGGTATCAAACTGGAACTGTGTGCTGTCTGCGCCAAGTTCCACAATGAATATGGACTTCTCATCCAGTTGCTTGGACAATTCTCGCCCAAAGTACGACTTGTTGATGGGGAACTGGTCCTTGCCTGCCTCCGCGCGTGCCTCGTTTGCAGCAACGCGCTTATCCCTGGCCGCAGACCACTTGGCAGCGCGTTTCTTCACTGCAGCCGCGTCCATACCGATCTTCTTGATGGCTTCAACGAGTGCTGCAATTGTCAGTCGAGGTGTGCCAGCCAGGGTGATGTCTGTCCTGTAACTTCGGATGGGAATGTCTGTATGAAGGGGGTCCTGACCGATGGAGATGATGCAGGCATCGTCTGAAGGGGGGGTCCGCTTCTGCACCCAGGGGGCATCCACTTCCAGCAGGATGATGGCGTCAGCAGTAGGTACGTGTTCACCGGCGCCCGATCCGGCGTGGAGGCTGTGGCTCTGCGGGAAGTTCACGTACGCCGATGTAGCCTCGAAGACCGGCATGCTGATTAGCTCTGCCAGCTCCACCAGGGGCTGCAGGCATTTGGGATCGCGACCGGAGTCTCGCACTATCAGCATCGGGCTTTTCGCTGCCGCAAGAACCTTGGCCGCTTCCTCAATCAGCGGAGGCGCTGACACTGTATCCGTTGCCGGTGCCATACGAGGCGTCTCGCTGTAGGTGAACTCCTCACGCTTCGCGGCAAGGACTTCTCGTGGCAATGTCAGGTACACGGGGCCGGCGGGTTCCGATTGGGAAATGGCCAGCGCGCGATCCACAACACCCTCAAGGTCTGCGTCCGCCCGAAGCTCATAGTCCCACTTCACCCATTCACGAACCATAGAACCCTGATCAAAGGACTCCTGGGAGTAGTGGATCCCGCCATCACGAGAACCAGACAAATCGCCTTCGGTGATAGGCGTCCTACCAGCGGTGAACAGGATCGGGATGTTGGCCCTCGATGCGTTCAGAATGCCCCCAACGGCGTTGGCCGTCCCGGGAAGCGTGTGAACCATGACCACCTGGGGCTTGCCCGTCACCATGGTGTACCCATGGGACATTGCCACGGCGGTGATCTCATGAGGCACAGCAATGGGCTTAGGAAGCATCTGTTCCTGGCTGATGCGCTTGGCATAGGCTTCAACGATGGGCCCAAAGTCCGTTCCGCCATTACCAAAGAAATAATCAACACCCCTTGCAGCAAGAAGCTCGATGTATGCCTCTGCTACCGAGTCTACCTGTACCGTTTTTGACATCACCCTCTCCTAAAACACGATTTTACGATAGGAATCTAAACGTTGTGGCCATTCTACTTCGTCTGAGTCGCTACTTCCACCTCGGGTAGTGGGTTCACGTTCCGCCACGTTTTGACTTTCGGTATTGGAAGATAGTTGACGCTGGCTTGATCCGGTCCTTCCACCTTGAAAGGCAGGTCATACAGCTCCACCACGTTCTTCACAGTCATCTTCCATCGTTCTTCCAGAGTGCAGTCAGACAGAATCTCACGTAACGCGCCTAGCCCCCCTGCTTCTTCGCTTCCTCTAGGGTCTCACTGCGTTGTCGGTTCTGCGTCGCAGGGGTGGTGATAGCCAGGCCAGCATCCACGGG